>CACGLD010000004.1 GCA_902573755.1 uncultured Pelagibacteraceae bacterium
TAATAGAGCTTATGCATTTCATGCTGATGGAAAATTAGCATCTTCACCTTTTGGAGGTTTGAATGGCTAAAATTGATTTAAGTAATATATCTCACTCATACAATCCAAATGATCCAAATCCAGTCTATGCTTTAAACCCTTTCTCAATGACTTGGGAAAATGGAAATCGATATGCAATTTTAGGACCTTCTGGATGTGGAAAAACTACAATGCTAAATATTGTGTCTGGCTTAGTGAGACCTTCTGCTGGAAGAATATTATTTGATGATAAAGATGTTACAGATTTAAAAACGGAAGATAGAAATATTGCTCAGGTTTTTCAATTTCCAGTTATTTATAATACAATGACTGTTTACGAAAATTTAGCTTTTCCACTTAAATGTAGAGATTTTTCTAAAAGTAAAACTGATGAAAGAGTTAATTCAGTTGCTGAAACTTTAAATTTAAAATCTTTTTTAAGTTTCCCTGCGAGAAAATTAACAGCAGATCAAAAGCAATTAATATCTTTAGGAAGAGGTCTTGTAAGAGAGGACGTAGCTGCTGTTTTAATGGATGAGCCTCTAACTGTTATCGATCCAGATTTAAAATTTAGATTGAGAAGAAATCTTAAAGAAATTAATGAGCAATATAAAACAACATTAGTTTATGTAACGCACGATCAAAACGAAGCGATGACTTTTGCAGATAACATAATAGTAATGAGTGAAGGAGAGGTGGTCCAAACCGGTTCCCCTAAAGAACTTTTTGAAAGACCAAATACTACATTTGTTGGATACTTTATTGGCTCACCAGCCATGAACTTATTTGAAAGTGAAGCTTCCTCAAATGATAGTGTAAAAATAAACAATACTTTAATTAAAACCCATACAAATTTATCTAATTTAAAGACAAAAAATATTAAATTAGGAATTAGATCTGAATTTATTAAAATTGCACGAAACCAAAATGAAAACTTAATTGACGTTAATGTTGAAAAGGTTGAGGATCTAGGAAACTATAAATTGATCACTGCCAGAATGGGAGATCTCACAATTAAATCAAAAGTTACAAGAGAAACCGAAATACCTAATCAGAATGTTAAACTCCACATACCCGCAGAAAAATGCTGTGTGTATGAAGATAATAAATTAATATAAAAATCAACTCCAAATTGAAAATTTTAGATTGTAGTGACAATCTGTACCTCTTTTTAGAAAGACTCTAAATTAATTTTGTGTTTAAATTCTTACAGTTAATTAACTAGAGGAGAATATAATGATTAAAAATAAAAAATCATTGAAGGGTTCTAAAACTCCTTCAAGAAGAAAGTTCTTCAAAGCGGCAGCAGCAACAGGAGCGGCAGCAGCTACAGCAGTAGCAATGCCAAATGTTGCATTTGGTGCTCCATTAACATTAAAGATGCAAGCAGCTTGGCCTTCAGGCGCTAATATCTTTTTTGAAATGGCGGGAGATTACGCAAAAATGGTTAGCGACATGTCAGCTGGAGAACTTAAAATCGATGTTCAACCAGTTGGAGCTGTTGTTAAAACTTCAGAAATTGGACAAGCAGTAAGTTCAGGTGTAGTTGATATGGGTCACTGGGTGACTGCATATTGGTATGGTAAAAATGCTGCTGCGTCTCTTTTTGGAACTGGACCATCATACGGAATGTCATCTCAAGAAGTTATGGGATGGATGGAGTACGGTGGAGGTAGAGCATTATACGAAGAAGCAGTAAAAAGTGTTGGATTCAATTACACTGGTTTCTTCCATATGCCAATGCCAGCTCAACCATTTGGTTGGTTTAAAAAGAATGTAACAAAAGTATCTGATGTTAAAGGCATGAAGTATAGAACAGTTGGTCTAGCGACTAACGTTTTAACTGCTATGGGAATGGTCGTTAGACAATTACCAGGCGGTGAAATCCAACCAGCAATGAAAACTGGTTTGATTGATGCTGCAGAGTTTAACAACCCTACATCAGACTCACAGTTTGGAATGCAGGATGTCTCTAAACACTATCACTTAGGAAGTTTCCACCAATCTCAGGAAATGTTTGAAATTCCAGTGAATACAAAGAGACTGAATAGCTTATCGCCTGCTCATCAAGCTATCTTGAAGAATGCCGCTTACGCTGCAAACTCAGATAACTACTTTAAAGCATTAGTTAGATATTCAACTGACTTAGCTAAATTGATGAACGAGCATAAAGTTAATGTTTACCAAACATCAGACGCTATCCTTGCAGAGCAATTAAAAGGTTGGGATAAAGTTATTGGTGAGTTTGCTGCAAAAGATGCTTTCTTTAAGAAAGTGGTAGACTCTCAAAAAGCATACGCTAAGAGAACTATGAAGTATCTGTTGATGAATCAACCGAACTACAAATTAGCTTATGAAAATGAGTTTGGACCAATTGAGAAAGTTAAAATCTAATTAACTTTAGTAAATTTCAAAAAGGGGGTTTAAAAACCCCCTTTTTTTTTTGTTCAATTTATTATATTTTTTACTGATGGAAACTTTCATTAAATTTGCGGATACACTTAGTACTTCAATGGGTAAAGCATTTTCTTGGTGTATTGTGATTTTAATGGGCGGAACAGTATACGAAGTTGTTATGGCTTATGTTTTTAACAAGCCAACTTTATGGAATTTTGATTTTAGTATGCAAATGTACGGGGCAATACTAATGATGTCAGGTGCATACTGCTTAGCGACTGAAGCCCATGTAAGAGGTGATGTAATTTACCGATTATTTAAACAAAGAACTCAAGCTTGGATAGATTTAGTCCTTTATTTTATTTTCTTTTTTCCAGGCGTCGTTGCTTTAGCATTTTACGGATATGAATACGCTGCAATAGCTTGGAAAATAAAAGAGACAAGTTGGAGTAGTCCAGCTCAAATACAGATTTACATGGTTAAATCTATGATACCTGCTGCAGGCACATTATTAGTTATTCAAGGAATTGCAGAAGTTTTTAGATCAATCATTTGCATTAAAACAGGACAATGGCCTATGCGAATGGTAGTTGCTGAGGAAACAGAACAAATGTTAATGAGAACATCACAAGAGGAAGATAAATCAAATGTTATTTAGTCTTTCAAATCCAGAAGTTGCAATTTTGATGATGGGTATATTTCTATTTGCAGTTCTTTTAGGTTTTCCAATTGCATTTACATTGATGGCGATGGGTATCGCGTTTGGATATTACGCTTACTACGACGCGACTATGATGGAACACATTTTTGATAATAGAATTTTTCAATTATTTGTTCAAAATACTTATACTGTTATGGATAATAATGTTCTGACAGCTGTACCGTTGTTTTTGTTTATGGGTTATTTAGTTGAAAGAGCAGGAATTGTAGCAAAATTGTTTTTTGCCATAAGATTAGCTGCGCACAGACTTCCAGCATCAATGGCCGTTGCTGCATTAATTACTTGTACACTGTTTTCTACAGCAACAGGAATTATTGGTGCAGTAGTGACGTTGATGGGATTATTAGCTTGGCCAGCAATGGTAAAAGCTGGTTACGATAAAAAATTTGCATCAGGTATAATATGTTCTGGAGGATGTTTGGGTATTCTAATACCGCCAAGCATTATGCTGATTGTTTACTCAGTTATTGCTCAATTATCACCTTTAAGACTTTTTGCAGCTGCTATCTTTCCAGGTTTACTTTTGGCAGGATTGTACATTGGCTATGCGGTTATAAGAGCATGGCTGAATCCTTCCATTGCACCTAGACCTCCAAAAGAAGACATCCCACCTCGTGCAGAAATTTTAAAAGAGGTATTAGTTTCTTTTGTACCTCTCTTCGGATTAATTATGTTAGTGCTTGGAACAATTTTAGCTGGAATAGCAACACCAGCAGAGGCCGCAGCAGCAGGAGCCTTTGGAGCATTGATTTTATCTTGGTTCTATAAAACCCTTAAATGGCAAAACTTTAAAGAGTCTGTTTTTTTAACCGCTAAAACAACGGCTATGATTATGTGGTTATTTATCGGATCTTGGACTTTTTCTTCAGTATTTTCTTACCTAGGTGGACATGAAGTTTTTGAACATTTTTTTACTTCTATAAATATTTCAACTTGGCAATTTCTAGTAATTACACAAATTATAATTTTCCTTTTAGGGTGGCCATTGGAGTGGACTGAAATTTTAATTATTTTTGTTCCAATTTTTTTACCCCTATTAGAAATTTTTGGAGTTAACCCATATTTTTTTGCAATGTTAATTGCTTTAAATTTACAAACCTCCTTTTTAACTCCACCAATGGCAATGTCGGCTTATTATTTAAAAGGAGTTCAAAAAACAAACGTTGAATTAATGGATATTTTTAGAGGTATTATGCCGTTTTTAGCGATTGTAATTTTCGCTATGTTTTTAATGTATATGTTTCCAGCAATTGCTTTATGGTTACCAGAAACGTTATTTGCTAACTAAAAGACATGATAGATATTTTTTCTCTTAAAGCTGAAGAGCTTGCTTTGAAAATAAAAGACGCTCAATTAACATCAGTAGAAATATGTGAAAAGTATATAGAAAGAATTAATAAATTTGAAAAAGATGTAAAGGCTTGGGCACACTTTGATAAAAAACTTTTACTAGAAAAAGCAGCAGAAGCTGACGAATATAGAAGATCAGGTAAACCTTTAGGACCATTGCATGGTGTTCCTGTTGCTGTGAAAGATATTGTTGGAACTCTTGATATGCCAACCGAATGTGGAACTGTAATTAGAAAGGGCAAATCTTATTCACAAAATGCAGAAATAGTTGATTTATTATTAGCAGCTGGCGCAATCGTAATGGGTAAAACAGCTACAGCTGAATTAGCATATCTTGGCCCTCCTAAAACTACTAATCCACATGATCATTCAAGAACTCCAGGCGGTTCTTCAAGTGGATCTGCAGCAGCTGTTGCTTCGTTTATGGCACCTTTATCAATTGGTTCGCAAACAGGTGGTTCAATAATAAGACCAGCATCATATTGTGGAGTTGTAGGTTACAAACCAACTTACGGGTTAATTTCAAGAAATGGTGTACTTAAAACTTCAGAAAAATTAGATCACATAGGTGTATTTGGAAGATCAGTAGAAGACGTTGCATTACTTTCAAAAGTTTTAATTAAAAAAGATAATTTTGACTCTGCAACCGTTCATTATTCAGCTGAGAATATTCTTGTGGAAACAAAAAAAGGTCCTTTGTTTGAACCTAAATTTATTTTTTATAAAACAGATTATTGGAAAAATATTGAAAAAAAAATCCAGAGAAGCTTTTGAATATTTTATAAAGTCTTTTAAAAAAAATATTGAGGTTTTTGATAACCCTTCTTATTTTAAAGATATTCATAAATATCATCAAATTATGTATGAAACTGATTTAGCAAATAATTTTGGATTATATTATAAAAAGTATAAAAATAAATTATCTAAGCCAATGCAAGATGCAATTGTTAAAGGTAATAAACATTCAGCAAAAGAGTATGCTGAGGCCCTGGATTTCATGAAAAGAAGTTATGAGTCTTATGAAGAAGTATTTGAAGATTATCATGGAGTTTTATCACCTGCTAGTCCTGGTGTTGCTCCCAAAAGTTTAAAAACAACTGGTTCTGCAGAATTTAATAAAGTTTGGTCTTATCTTGGAACTCCATGTATATCACTCCCATTGTTACAAGGTGATGCAAATATGCCTTTAGGAGTCCAGTTAACTGGTGCTAAGTACGATGATCATAGATTTTTAGGTATTGCTAATTGGTTAGAAAAGGAATGTAATAATTAAATGCAAAAATTTACAACATTTCTAGGAACTTTACTTGCAACAGCTTTTTTAGTTGGTTTGGCAACTACATTAACAAGATCAACTATGATTGGTTTTTTTGATGTCTTGCCGGTGTATATATTGATGGCAATTGCAATCTTCATGATGGTTTATGAAGCATTTTTTGACAAAAAATAATTTTAATTAATCTACAATTTACTACCTCAGATTGTAATACAATCTTTTAAAGTTATTTTACTCTAGACTTAAACGCACAATTGTAATTTACTCTGTACAGTTAATTAACAAAGAAGAGGAGATACTAATGATTAAAGAAAAAAAATCATTGAAGGTTTCTAGATCACCTTCAAGACGTAAGTTCTTTAAAACTGCAGCCGCAACTGGTGTTGCTGCTGTTGCTTTATCTGCTCCAGCTGTTGCCAAAGAAAGAGTTGAAGCTTCTATGGTAGCTACTTGGCCTAGAGATTTTCCAGGCTTAGGAACTGGTGCTCAAAGACTTGCTAAAAGATTAAGCGATATGAGTGACGGAAGAATCCAAGTTACTTATTATGCTGCTAATGAAAGGGTAAAAGCATTTGACTCATTTGACGAAGTTGCATCAGGTAACTCGCAAATGTATCACGGTGCTGATTACTACTGGGTTAAAAAACACCCTGCATTTGGATATTTTACTGCCGTTCCATTTGGTTTCACATATGCTGAAATGAATGCGTGGTTAAAATTTGCTGGTGGACAAGAGTTGTGGGATGAATTGACTGATGATTTCGGAACACAGAGTTTTGCCGCTGGTAACACTGGAGTGCAAATGGGTGGTTGGTTTAACAAAAAAATTAGATCAGCTAATGACTTTAAAGGTTTAAAAATGCGTATGCCTGGTTTAGGTGGACAAGTTCTTGGAAAACTTGGTGGTTCTCCAATTTCACTTCCTGGTGGACAAATTTATGAAAACCTTGTGTCAGGTGCAATTGATGCAACTGAATGGGTAGGACCTTGGAACGACGAAGCTATGAAGTTCCAGGAAGCTGCTAAGTATTATTACTATCCAGGAATGCATGAACCAGGATCTACACTAGCTTGTGGAGTTAACAAATCTTGGTTTACTAGTTTGTCAAAATCAGATCAGTTAATTATTAAAACTGCATGTGATTGGGCTGACACGACTACAATGGCTGAATACAATGCTAAAAACGGAGCTGCACTAGCAAGATTAGTTAACGAAAGTGGAGTTAAACTAGAGAAGTTTAACGATAAAGTTTACGATGCTTTCGCTAAAGGTGCTGCTGAGGTTTTCGATGAAGTTCAACAACATAGTGCTCTTGCTAAAAAAGTACATGCTGCCTTTGTTAAAGGTCGTAAGGAAATTGGTGCTTGGACTAACTTGTCTGATGGGCCATATGTTGCTCAGAGAAATAGAGCATTAGGAGTATAATTAAATTCTAATTAATACTAGAGGGCCCTTAAATGGGCCCTCTTTTTATATATCATAAAAAGATTTTTAATATGGTGGCAAAAAATAACTTATCTATTTTAATAAGAATATTTAGTTATTCTATTTTAACCTTAACATTAGTTTTTTTAATCAATAATGTTTTAACAGTTTGGTTTGATTGGCCAGGTGTTAAAAAACTTTTTGCTCATCATGAATTATTTGGATTTAAAAAATTAAATAAGCCTTTAGAGGGGCTAGTAATAAACTTATCATATATTCAATTATTATTTTATTTTGTATCTCTCATAGGAGTTATATTTTTTGTTTTGAAATCTATAAAACAAACATTACAGACTGACTCTGAGATCTTAACAAAAATTACAGCTTATATTGTGAGATCTTCTTTCTGGGCTGTATTAATTGTTGGAGTAGCAGATTTTTTTATTTCATTTATGGTTGTGGAAAAACTAGTCGAGCCAATTTTTGGCGAACAACTTAAGATTAATTTAGTAATACCCACTTTTAGAATTACATATATACACTTTCCTTTAATATTAGCTTCTTTTGTAATTGGTTATTTTACAAGATCTGTAGGATTTATTTGGTTAGCAGTTTTAGTAGTTGGAAGTGAATTTTTAATTGTATTATCAAGATTTATTTTTCAATATGAACAAGCATTCCAAGGTGATCTCGTTCGTTTTTGGTATGCAGCCCTTTATTTATTTGCAAGCGCTTATGCATTAATTCACGAGGGCCATGTTAGAGTTGACGTGCTTTATACTGGTTTTAGCGAACGTAAAAAAGCATGGACTAATGCAATTGGGTCATTAATTCTAGGAATTCCATTATGTTTGATTGTAATATTTTTAGGCATGGGGGGCAAAGCTAGTATCATCAATGGTCCTGTAATTTCATTTGAAATTACGCAGCAAGGTTCAAACGGATTATATTTACTTTATCTAATGGCAGTTTATTTAGCTGTGTTTGCAGTAAGTATGTTAACTCAATTCACTAGCTACTTTATGAGTAGCAGTCATAAACTTTTAAAGAATTAAATAATGGAACATTTATTTTTAGCTTTACTTGTAATTATAATGATTGGAGCATTAGCTTCTGGTTTTCCAGTAGCTTTTGCATTACCTGGATCAGCAATAATTTCAATCGGGCTTGCTGCTTTTTTTGGTTACTTATTTGCAGGAGATAGTAGTGCTTATTTTGCTGTTGATGGCCCCAAAGAATGGTTAACCGCCGGTATTACAAACTTTAGGAGTAACTACTGGGATGTAGAAACTGATACTTTAATTGCAATTCCTTTATTTATTTTCATGGGGATCATGCTGCAAAAATCAAAAATTGCGGAAGATCTTTTAGTTACAATGGGGCAGTTGTTTGGACCTATCCCCGGAGGTTTAGGAATATCAGTAATTTTTGTTGGGGCGTTACTTGCAGCTACCACGGGTATTGTTGGCGCAACAGTAATAGCAATGGGATTAATATCATTACCCACAATGCTTAATAATAAATACGATAAAAGTTTAGCAAGTGGTATTGTTTGTTCATCAGGAACTCTTGGGCAAATCATACCTCCTTCAATTGTATTAATTATTATAGCAGATCAATTAGCTAGCGCAGCAGACGTTGCAAATACTATGCGTCAGACTGATTACAAAATTTTAACTGGTGAATTTAATATGCCTGGAGAATTTAGAGTGGGATCTACTTCTGCAGGAGATATGTTTTTGGGGGCATTATTACCTGGTTTAGTATTGGTTGGTTTATATATGATTTATGTATTTGTGTACGCAAGACTAAATCCCAAGGCAGCTCCTCCCGTTCCATTTAAAGGAAATTTTGACTCAAAATTTTGGATTAAGGTTTTAATAGTAATTATTCCTCCCCTTGCTTTAATTTTTGCAGTTTTAGGATCTATACTTTTAGGTATTGCAACCGTTAATCAAGCTGGATCAATTGGAGCAATAGGTGCAACCATGATGGCTGGTTATCGTTTACATAAAGGTAAAAAAGATGCTTACTATCCAATTATAATTGCAATTTTATCTGTTATTCCAATTTATATTTTGTCTAAGAATTATAATTTAAATATTAAGGCTGTAGAAACTAGAGATCTTACAGCAATTTTTATCACTGGATTTTTTACAATTACTTTTTTAATTGGAATTGTTTGGAGTTTTTGGAGAGCATACAAAATTGAGAATGTTTTAAGAGAGGTTGTTACAGAAACATGTGTAACAACTTCAATGGTTTTTATAATTTTATTAGGTGCAGCAATGTTAACCTCTGGATTTAGAGCATTTGGAGGTGAAGAGCTAGTAAGAGATTTTCTTCAAGATTTGCCAGGGGGATTTTGGACACAGTTTATTGTTGTAATGGCAGTGATTTTTTTACTAGGTTTCTTTCTTGATTTTATAGAAATAGCCGTTGTTGTTGTTCCTATCATTGCTCCGATATTATTAGCTGAACCAGGAGCTAATGTAAGTGCAATTTGGCTTGGTGTAATGATTGGGGTGAATTTACAAACCTCCTTTTTAACACCACCGTTTGGTTTTGCATTATTTTACTTAAAAGGTGTAGCTTCAAAACTTGTTACTACTTTAAATATCTGGAAAGGTGTTGTTCCATTCATTATTTTACAATTAATAGGTCTTGGAATTGTTGGTTTCTATCCATCATTAGTAAACTATCTACCAGCAAGAACATATTTAACATCGAACGTTGCTCCACCGCCGATGAATCCAAAGTTACAATATTGCTTACAAGAGTATAAATTTGCGATTTACAACACTGAAGAACAAAGAATTACTAATGCAATAAAAGACATGCAGAAATTAACTCCCGCAAATCTTCCAATGGATAAACTAGATATTTTTGAAGAGCATTTTGATAATGCGCTTGGGACTTTTGCTATTGTTAAAAAACTTCAAAAAACGGAACAAGAATATGAATTATTTACAAAAGATTATAGGGACTTGCATTTCAATGTAAGAAAAATTGAGAAAAAAATTAGAAAAATAGACCAGAAAATTAAAAAAACAAAATCTGAAATTAGAAATTTAGATGATGATAATTTATCAGATAAAAATAAATTAGAATTAAAGATCGAGAATTACGAGTTAGAAATTAAAGAACTTCAAAATAAAGTTCCTGAAAATTGGAAAGCTAAAAATGGAGAGTTTGAAATATTGCACAAAGCAAAAAACACAAGAACTAAAAGATATAGAAAAAACGTTGATGAAGCTTATGAAACTCTGGATCAAATAGTAATGTTTATAAACGATAATGAAAAATTA
This sequence comes from uncultured Pelagibacteraceae bacterium, assembly GCA_902573755.1. Classification (GTDB taxonomy): domain Bacteria; phylum Pseudomonadota; class Alphaproteobacteria; order Pelagibacterales; family Pelagibacteraceae; genus Pelagibacter. Next base: position 10,497 of record CACGLD010000004.1, read on the forward strand.
AAAGAACTTTCACCGGAAATAAAAGAATTAAAATATAATATTGATAATAAAAATTACGAAAACGCAATATCAATAATTGATAATCTTTTTGAAAAACTAGGAGAAATTTCTGGAACCGAAGAATTTGCAAATAAATTAGATGACCTAATATCTGTTATAGATAATGATGAGGTAGATGAGCAAAAATTGTCTGAAGTAAGCTCAGAGACTTTTGATCTTTTTAATTTAGAAGTTTCATGGAGAGATGATGCTAATAAGAATTTGATGCCTGAATTAATTAAATATAATGATGTTATTAAACATAATATTGGTCTTAGACTTCAAAACAGATTAACTAAAGAACAAGCTAAATTTGTTGCAAGGTGTAACTCAGTTCATAGAGATATATCTTTAAACTTTTAATTAATGGAAAATTATATTTTACCAAAAAAACAGGCTATTGTTGTTTTTTTTGTATTTGCATTTGGTTATTTTTTATCATGTTTATTACGTGCAATTACTGCAACACTTTCACCAGTATTAACCTCAGAATTTAATTTATTAGCAGCTGATTTAGGATTATTAGCTGGAGGTTATTTTTTAGGTTTTGCTTGTATGCAAATACCGCTTGGATATTTGTTAGATAAATATGGACCAAAAAAAATTGTCTCTTCTTTTTTATTAATTGCATTGGTTGGAACAGGATCATTTGCTTTAGCTGAAAGCTTTTCAGGATTGTTAGTTTCACGAATTCTAATTGGTGTAGGTGTAAGTGCTTGTTTGATGGCTCCGTTAACGGGTTACAGAATATGGTATGCAGAAAATCAGCAACAAAGAGCAAACTCATGGATGCTAATGATTGCATCATTAGGTTTTTTGTCATCCACATTGCCTGTACAACTTTTATTGCCTAGTTTTGGATGGAGATGGATATTTGGAGGTATCGCTATCTTAATTTTAATTAGTATTTTTTTAATGTTAGTTTTCATTCCAAAATGGAATTTAACTAAAAATAAAGAGTTGGAAGAGCCAAGTAATACTGGAACTTTATCTGAAGTTTGGAAAAATAGATTTTTTATAAGTGTAATTCCAATGGGTTTATTTAATTATGGGGGATTAATGGCTATACAAACTTTATGGGCTGGCCCATGGATGACTAGAGTTGCTGGTTATACACCACTTCAGAGCGCTACAGGATTATTTTGGATCAATGTAACTATGTTGATATCCTTTTTTTTGTGGGGTTATTTTTTACCAAAAATTTCAGCTTTAGGTTTTACTGCAAAAAGAATACTTAAATTAGGTTTGCCAATTAGTTTTTCTGTAATGTTTGTGATTATATTGTTAGGCCCAAAAGCGGGTGCATTCTACATAACTTTATTTATTTTAAGTTCAATTTTTTTATCAGTTACACAGCCAGCTGTAGGCCTTTCTTTTTCAGGTTATTCTGCTGGTAAAGCACTAACTTCATTTAATTTATTAATATTTGCAGGAACATTCATAATGCAATGGCTAATGGGCTTAGTGATAGATATTGTTAAAGGCAAGGGTCACACAGAAATATTTGCTTTTAAATCAGCTTTTTCAGTTTTCTTAATCTTAAGTATTATTTCTTATATATTTTTTTTAATATTAAATAGAAAAAAATATGAAAATAAAACGTAGGAATTTTTTTTTGGAATTATTTATTGGTATTGTTGCAATTTACTTAATTATATTAATTTTCTTATTCTTTTTTCAAAGAAATTTAATGTATCATCCTGATGAGAATAATTATTCTGGAGATAATTTAGAAGTTAACATTGAAAAAGTTACCATCAAAACAACTGATAATATTAATCTTTTAGGCTGGTTTCATAATAAAAATTTAAAAAGTTATAAAACAATAGTTTATTTTCACGGAAATGCAGGGACACTTGAAAACAGAATCCATAAGTTAAATCATTTTAAAGACATGGATGTTAATTTTTTAATTATTGCATGGAGAGGGTTTAGCGGTAATAAAGGAAAACCAAGTGAGGAGGGTCTTTATACAGATGGTGTTAGTGCAATAAACTGGCTTAAAGAAAAAGGTCTAAAAGAAGAAGATATAATTATTTATGGAGAGTCATTAGGAACTGGCATTGCCACTGAAATTACTCAGAATAAAAATTTTGCAGGATTAATATTAGAAACGCCCTTCACATCAATGATAGAGGCTGCGAAAAATTTTTATCCATATATTCCAGTAGGTTTAATTTTAAAAGATAAGTATGAAAATAATGAAAAAATTAAAAATATTAATATTCCAGTATTAGTAATGCATGGTGAGGCTGACCAAATTGTTCCATTTTGGATGGGTAAAAAAATTTTTAATTTAGCAAGTGAACCCAAATATTCATATTTTACAAAATATGACGATCATATGATGGAATATGATGATAAACTTGTATTAGCCCTTAAATCATTTGTTGATAGTTTAAATTAAGCCATAATCTAAACAAATATAACTCAAATTTTTTTTTTAAGTTACATTATGAAAAATCTTTTCATATTTTTTATTATCTTGTTTTCTTTAAGTAATTTATCAAATGCTAAAGAAAATTTAGCATCTGTAGATAGCCTTTTTCATATAGATCAAATGAATTCGCACGATGAAAATTTTGCATTATATTTTAAAACCCGCGAAAAAGCTGTCTTGGCTCGGGGAGAAAATTCAAATTATATTAATGATTTTCCAAAAGATCTTTATATTTATAACTATAAAACAAAAGAGTCTTTGCCATTAATCTCTTATGAATGGTTCCCCAAAACTGCAAAATATTTTTTGCAAGAGTATGATTTCCCAGTTTTCCCAGATGATTTTGCATATTATCTTTTAAAAGATAACAAAACTCTGGTGATGATTAGTGCTGTAAAAAGTTTAAAGGCTAATTTTAAATTTGATATTGTTGAAAAAAAGTTAGAGCTTTATCCTGTAAATGGAAAATTTGATTTTATTATTTCTTCCATAGCTAAAAATTGCGGACATTATGAATTTAGAGAAAATTATAAGTGTAGTTTTTATAAACCTTTAATTTCTAGTACCTTAATTAATTAATTTGAGTAAATGCTTCTGCGAATTTTTCGGCCTCAAAAATTTGCAAATCATCTTCTTTTTCACCTAATCCAAGGGCAATAATTGGTAGTTTATATTTTTTAGCAACTGCTAAAAGAATACCTCCTTTTGCCGTACCATCTAACTTTGTCATAATAAGACCAGTTATTGGAATAATTTTATTAAATTCTTCAACTTGATTAATTACATTTTGACCTGAAGTTGCGTCCAAAACCAAAATAACATCATGTGGAGCATCAGGATCAATTTTTTTAGTAACGTTTGCAATTTTTTTATATTCTTCCATCAAATTTTTTTTATTTTGTAATCTCCCAGCTGTATCAATTAAAACTTGATTGAAATCATTATTTAATGCCTCTTCAATAGCCTTGTAGGCAACTGATGCAGGATCAGAGCCTTGAGATGATTTTGTAATTTTAACATCAACTTTGTTTGCCCAATTTTCTAACTGTTCTATGGCTGCCGCTCTAAAAGTATCTGATGCAGCTAGCATTACTTTATTTCCATTACCTTTTAATATTTTACTTATTTTTCCAATAGTAGTTGTTTTTCCAACACCATTGACACCTGAAATTAATGTTGCATTTAATTTTTCTTTTTTTTTGAAGAATTCAATATTTTCCAAAGGTTTCATTATTGAAATAATATAATTTTTTAAAATATTATTTATTTCGTCTGTTAAATCTTTATTGGGATCAATTTTTGTTTGAGAAATTATTTCTCTTATTTCTGAAGCCGAAACAATACCAACATCTGATTGAATTAAGTAATCTTCAATTTTGTCTAATGTTTTGTCATCAATCTCTTTTTTTACAACTATATCTCTTAAACCCGTTGTAAAAGCTGAGGCACTTTTTTTAAAACCTGATTTAAATTTTTCAAAAATTCCCATTAAATTTTAAAATTTATCTCCTCAATATCTGAAACTGGTCCTTTCATATGAATACTATTGTTTTCATCAATTGAAATTGTCAATCTACCTGTAGAAAATTCAATATCAACTTTATCATTTACCAGTCCGTTTTGTTTTGCGGCAAAAGCTGTTGCGCAAGCTGCAGTTCCACAAGCTTTGGTAAGCCCAGCTCCTCTTTCCCACACTCTAACTTTTATCAATTCTTTGTTAACAACAGTTGCTAAAGTAACATTACATTTCTCTGGAAATAGAGAGTGGGTTTCAATTTTTGGTCCAATTTTTTCAATTTCAAAATTTTCGTTATTATCAACAAAAAAAACAACATGTGGATTTCCAACATTTACAGCAGTTCCGCCAGAAAAGTCGTTATTATTTTTGTCATTAATTTTAATTCCTAAATTATTCGTATTTAATTCTTTAGACAATGGAATCTCATCCCATTTTGTTTTTGCAATACCTATTTCTGTTGAAACCATTTTTTCTCCAACAATATTTGATTTTAATTTGCCAGATAAAGTTGTTAGGACAATTTCTTTTTTGTTATTTTCTTTGCCTAATAAATCAGCAATACATCTTGTACCATTTCCACACGCACCAGACATTCCTCCATCTGAATTATAAAATTCTAGTGAAGCATCTGAAATATCATTTTTTTTAATCAATATTAGTTGGTCACAACCAATAAATTTTCTGTCACAAATCTTTATTATTTGCTCTTTCGTCAAATTTGTAATTGTTTGCCTATTATCTATGATGACAAAATCATTACCTAAACCGTCCATTTTAAAAGCTTTAATATCCATATATAGATATTTAACTTATTTATTGACTTTTTGAACCTCTATTATAGGTTGTTGCCGTTTCCGCAAAAACATTAACTTTGCGGTGTCTTTGGAAACAAAGAGATCGACACTAGTCAGCGAGGGTTCGCCCACTAGTGCGTTACTGCTATGCGTAATAAATATGTTTGAAAATTTAACAAATAAATTTGAAGAAATTTTTTCTTCTCTGAAAAAGGCACCTTCACTTGATGAAGCTCAAGTAGATGAAGGTTTAAGAGGCATTAGGCAAGCCTTACTTGAAGCAGATGTCTCATTGGATGTTGCAAAAGATTTTATTGAAAAAGTTAAACCAAAAGCTTTAGGCCAAGAGATAATAAGGTCTACCTCTCCTGGGGATATGGTTGTTAAAATTGTTTATGATGAGCTTGTAGACTTATTAGGTGCAACAAATAATGAGATAAACTTAAACGCAGTACCGCCTGTGCCAATGATGTTAGTTGGATTACAAGGTTCTGGTAAAACAACAACAACAGCAAAATTAGCAAAATTTTTAGAAAATAATAAAAAGAAAAAAGTAATGATGGTCAGTCTAGATATTTACAGACCAGCTGCACAAGAACAACTTAGATCTTTAGGAGAACAAAATAATATTTTAACTTTACCTATTATAGAAGGTCAGCAACCTGCTGATATTTGTAGAAGAGCTATAAGTGCTGCTAATTTAAATGGAGCTGAAATAATTTTATTTGATACTGCTGGTAGAACTCAAATCGATTTACAAATGATGAGTGAGATTAAGCAAATTGAAGCTGTCATTAATCCAACAGAAACTTTCTTAGTTGCAGACTCTTTAACAGGTCAAGTTGCAGCCTCAGTGGCAAAAGAATTTAAAAATACAGTTAATTTATCTGGAATCATTTTAACTAGGGCTGATGGTGATGCAAGAGGTGGTGCCGCAGTGAGTATGAAATATGTTTCAAACGTTCCAATTAAATTTTTAGGGATAGGCGAAAAAATAGATAATCTTGAAGTATTCCATCCAGATAGAATTGCAAACAGAATACTAGGTATGGGGGATATCGTATCCCTTGTAGAAAAGGCGGCTCAAGATTTAGGAGAAGAAAATATTAAAAAAGCAGAGGAAAATTTAAAAAAAGGTCAATTCTCTATGGAAGATTATTTATCTCAATTAAGACAAATGAAAAAAATGGGTGGCATTGAGGGAATTATGTCTTTTATGCCCGGAGTTTCTAAAATTAAATCCCAAATGGATTCAGCGGGAATTGATGAAAGTATAATTACTAAAAATGAAGCTGTTATTTTATCAATGACAAAAAAAGAAAGAGAGAACCCAAAAATAATAGATGGTTCTAGAAAAAAAAGAATTGCTAATGGCTCTGGCACAGATCCGGCCACTATCAATAAATTGCTTAAGCAATTTAAAATGATGTCTGAAATGATGAAAAAGATGTCAAAAGGAAATCTGAAAGGTATGTCAGATAAAGGTATACCGCCAGAGCTATTTAACCAATTAAAGTAAAAAGGAGAAGAAATGTTAAAATTAAGATTATCAAGAGGTGGAACAAAAAAACGTCCTGTTTATAAAGTTGTTGTTGCCGACAGTCGTTTTGCAAGAGATGGAAGATTTATAGAAAAGGTTGGTTTTTTTAATCCTCTATTACCAAAAGAGAAAAAAGAAAGAGTGGGCCTAGAAGCTGAGAGAATTAAATATTGGCTTGGTCAAGGAGCTCAACCAACAACTAGAGTAGCAAGAATTTTAGGTGAGAACGAACTAATGCCTATGCCTGCAAATGGAAATAATCCAAATAAAGCAGTGCCAAAAAAAGAGAGAAATAAAAAAGAAGAGGATAATAAAGAAGCTCCAAAAGCAGAAGCAGCTCCAGCAGCAGAAGCAACTCCAGCAGCAGAAGCAGCTCCAGCAGCAGAAGCTCCTAAGGAAGAAGCTCCAAAAGCAGAAGCAGCTCCAGCAGCAGAAGCTCCTAAGGAAGAAGCTCCAAAAGCAGAAGCAGCTCCAGCAGCAGAAGCTCCTAAGGAAGAAGCTCCAAAAGCAGAAGCAGCTCCAGCAGCAGAAGCTCCTAAGGAAGAAGCTCCAGCAGCAGAAGCAGCTCCAGCAGAGGAAAAAAAATAATTTAAAGATTATTTATGTGGCAAGCTCAAGTGTTTACACTTTATCCAGAGGTTTTTCCTGGTCCTTTATCTAAAGGACTTTATGGAAAAGCTTTATCAAATAATTTATGGAAACTTAAAGTTGTAAACATAAGAGATGCAGCTGACGACAAACATAAAACAGTAGATGACACACCTTATGGGGGTGGTTCAGGGATGTTGTTAAAAGCAGATGTTCTTGCAAAGTCTTTAGATGAAAACAAAAATGAGAGTGAGAGAATTTTATACTTATCACCAAAAGGAAAAAAATTTGATCAAAATTTAGCAAAAGAACTAGCTAATGAAAAATCTCTGTCTTTAATTTGTGGTCATTTTGAAGGTGTGGATGAAAGAATACTTTCAACAAGAAATATTGAGGAAATTAGTATCGGAGATTATGTTTTGTCAGGCGGGGAGTCGGCGGCATATGTAGTTATAGATAGTATTTTAAGATTGCTGCCAGGTGTATTAGGAAATGAAAACTCTAAATTAGATGAAACCTTTGAAAATGGTCTTCTAGAGTACCCTCAGTATACAAAACCTCAAATTTGGGAGGAAAAAGCTGTACCAGACGTGCTATTATCAGGTGATCATAATAAAATTAAACACTGGCGTTTATCTCAATCTGAGGCTATAACACGCGTCCGAAGACCAGATTTATGGGAAAAATATAAGAAGAATTAATTTGATAAATACTAACATGAAAACAATTGAAGAAATAAACCAGCATAACGTTAACAAAATTCTTTCAGAGAAAAAAATTCCAGAATTTTATCCTGGAGACGTTGTTAAAGTTGGTGTGAGAATTACCGAGGGTAAAAAAGACAGAATTCAATATTTTGAGGGAGTGTGTATTGCTAAAAAAAGCAGAGATCTAAACTCATCTTTTACGGTTAGAAAAATTTCATTTGGAGAGGGTGTTGAGAGAACTTTCCCACTATTTGGAACTTTAATTGACTCAATTAAAGTTATTAGATCAGGTAAAGTAAGAAGAGCAAAACTTTATTATCTAAGAGACAGAACCGGTAAATCAGCAAGGATTGCAGAAAAAATTAGAAAAAAAATTGGTATTGATATCGAGGCAAAACCAGAAACAGTTACAGAGGAAAATGTAGCTCCTGCAGTTGAAGCAACTAAAGAAGAAGCTCCAAAAGCAGAAGCAGCTCCAGCAGCAGAGGCTCCTAAAGAAGAACAAAAATCAGAAAGCTCTACAGAAAAAAAATAATTTTTTTTTCAATGTCTACAACATTATACGATAAAATTTGGAACGATCATCTAGTTGATCAACAAGATGATGGCACATCTTTACTTTTTGTAGATAGACATTTAATTCATGAGGTGACAAGCCCCCAAGCTTTTGAAGGATTAAGAAATTCTAATAGAAAAGTTAGGCACCCAAATTTAACTTTAGCAGTTGCAGATCATAATGTTCCAACAACTGACAGATCAAAAGGTATTTCAGATGAAGAGTCAAAAATTCAAGTAGATACTTTAGAGGCAAATTGTAAAGAATTCGGTGTTCAGTTATTTGGTATGGATGATAAGAGGCAAGGTATCGTTCATATCATAGGACCTGAACAAGGTTTTACTCAACCAGGTACAGTTATTGTTTGTGGAGACAGTCATACTGCAACGCATGGAGCATTTGGTGCTTTAGCATTTGGAATAGGAACTTCAGAAGTTGAACATGTTTTAGCAACCCAAACACTAGTTCAGAAGAAAGCAAAAAATTTTAGAATTAATGTTAATGGTGAACTTCCTTTAGGAGTTACTTCTAAAGATGTAATACTTCAAATAATTGGAAAAATAGGTACAGCAGGTGGTACAGGATCTGTTGTGGAATATGCTGGAGATTTAATAAGATCTTTAAGTGTTGAACAAAGAATGACTATTTGCAATATGACAATTGAAGGTGGTGCAAGAGCAGGGTTAATTGCACCAGATGAAAAAATTTTTGAATATTTAAAAGGAAAACCAATGTCTCCAAAAGGTGAAAATTGGGATAAAGCTTTGAACTATTGGGAAACTTTAAAAACAGACGCTGATGCTAGTTTTGATAAAGAAATTAGCCTTAACGCAAATGAAATTTTACCCATGATTACATGGGGTACGTCACCACAAGATGTAATAACAATTGATGGAAAAGTTCCAAATCCGAATAATGAGACTGATGAAGATAAAAAAAATTCAATTGAAAGAGCTTTAAAGTATATGGGTTTAAAACCTGACATGGCAGCCACAGATATAAAAATAGATAAAGTATTTATTGGTAGTTGTACTAATGGCAGAATAGAGGATTTGAGAGAAGCAGCAAAAATCGTAAAAGATAAAAAAGTATCATCGCATGTTAATGCAATAGTAGTTCCAGGCTCAGGCTTAGTTAAAGAACAAGCAGAGCAAGAAGGACTAGATAAAATTTTTGTTAGCTCAGGGTTTGAATGGAGAGAACCAGGTTGCTCTATGTGTTTAGCGATGAATGCCGATAAATTAAAACCAGAAGAAAGATGCGCCTCTACATCAAATAGAAATTTTGAGGGAAGACAAGGTAGAGGTGGTAGAACCCATCTGGTTAGTCCAGGAATGGCTGCAGCAGCTGCAATTTCAGGTAATTTAGATGATGTCAGAAAGTATCAAAATTAAATGCAAAAATTTAATAAATTAAAAAGTATCCCAGCTTATTTACCAATTGTAAATATCGATACAGACATGATAATTCCAAAACAGTTTTTAAAAACTATCAAAAGAACTGGCCTCGGAAAAAATTTGTTTTTTGAAATGAGATATGATGATCAAGGCAAAGAAATAAATGATTTTGTGTTAAACAAAGATCCATTTAATCAATCTAAAATTTTAATTGCTGGAAAAAACTTTGGATGTGGTTCATCAAGAGAACATGCTCCTTGGGCTTTATTAGATTTTGGAATTACTTGTGTAATAAGTTCAAGTTATGCAGATATTTTTTTTAGTAATTGTTTTAAAAATGGAATTTTGCCTATAATCCTTGAAGAAGAAAAAATAAAAGAGCTATCTGAATACGCAAATAGACAAGAAGAAATTTCTATTGATTTGCAAGAGGAAAAAATAGTTTATGGAAATAATGAGCTAAAATTTGAAGTTGATCCATTTAAGAAAAAATGTTTGTTAGAAGGACTTGATGATATCGCTTTATCGCTAAAAAAATCAGAAAAAATAGAAAAGTTTGAAACAAATTTAAAAAACGAAAAGCCTTGGGTATTTAATGATTAAAGTGAAAAAAAGAAAAATACTTTTACTTCCTGGTGATGGTATTGGTCCGGAGGTAATAGCTGAGGTAAAAAAAATTATTAACTGGTTTAATGATAAAAAATCTTTAGATTTTGAAATTGATCAGGAGCTAGTTGGTGGTTGTTCTTATGATAAACACGGTACCCCAATCACTGATGAGGTTTTTTACAAAGCACTAGAAAGTGAAGTAATTATGCTTGGAGCAGTTGGTGGTCCTACATGGGATAACCTAGAATTTTCCAAAAAACCAGAAAGAGCATTATTAAAACTTAGAAAAGAATTAAAGCTTTTTGCTAACTTAAGGCCTGCAATTTGTTTTAAACAATTAGTCGATGCTTCAACTCTAAAGCCAGAAGTAGTTTCAGGACTAGATATAATGATAGTAAGAGAGTTAACGGGTGGTATATATTTTGGTGAACCTAGAGGAATTAAGCCAATTGAAAATGGAGAAAGAAAAGGAATTAATACACACACTTATACGACTAGTGAAATTACTAGAGTAGCTAGGATTGCTTTTGATTTAGCTAGAAAAAGATCAAACAAGGTTACTTCGTGTGAAAAATCAAATGTGATGGAAGCAGGACAATTGTGGAAAGAAGAAGTCCAAGAACTTCATGAAAAAGAATACAAAGATGTAGAATTAAGTCATATGTTAGCAGACAATTGTGCTATGCAGCTTTTAAGAAACCCAAAACAATTTGATGTAATTGTAACAGATAATTTGTTTGGAGATATGTTGTCAGACCAAGCTTCAATGTTAACGGGATCTTTAGGTCTTTTACCATCAGCATCTTTGGGCGCAAAAAATAAAGATGGTGAGATGAGAGCGATGTACGAGCCTATACACGGGTCAGCTCCAGATATAGCTGGTAAAGGGATAGCAAATCCAATTGCTTGTATTTTGAGCTTTGCTATGGCACTGAGGTATTCTTTAGATCTTGATAAAGAAGCAGATATTTTAGAAAAAGCAGTTCAAGATGTTTTAAATGATGGGTTAAGAACTAAAGATATAATGTCAGAAGGCATGAAAGAAACTTCCACGTCAGCAATGGGTGATGCGATAATTTCAAAATTGCAATAAAACTAGAATTATTCTAAGCTTTAAATATGCCAAGTTATACTGCTCCAGTAAAAGATATGATGTTTCTCTTTGAAAAATTAAGAGACAATAAAAACTATAATGAGCTTGAAAAATATAATGAGGTGAGTGCAGATCTTGTTAAAGATATTTTAGAAGAAGCAGCTAAAATAAATCAAAATTTAATTTTACCTCTTGCTAAAGCAGGTGATGAAAATCCAGCAATTTTAGAAAATGGTGTTGTAAGAACACCACCGGGTTACAAAGAAGCATATCAGAAATACATTGAAGATGGTTGGACGTCATTGTCTTGTGACCCCAAATATGGAGGCCAAGGAATGCCAAAAACAGTAAGCGCGTTCTTTGATGAAATGCTTTCCTCAGCCAGTTTGTCATTTAAATTATATAGTGAACTTAGTATTGGTGCCTACAATTGTATTAATCATCATGCTTCAGATGAAATTAAAGATAAATATTTACCAAAGATCGTCGAAGGTAAATGGAGTGGCACTATGTGTTTAACAGAACCAGTCTGTGGTACAGACTTAGGTTTGTTAAAAACCAAAGCCGTCAAACAATCTGATGATACCTATAAAATTAGTGGTCAAAAGATTTTTATAACTTCTGGTGATCATGACTTAACTGAAAATATTATTCATTTAGTTTTAGCAAGATCAACGGACTCTCCTGCGGGCACTAAAGGAATTAGTTTATTTTTAGTACCAAAATTTATTGTAAATGAAGATGGTAGTGTTGGTCAAAGAAATGGAATTTCAACAGGATCTATAGAGAGTAAAATGGGAATAAAGGGTTCAGCAACATGTGTGTTAAATTTTGATGAAGCAACTGGTTATATGATTGGTAACAAAGACAAAGGTCTTAGTGCCATGTTTACCATGATGAACCTTGAGAGAATAGTGGTAGGCATTCAAGGTTTAGGAATTTCTGAAATTGCGTATCAAAACTCACTTGCTTATGCAAAAGAGAGAAAGCAAGGAAAAACAAATAATTCAAAATCTACAAATGGTGCAGACTTTATAATTGATCATGCGGATATTAGAAGATCTTTACTTAATATGAAGTCAATTATTGAGGGAGAAAGAGCTTTATGTTTTTGGTTATCACAACAAACTGAGGTGAGTCTTTATCATCCTAATGAAAAGATTAAACAAGAAGCTTTGGATTATGTTTCATTGATGACACCAGTTGTTAAGTCATTATTTACAGATTTAGCTATGGAAATTACGAACGACGCGATGCAAATACATGGTGGATATGGGTACACTAAAGACCAAGGAATAGAGCAATTATATAGAGATAATCGTATTACTCCAATCTATGAAGGAACAAATTCTGTTCAGGCAGCAGATTTAGTATTTAGAAAATTATCAAATAAAAATGGTGATGTTATCAATAAGTTTTTAGATATGATTAAATCTGAATGTGATAGTAAAAATGAAAAAGTAAAAACATTTTCAAAAGAATTAAATCATTATTTAGATATTTTATCTAAGTTTACCGACTGGATTAAGGATAAACATAAAATCGAAAAAGACGATGTTAGTGCTGCAGCAAATGATTATTTAAGAAGTCTGGGATATGTTTCAATTGCTTATGCTTGGATCAAAATTTTAGATATAAGTTTTAGTGATTTTGAAAAAAATAAGGAATTTTATAGTGATAAAATAAATACAGCAAAATTTTATTTTGATAAGGTATTGCCAAGAGCTGAGTATCATTACAAATCCGCTATTTCTGGAAGTTCTAATATAATGAATTTTAAGTTTAATTAATAATGAATCATTACGAGACAAATTTAGATAAAAATAAAGCTAATTACGTACCACTTACTCCATTAACGTTTCTCAAAAGAGCAAGGGAAATTTATCCAAATTATGAAGCTATAATTTATGAAGACAGGAAATATACTTGGGAGGAAGTTTACAAAAGAGCTGTAAAATTTGCTAGTGCACTGTCAAAAATTGGAATTAAAAAAGGAGATACAGTTTCGTTTTTGGCCTTCAATACACCTGAGATTTTCGAAGGACATTACTCAGTGCCTATGGCAGGCGCAGTATTAAATACAATTAATATAAGACTAGATGCAAATACAATTTCATATATTTTAGATCACAGTGATGCAAAGGTGCTAGTAGTTGATAGACAATTGCATGGAGAAGTTAAGAAAGCATTAAAAACTTTAAATAAGAAAATTACAGTAATTGATATAGATGATAAAAATGCCGATCCATCGAAATTAGAAAAAATTGGTGATTTAGAATATGAAAGTTTTTTAAATACAGGTGATGAAAATTTCGATTGGCAAATGCCAGAAGATGAATGGCAAGCAATATCATTAAGCTATACCTCAGGTACTACAGGAAATCCCAAAGGAGTAGTTTATCATCATAGAGGTGCGTACTTAATGTCTACAGGAAGTTCGGTAGCTTGGAATATGCCAAATAGATTAAATTTTTTAACAGTTGTTCCAATGTTTCATTGTAATGGTTGGTGCTATCCATGGACAGTTCCGATGTTGAATGGAAGGACAATTTGTTTAAGAAATATTGATATTAAAAAAATTTTTGAATTAATTGAAAAATATGAAGTAACCCATTTTGGTGGTGCACCAATTGTATTAAATATGATTACCGGAGCACCAGAAAGTGACAAAAAAAAATTAAAACAAAAAGTTTATGTCTTAACGGCTGGAGCACCTCCACCAAGTATAATTTTCAAAAAAATGAAAGCATTAGGTTTTGAAGTTATGCATGTTTACGGTTTAACAGAAACTTATGGACATGTTACCCAGTGTGCTTGGAATGATGAGTGGAACAATTTTGATGAAGAAAAACAAAATGAAATTAAAGCTAGGCAAGGTGTGAGATATCCAAATACTGAAGGTGTAACTGTTTTGGATCCAGAAACTATGAAAGAAGTTCCTAAAGATGGAAAAACAATTGGTGAAATTATGATTAGAGGAAATGTAGTAATGAAAGGCTATTTTAAAGACAAAGAAGCTACCGATAAAGCTATGAAGGACGGGTGGTTTCATAGTGGTGATCTAGCCGTGATGCATCCTGATGGTTATGTAAAAATACAAGATAGATCAAAAGATATAATTATTTCTGGAGGAGAAAATATTTCCTCAATTGAAATAGAAAATACACTTTCTAAACATCCATCAGTTTCGATTGCTGCAGTTGTTGCTAAACCAGATGAAAAATGGGGCGAAGTTCCTTGCGCATTTATTGAAATGGTTAAAGATAAACCGGTATCTGAAAAAGAATTAATTGATTTTTGTAAGGAGACTTTAGCAGGATTTAAAGTTCCTAAAAAGGTTGTGTTCTGTGATTTGCCAAAAACTTCAACAGGAAAAATACAAAAATTTGAATTGAGAAAACAAGTTTAGGTAATTTTTGAATTTTCAATTAGAAAATAAAAATGTTTATGCTTCTGATGCAGGACAGGGCATTGATCAAAATAAAGATACAATAGTATTTCTTCATGGGAGCGGTCTTTCTCATATTGTCTGGTCTCTAACAGAACAATTTTTTTCAAATAATAATTTTAACGTTTTATCTATTGATTTGCCTGGGCATGGTAATTCCGATGGTCCTTGCTTAGATAGTATTGAAAAAATAGCTGATTGGTTAGAACGGGCTTTTAACGAACTAAATCTAAATAATTTGATTTTAATTGGTCATTCCCAAGGTTGCTTGGAGATACTTGAGTATGCTCACAAATATAAAGATAGATTACAAAAGTTAGTCTTTATTGGAGGCTCAAATAAAATGCCAGTACATCCAGATTTAATTGATCTAGCAAAAAATGGGGACTCCGATGCAGTTAAATTAATGATGAAGTGGGGTTATGAAGGTTCAAAAAGATTTATTGGAGGTAACCCAGTAGAAAAAATAATACAATCACCTCGAGATATAAGAGACATACTGGCGGTAGATCTTGTTGCATGTAACAATTACAAAAATGGTTCTGATGCTGCTAAATTAATACAATTCCCATCAATGTTTATTTTTGGCTCTTTAGATAAGATGATTAATCTAGAAGCTGGAAAAAAATTTTCTAGTCTAATTAATAATTCATCTACACATATAATAGAGGGTTGTGGACATATGATTATGATTGAAAAAGCATTTGAAATGAGAGACAAAGTTTTAGAATTTTTGAAAAAATGAAAAACTTTTTAATCGCAAAATCAAGAAGACTTAGAAGTACTCCATATACTTCTCGAATTGAGGAACAGGGAGTTACTGCTTATACAATTTATAACCATATGTTGCTTCCAGCTGCCTTTGGTTCAATTGAAGAATCTTATCATCATTTAAAAGAGCATGTTCAGATCTGGGATGTAGCAGCTGAAAGACAGGTAGAAATTTCAGGAAAAGATTCTGCAAAACTAGTTCAGTTGATGACTTGTAGAGATTTATCAAAATCTAAAGATGGAAGATGTTATTATTGTCCGATTATAGATGATAATGCTGGTTTAATTAATGATCCAGTTGTTTTAAGAATTAACGAAAATAAATGGTGGATTTCTATTGCAGATACGGACGTAATATTATTTGCTAAAGGATTAGCAATTGGAAATAAATTTGATGTTGAAATCACAGAGCCAAAAGTTGATATCATGGCTATACAAGGTCCAAAATCATTTAAATTGATGGAAAAAATATTTGGAGAACAGATCACAAAATTAAAATTTTTTGGTTTTGATTATTTTGAATTTGGAGGTGCAAAACACCTTATCGCACAATCTGGATGGTCTAAACAAGGAGGCTATGAAGTATATGTTCAAAATACAGAAGCAGGCTTAAAACTGTATGATCATTTATTTGAAATTGGAAAAGAATTTAATGTTAAACCAGGATGTCCTAATTTGATTGAACGAATAGAAAGTGGACTGCTATCTCATGGAAATGATATGGATAATGGAGATAATCCTTATGAATGTGGTTTCGATAAATATATTAACATTGATAGTGATGTTATCTTTTTAGGAAAAGAAAAATTGAAGACAATTAAATCTGAAGGAATAAATAAAAAATTAATGGGAGTTAAATTTGATATAGAGAAAATAAGTTTAACAGGATCTTTAGATCTTACTGATGATCAGAACAACATCGTTGGAGAATTACGGTCAGCATGCTATTCACCACATTTTAAAAAAGTGATTGGTATTGCCATGATGAAAAAATCACATTGGAATGTAGACCAGAAGGTAAAAGCAAGCATAAATAGTGATATTTGCAGTGGTAAAGTTTGCGATTTACCTTTTATTTAGTATAACAGCTTTAAAATGAACATAGCTATAGTAGGTGCAACAGGAAATGTTGGTAGAAAAACACTTGAGGTATTTGATAAAAAAAACTTCAAGTTTGAGGATCTATATTTAGTTGCCTCAGAAAAAAGTGCAGGAAAAAAAATCTCTTTTAGAAATAAAGAGTATGTTATTGAAAATTTAGAGACATACGATTTTTCAAAAGCAGATATAACTTTTTTTGCAGCTGGAGGAAAAATTGCTGAAAAATATGCAGAAAAAGCTGCCAAGCACACAATTGTAATTGATAATTCGAGTTTTTTTAGAATGGATCCAGATGTTCCATTGATTGTCCCACAAGTGAATGCAGCTGAAATTAAAAATATGAAAAAAAATATTATTGCAAATCCAAATTGTTCTACAGCACAACTTGTTATAGCACTTAAACCACTACATAATTTATTCAAAATAAAAAGAGTTGTAGTTTCAACTTACCAATCTGTTTCGGGTGGTGGCAAAAGTCCAATGGACGAATTAATAGATCAAACTAAACAATATTTAGATGGAAAAAAAATAGAGTCAAAAAATTTTACTAAACAAATCGCTTTTAATGTTATTCCACATATCGATGTTTTTGCTGATGATGGATATACAAAAGAAGAATTAAAAATGACAAATGAAACAAAAAAAATATTAGATGATTCAATAGAACTTACAGCTACATGTGTAAGAATTCCTGTTTTAGTTTCTCATTCAGAGTCTGTTAATATAGAATTTGAAAAACCATATACTTTAGAAAAAGTGAGAGATGTTTTAAGTAAAGCAGATGGTTGTGAGGTTATTGATAAAAGAGAAAATGGAGGTTATAGCACACCATTTGAGGCAGCTGGGAGTGATGAGACATATATATCTAGAATTAGAGAAGACAAAACTAAAAAAAATTCATTAAATTTGTGGATTGTATCAGATAACCTACTTAGAGGTGCAGCACTTAATTCTGTTGAAATTGCTGAAACAATTATTAACTCAAAATAAAATATGGAAGACAGACCTTTATCACCACACATACAGATTTATAAATGGCATATTTCTTCATTAGTATCTATTTCACATAGAATTACAGGAATAATTAATTTTTTTGCGATCACATTAATCTGTATTTGGTTTGCATTAATGCTTTTAGGAGAAAGTGATTATCAAATTATTAAAATTTTTTTAGAAACTTTTTTAGGTAAGTTTATTTTAATCGGAATAACCTGGTCATTTAGTTTTCAAATGTTAAGTGAAGTAAGACATTTGATTATGGATTTAGGTTATGGATTTGAATTACAAACAACAAAAATTACAGGTTTGTTAGTTATTTTCGGCTCGATTGTTTTAACTATCTTAATTTATTTAATTGGCAGAGGATTAATATAATGCTTCCAGTAACAAAAAAATGGTTATTCTTAAAAATTAGTTCTGCAATCTTATTACCTTTAATGCTTTGGTTTATTATAAATTTAGTGAATATCTATGATAAAAGTTATTTTGAAATAGTGAATTTTTTAACAACACAACCATCTAAATTCCTAATTGGATTATTTTTAGTTATTGCTTATTTTTTTTCAGCTTTGACTATAAGTGAGGTTTTTGAAGACTATATTAACGATAAAAAAACCAAAAATGCCGCAAACAAAGTCCTAAATTTTTTTGCTATAACAATTCCAGTAATTACAATAATTGTAATTTTTAACTTAAATACATGAAAGCATATAATATTATAGACCATGAGTATGATGTTGTTGTACTTGGTGCAGGTGGATCAGGTTTAAGAGCGGCAGTAGGGCTCAGCGAAGCTGGCTTAAAAACAGCTTGTATCTCAAAAGTATTTCCTACCAGAAGTCATACATCAGCTGCACAAGGTGGAATATCAGCAGCACTAGGAAATATGGGGGAAGATGATTGGAGATGGCACATGTATGACACTGTCAAAGGTGCAGATTGGTTGGGTGATCAAGATAGTATTGAATATCTTTGTAAAGAAGCACCTAAAGCAGTTTTAGAGTTAGAAAAATATGGAGTTCCATTTAGCAGAACTGAAGAAGGAAAAATTTATCAAAGACCATTTGGTGGAATGACAAAAAATTATGGAAATGGAATAGTTCAAAGAACTTGTGCAGCAGCTGATAGAACAGGACATGCTATTTTACACACATTATATGGACAAGCGTTAAAGCATAATACAGAATTTTTTATAGAATATTTTGCATTAGATTTGTTGATGAAGAATGGAGAATGCAAAGGTCTAATTGCTTGGAATTTGAATGATGGCACAATTCATAGATTTAGAGCACACACAGTAATTATTGCTACAGGTGGTTATGGAAAAGTTTACTATTCAGCAACATCAGCACATACTTGCACTGGTGATGGTAATGCAATGGTTTTAAGAGCTGGACTGCCGCTTCAGGATATGGAGTTTGTTCAATTTCACCCAACAGGAATTTATGGCCACGGCACATTAATAACAGAAGGTGCGCGAGGAGAAGGGGGTTATCTTACAAATTCTAAAGGTGAAAGATTTATGGAAAGATATGCTCCAAATGCAAAAGATTTAGCATCAAGAGATGTTGTTAGCAGATCTATGTCAATTGAGATTAATGAGGGAAGAGGTGTTGGAAAAGATCAAGACCATGTTCATTTGAACCTAAGTCACTTAGATAAAGATATTATTGAAAGCAGGCTTCCTGGAATTACTGATGCAGCGAGATTATTTGCAAATGTAGATGTAACTAAAGAACCAATTCCTGTTGTGCCAACAGTTCATTATAATATGGGTGGTATTCCAACAAACTATAAAGCTGAAGTATTAACTGTAAATGGCTCAGAAAAAACTGTTCCAGGTTTAATGGCCATAGGAGAAGCGGCATGTGTCTCTGTTCACGGAGCAAATAGACTTGGTTCTAATTCTTTAATTGATTTAGTAGTATTTGGAAGAGCAGCAGCAAAAAGAGCAGCTGAATTAGTTAAGCCAGGAACACCTCATGAAGAAATTCCTGAGTCAGAAACACAAAAATGTTTAGATAGATTTGATAAACTTAGAAATGCACAAGGAAATAATAGTACTGCAGAACTTAGACTTTCAATGCAAAAAACTATGCAGTCGAAATGTGCAGTTTTTAGAACAGAAAAAAATCTTAAAGAAGGCGTTGATGAGATTAAAAAAACCTATGATGGTATGGACTCGATTTCAGTTAAAGATAGGTCTTTGGTATTTAATACTGATTTAGTTGAAACATTAGAATTTGATAATTTAATAAGACAAGCGGTAACTACTGTAGAATCTGCATATCATAGAAAAGAGAGCAGAGGTGCTCACGCGAGAGATGACTATCCAAAAAGAGATGATGAAAAGTTTATGCAACATACTCTTGCTTGGTGTGATGGAAAAAATACAAAAATTAGTTACAGAGCAGTTCACAAATCAACTTTAACAAATGAAGTTCAATATTTTCCACCACAAGAGCGAGTATATTAATGGTTCAGCTAAGCTTACCTAAAAATTCAGAGGTTAAAAAAGGCAAATATTTTAAAGACAAAACTGGATCTAAAAATTTAAGAAAAGTAAATATTTATAGATGGGATCCATCGACAGAAGAGAATCCTAGGATTGATACATACGAAGTTGATATGGATAATTGTCCATCTAAGGTGCTGGATATTTTAAATAAAATTAAAAACGAAATTGATCCTACATTGGCCTATAGAAGGTCTTGTGCTCATGGTGTTTGTGGTTCTTGTGCTATGAATATGGGAGGAAAAAACGGACTAGCTTGCACAACTCCTCATGCAGAGATAGACGGTGACATCGATATTTATCCTCTACCTCATTTAAAAGTTAAAAGAGATTTGATTGGTGATTTAGATGGCTTATATAAACAATATCAATCTATTGAACCTTGGTTAAAAAATAACTCAACAAAACAGACAACAGAAATTTATCAGTCTAAAGAAGATAGAGCAAAACTTGATGGTGCTTACGAATGCATTATGTGTGCTTGCTGTTCTACATCTTGCCCAAGTTATTGGTGGAATGGAGATAAATATTTAGGTCCAGCAGTTCTGCTACAAGCTTATAGATGGATTATTGATAGTAGAGATGAGGAGAGAAAAGCTAGATTAAAAAAAGTTTCAGATGAATTAAAATTATATAGATGCCATACAATATTAAATTGTACAAATGCATGTCCTAAGGGCTTGAATCCAGCAAAAGCTATAGCTGAAATAAAAAAAATGTTAGCAACAGCTAATGTTTAAATAGACTATTCGATATTTTTGATCTAAAACACCGTATTCATGAAATTAATAGAACACTTCGTAAACGGTAAAATAATTCCGGGATCTTCAGATAAAAAAGGAAAAGTCTTTAATCCAGCAACTGGCGAACAAGAGTCAGAGGTAAGACTTGCCTCAAAATCTGATCTAGACAGTGCTGTTGAGGTAGCAAAAAAAGCATTTGAAACTTGGTCTTTAAAACCTGCTCTACAAAGAGCTAGAATAATATTTAAATTTAAAGAATTAATTGAAAAAAATTCTGATGAGTTAACGAAGTTAATAGTTTCAGAACATGGAAAAGTTTATGAAGATGCAAGAGGATCTTTAACCAGAGGACTTGAGGTGGTAGAATTTGCTTGTGGAATACCACATTTATTAAAAGGTGAGTTTTCAGAAAATGTTGGTACCAATGTTGATAGTTGGTCAATCAGACAACCATTAGGAGTTGTTGCAGGTATCACACCTTTTAATTTTCCTGCTATGGTACCAATGTGGATGTTTCCAATAGCAATAGCTTGTGGAAACACTTTTATTCTTAAACCATCAGAAAAAGACCCTTCTTGCGCAATAAGATTAGCAGAATTACTTTCTGAGGCGGGTCTTCCAGAAGGAGTATTTAACGTAATAAATGGAGATAAAGAAGCTGTTGATGCAATTTTAGAAAACAAAGATATCAAAGCTGTTAGTTTTGTAGGATCTACTCCTATTGCAAAATATATTTATGAAAATTCAGCTAAAAATGAAAAAAGAGTTCAAGCTTTGGGTGGAGCAAAAAACCATTTAGTTGTTATGCCAGATTGTGATTTAGATGGTGCAGTAAATGGTTTAATGGGCGCCGCTTATGGTTCAGCTGGAGAAAGATGTATGGCTCAATCAGTTGCTGTTGCGGTTGGAGATATCGGTGATGAACTTGTATCAAGATTATCAAAAAAAGCTGAAGCTTTAAAAGTTGGTCCTGGAATGGATAAAGCATCAGAAATGGGACCTTTAGTTACAAAAGAACATTTAGAAAAAGTTACAAGTTACGTTGATTTAGGTGTCAAGGAAGGTGCAAAGCTAGTGGTTGATGGAAGAGGTTTAAAACTTCAAGGCTATGAAAATGGTTTCTATATAGGTGGATGTTTATTTGATCATGTAAATAAAGATATGAGAATTTACAAAGAAGAAATATTCGGTCCAGTCTTATCAGTTGTTCGAGTAAAAACTTTTGAAGAAGCTGCAAAATTAATTAACGACCATGAGTATGGAAATGGAGTTAGTATTTATACAAGAGACGGTGATGCAGGCAGAACTTTTGCAAGTAAAATTCAAGTAGGTATGGTTGGTATTAACGTGCCGATCCCAGTTCCAATGGCATTCCATAGTTTTGGTGGTTGGAAAAGATCATTATTTGGAGATAGTGGAATGCATGGTATGGAAGGAATAAAATTTTATACTAAACTTAAAACAGTAACATCCAGATGGCCTTCAGGTGTCCGATCAAATGCGGAATTTGTTATGCCAACAATGAAATAAAGGAAATAAATGACAAAAATATCTTTAATTGGTGCAGGCCAAATAGGTGGAACTCTTGCACATTTAATAGGAACAAAAGAACTAGTTAATGAAGTGGTTTTATTTGATGTAGCTAGTGGTATTGCAAAAGGAAAGGCATTAGATATTGCTCAATCTTCTTCAGTAGATGGATTTAATGTTAGGTTTTCAGGAACTGATAACTATGAGGATATAAAAGACTCAGATGTAATTATAATTACAGCAGGTGTTCCAAGAAAACCTGGAATGAGCCGAGACGATCTTCTTGGGATTAACTTAAAAATTATTAAACAAGTTGCTGAGGGGGTTAAGAAAAATGCTCCTAACGCTTTTGTGATTTGTATCACCAATCCTTTAGATGTTATGGTTATGGCATTTCAAAAATTTTCAGGTTTACCATCAAATAAAGTTGTTGGTATGGCAGGTATTTTAGATAGTTCGAGATTTAAATTATTTTTATCATTAGAACTAAATGTGCCAGTAAGAGAAATTGAGGCAATGGTTATGGGTGGTCATGGTGACACTATGGTTCCTATGCCAAGATTTACAAAAATTTCAGGTAAACCATTATTAGATCTTGTAAAGGATGGAAAGATTTCTTCAGGAAGAGTTGAGGAAATTAATCAAAGAACAAGAGATGGTGGTGCTGAGATTGTTAAATATTTAGAAAAAGGATCAGCCTTTTATGCACCAGCAGCATCAGGTGTTCAAATGGCAGAAGCTTATTTGAATGATCAGAAAAAGTTATTACCTTGTGCAGTACAATTAAATGGAGAATACGGTGTACAAAATGTTTACGCTGGAGTTCCCGTTATCATTGGAAAAGATGGTGTAGAAAAAATCGAGGAGATTGATTTAGATGAAAAAGAAAAAAAAGAATTTATGCACTCAATAGATGCTGTAAAAGCTCTATGGGAAGCAGCATCTAAAATAGATCCTGATTTATCTAAATAATAATGAATATTCACGAGCATCAAGCTAAACAAATATTAAAAAAATATGGAGCCGTTGTTCCGGAGGGTGTATTTGCACTTGATGTTGATGAGCTTATTGAAAAAGCAAAAGCACTAAAAACTGAGAAATATGTTCTTAAAGCACAAATTCACGCGGGCGGCAGAGGGAAAGCTGGTGGTGTAAAAATTTTAAACACTATTGAGGAACTAACAGTAGCAGCTAAAGAATTACTAGGAAAAACACTAGTTACTCATCAAACTGGCCCCGAAGGTAGAGAAGTAAAAAGATTATACGTAGAAGAATCATCAAATATAGATAAAGAATTTTACCTATCTTGTCTGGTTGATAGAGCAAGTTCTAAAATAGCATTTATATCGAGCGACCAAGGAGGGATGGACATTGAAGAAGTTGCAAGCAGTTCACCTGAAAAAATTGTAACCACAAAAGTTGATATAGGTGATGAAATTTCCGAGACAGATTGTGAAAAAATAATTAATATTTTTAATTTAAATGAAGACGCAAAAAAACAAGCAATAACATTAATTAAATCAATATATAAAATGTTTGTGAATACTGATGCAAACATGGTTGAAGTAAATCCATTAATTTTGACAAAAGAGGAAAAAATTGTTTGTTTAGATGCGAAAGTTAATTTTGACTCTAACGCCTTATTCAGGCATCCAGAAATTGTTGAATTAAGAGATTTGAATGAGGAAGATCCTACCGAGATAGAGGCTAGCAAGCATGATCTTGCATATATCAAGCTAGATGGAAGTATTGGCTGTATGGTGAATGGAGCAGGATTAGCGATGGCAACAATGGATATAATTAAATTGTATGGTAAAGAGCCAGCAAATTTTTTAGATGTAGGCGGTGGTGCATCCAAAGAAAAAGTATCTGCTGCATTAAAGATAATTCTCTCAGATAAAAATGTTAAAGGTATTTTAATTAATATTTTTGGAGGAATAATGAGATGTGATGTCCTTGCTCAAGGAGTAGTTGATGCAGCTAAAGAAATTAATATTAGTGTACCTCTAGTTGTACGATTAGCAGGCACAAATTTTAAAGAGGGAAAAGAAATTCTTGATAATTCTGGATTAAAATTAATTTCTGCAGAAAATTTAGATGATGCTGCCAAGAAAATTGTTGAGGCGATAAAATAAAATGTCGGTTTTGGTAAATAAAAATACTAAAGTAATTTGTCAGGGATTTACTGGCTCACATGGAACATTTCATTCAGAGCAGGCTATAAAATATGGAACCAATATTGTTGGTGGAGTTACGCCAAAGAAAGGTGGACAAAAACATTTGGATAGACCAGTTTTTAATAGCGTTTTAGAGGCAAAAAATGAAGTAGGAGCAGATGCAACTATGATTTATGTACCTGCTAAATTTGCAGCAGCAGCAATCATTGAAGCTATTGATGCATCAGTTGAACTTATTGTTTGTATTACGGAGGGAATTCCAATTCAGGATATGCTTAAGGTAAGACAAAAATTAAGTGGATCTAGTAGCAGATTAATTGGACCTAATTGTCCGGGAATAATCACACCAGATGAATGTAAAATTGGGATTATGCCGGGAAGTATTCACAAAAGAGGAAGTGTTGGAATTGTATCAAGGTCAGGAACATTGACATATGAAGCAGTAGCCCAAACAACCGAAAATGGACTTGGTCAATCAACTTGCATTGGTATAGGTGGTGATCCTATTAATGGAACAAATTTTATAGATTGTTTAGATTTATTTTTAAATGATGATGAAACAGAATCTATTTTAATGATAGGTGAAATTGGAGGAACAGCCGAAGAAGAAGCAGCTGAATTTATAAAAAATCATAAGATTAAAAAACCAATAGTTGGATTTATAGCTGGAATTACAGCTCCTCCAGGAAGGAGAATGGGACATGCTGGCGCCATTATATCAGGTGGCAAGGGTGGAGCTGAAGATAAAATAAAAAAAATGGAAGAATGTGGTATTACAGTTGCTAAATCACCATCAATTATTGGAAAAACTTTATTTGATAAACTGTCTAATTGAAAAAAAATATTAGAGGGATATATTAAATAAATAAGATGTCTTCATCAAAAAATCTTGATTTCGAAAAAACTTCATTTTTAAATAAATCTAATAGTGCATTTATAGAAGAAATGTATTTAAAGTTTATTAATAAAGATGCTGATCTTCCAGAAAGTTGGTCAAATTATTTTGAGGGAATTGGTGAAGAATTAAATGTTATAGCAAAAGAAATTAATGGTCCATCATGGGGACCTACTAAAAAAAAGATTGATATTGATGAATTACAAAAAAAAATAGAAGAACAAGATAAAAATGATTTTGATAATGTCAAATTAGACACTTCAGAAAAATTTAATTTTCAATTACTTGCTGATTCAAATAAAGATTCTATCAGTGCTGTAGCATTAATTAGAGCATATAGACTAAGAGGACATTTATTGGCAGATCTTGATCCTCTGGAAATGAGAGAGTCGGAATATTTAGATGAGCTTCATCCAGATTTTTATGGTTTTAAAAAAGAAAATTACGATAAGAAAATTTTTCTAAACGGGGTAATTAATCGTAAATATGCAAATATAAGAGAAATACTTAAGTTTATGAAGAAGACCTATTGTGGAAAAATAGGTTATGAGTTCATGCACATTTCAAACCCAGTTGAAAGAAAGTGGTTTAGAGACAGGATAGAGCAAGATAAAAATGCACTTCAATTTACAAAAAATGGTAAAGAAGCAATTTTAAATAAATTAGTGCAGGCAGAAGGATTTGAAAAATTTTTAGCTACAAAGTATGTGGGAACAAAAAGATTTGGTTTAGATGGTGGTGAAAGTTTAATACCTGCTCTTGAACAAATAATAAAAATTGGTGGTCAAAATAATATAAAAGAAGTTAAAATAGGTATGTCTCATAGAGGTAGGCTTAACGTATTGGCAAACGTTTTACAAAAATCTTACAAAAAAATTTTTAATGAGTTTGCTGGTGAGTTTAGTACCGACTCTGAAGATAGCGCTGGAGATGTAAAATATCATCTAGGAGCGTCTTCTGATAGAGAATTTGATGGAAATTCAGTACATGTTAGTTTAACAGACAATCCTTCTCATTTAGAAGCTGTTAACCCAGTTGTTTTGGGGCAAACAAGAGCCAAACAATTTTTTCACAAAGACCGTGAAAGAAATAAAGTTATACCAATTCTCATTCATGGGGATGCAGCATTTGCTGGACAAGGAGTTGTAGCAGAATGTTTTGCAATGTCTGGACTACCAGGACACAACACTGGAGGAACAATTCATATTATTGTTAATAATCAGATAGGATTTACTACTAGTCCAAGATTTGCGAGGTCTTCACCTTATCCATCTGATGTTGCAAAAATGGTAGAGGCACCGATCCTTCATGTTAATGGTGATGATCCAGAAGCAGTTGTTTATGCAACCAGAATAGCAACAGAATTTCGATTAAAATTTAATAGAGACGTTGTAGTAGATTTAATTTGTTATAGAAGATTTGGACACAATGAGGGAGATGAGCCTTCATTTACTCAACCTTTAATGTATAAAAAAATTAGATCTCATCCCAGTGTTTACAAAATTTATGGAAATAAATTAGTAAACGAAAAATCTATTACTGAAGAATTATTAAATCAAAATGTTAAATCGTTTAAAGATTTACTTGATGAACAATATAAAAGTGCAAAAGATTATAAACCTAAAATAGAATGGTTTGAGGGAACATGGTCTAGATATAAACCTGAAAGAGGTAAAGATAAAAGGGGCATAACAGGTTTTGACGAAAATAAAT
Source organism: uncultured Pelagibacteraceae bacterium (assembly GCA_902573755.1). GTDB lineage: Bacteria > Pseudomonadota > Alphaproteobacteria > Pelagibacterales > Pelagibacteraceae > Pelagibacter. The sequence goes on from CACGLD010000004.1 coordinate 37,671, forward strand.
TAAAAATAATTTCAGATAAAATAAATGGTATTCCTCAGGAAAAAAATATCCATAAGACTATCTCTAAAATATTTAATGCCAGAAAAGAAAGTATCGAAAAAGGTACTGGAATCGATTGGTCTTCAGCTGAATCTTTAGCGTTTGGATCTTTGCTAGAAGAGGGATATCCAGTTAGACTTGTAGGACAAGACTCTGGAAGAGGGACATTCAGTCAACGACATTCTGTTTTAAGAAATCAAATAGATAATTCCAGGTACATTCCTCTTAATAATATTTCTAAAAATCAAAAGCAATTTGAAGTAGTAGATAGTTTTTTATCTGAACTTGCAGTTTTGGGCTTTGAATATGGTTATAGTTTAGTAGAGCCAAACACACTCACTCTTTGGGAAGCACAATTCGGTGATTTTGCTAATGGAGCTCAAGTAGTAATTGATCAATTTATTGCATCTGGTGAGAGAAAATGGAATAGAGCATCTGGTATAGTAATGTTGTTACCTCACGGATATGAAGGACAAGGACCAGAACATTCTTCAGCAAGATTAGAAAGATTTTTACAACTATGCTCAAACGATAATATGCAAGTAATGAACTGCACAACTCCAGCAAATTATTTTCATGCTTTAAGAAGACAAATGCATAGGAGTTTTAGAAAGCCACTAATCATAATGACACCAAAATCATTATTAAGAAATAAGTATTGTGTTTCAAATTTAGAAGATTTTAACAAAAAAAATACTTTCCACAGAGTGCTGTGGGATCATGCTATAGATCCTAAGTCTAAAGGATTTATTAAACTAAAAGAAAGTTCTAAAATAAAAAAAGTAATTCTTTGTTCTGGAAAAGTATATTTTGATTTATTAGATGCCAGAGAAAAGCTTAAAAGAGATGATGTAGTAATGTATAGAATTGAACAATTGTATCCATTTCCAGCAAAAGCTTTAGTTAAGGAGTTAAAACCATATGCTGAAAATGCTGAATTCTTTTGGTGTCAAGAAGAACCAAAAAATATGGGTGCTTGGTTTTCAGTCAGAGATTATATCCAATGGACATTAGACACTTTAAAGGCTAATAATAATAAAATTTCTTATATAGGAAGAAGCCCAGACGCAACTCCTGCAACAGGATATGCCAAAAGGCATAATTCTCAACAACAAGAAATAATTAACAAGGTATTTGATTAATTTTAATGAGTGAAAAAATAGTAGTCCCAGTTCTAGGTGAAAGTATAACAGAAGCGACTGTTGCAAAATGGTTAAAAAACGCAGGTGATACAGTCGAAGCAGATGAACCAATTGTAGAACTTGAGACAGACAAAGTAAACTTAGAGGTGCCATCTCCAATTTCTGGTGTGTTAACAGAGATAAATTCACAAGATGGATCAGTCGTTGAAGTAGGAGCATTATTAGGTTCTGTATCAGCCGAAGGTGGAACAGAAGCGGTTAAATCTGCGCCGAAAATCAGTGAAGAAATAAAGAAAGAGGAAATTGTTCCTGCAGAGAGCAATGTAATAAAATTAGATGCAAATAAAAAAGAACCAAAAGTATTTGAAGAAAAACCCAAAGAGAAACCTTTGGTTTTAACTGAGGAAGTTAAACCAGATGTTGCTCCAAAAAGAGATGTTAATCCAACCTTATCTCCAGCAGTGAGAAAAATCGTAACTGAAAATAATATCGATATTAATTCAATTCAAGGTTCAGGAAAAGGTGGAAGAGTTTTAAAAGGAGATTTAATAAGTTTGATGGGTGCAAATCCAAAACCATCTGAAAGAAAAATTCAATATGGTGAAGAAGAACGAATTAAAATGACTAGGTTGAGACAGACTATTGCAAAAAGATTAAAGCAAGCTCAAGAGAATGCCGCTCTTTTAACAACATTTAACGAAGTTGATATGAGTAGCGTAATGGAAATGAGGAAAGAAAATCAAGATGATTTCCAATCTCGTTATGGAATAAAATTAGGATTTATGTCTTTCTTTGTGAAAGCATGTGTGGTTGCTTTAAAAAATTTCCCTGCAGTGAATGCTGAAATAGACGGTGATGAGATAATATATAAAAATTATTACAATATTAGTTTTGCTGTTGGAACAGATAAAGGCTTGGTTGTTCCAGTTTTAAGAAATGCAGATGAATTATCATTTGCTGATATTGAAAAAAATATTAAAGAAATTTCAGAAAAAGCACGAGATGGAAAGCTAACGATTGAAGATCTCCAGGGAGGAACATTTACAATAAGTAATGGAGGTGTGTATGGGTCCATGCTTTCAACACCAATACTAAATTTACCTCAATCTGGTGTGTTGGGTATGCATAATATAGTAGAGAGACCTATTGTTGTAGATGGTGAAATCAAAATAAGACCAATTATGTATTTAGCATTATCATATGATCACAGAATTATTGATGGAAAAGAATCTGTATCTTTCCTTAAAATGATTAAAGAAAACTTAGAAGACCCTAGAAGGCTGTTTTTAGATATTTAAATGTCAGAAAAATTTCAAGCTGTAGTTATTGGAGGTGGACCAGGCGGATATGTGTGTGCAATCAGGCTTGCTCAATTAGGATTAAAAACTGCATGTATTGAGTCTAGAGGGTCTTTGGGAGGTACTTGTTTAAATGTTGGTTGTATCCCATCAAAAAGCTTACTTAATCTGTCTGAAGAATTTCACAAAGTAAAAAGTTTAGCAAACAAAGGTATAGAAGTTGGTGAAGTAAAATTAAATTTAGACAAAATGATGAAAAGCAAAGATAAAGCTGTAACAGTTCTTACAAAAGGTGTTGAATTTCTTTTGAAAAAGAACAAAGTTACTTACTTTAAAGGACACGGAAGTTTTAAATCTAAAAATGAAATTTTAATAAAGGACGATAAAAATAAAGAAACCATCATCCAAACAGAAAAAACAGTTATTGCAACAGGATCAGTTCCAGTTTCATTACCAGGAATAGAAATAGATGAGAAAACAATTGTCTCATCAACAGGTGCATTAAAGTTAGAAAAGGTACCTAAGAAAATGGTTGTAGTAGGAGGAGGTTATATAGGATTGGAGATGGGATCTGTATGGTCTAGACTTGGAGCAGAGGTGCAAGTCGTTGAATTTTTAGATCATATTACACCTGGAATGGATAAAGAAATTTCTTCAGAATTTATGAAAATTTTAAAAAAACAGGGTATGAAATTTAATATGCAAAATAAAGTTGAAACAATTAAAAAAAATGCAGCAGGTGCAGTGGTTTCAACAGTAGATAAAGAAGGTAATAAAAATAATTTTGAGTGTGATGTTGTTTTAATCTCTGTTGGCAGAAAACCCAATACAGATGGTTTAAATTTAGAGTCTGTAGGAGTACATCTTGATGAAAGAAACAGAATTAAAACTGATAAAATTTTTAAGACTAACGTTGAAAGTATTTATGCAATAGGCGATGTAATTGTTGGTCCAATGCTTGCACATAAAGCAGAGGACGAAGGTATAGCAGTTGCAGAAAATATAGTTGGTCAATCTGGGCATGTAAATTATGATACAATCCCAGGAGTAGTCTATACAACACCAGAAGTAGCATCAATCGGTAAAACTGAGGAACAATTAAAAGAATTAAATAAAAAATATAAAGTAGGTAAATTTTCTTTTATGGCTAATTCAAGAGCTAAGGCCATAGATGATGCAGAAGGTTTTGTTAAAATTTTAGCTGATGAGCAAACAGATAAAGTGTTAGGTGCACATATAATTGGACCTCATGCAGGAGAATTAATTGCAGAGATCGGTGTTGCAATGGAATTTGGTGCAAGTGCAGAAGATATCGCCCGAACTTGTCATGCTCATCCAACATTCTCTGAAGCAGTTAAAGAAGCTGCTTTATCAGTGGATAAGAGAGCTATACACTCCTAATTAATTTCTATAATAATCAAATAGTAAATTAGAAACATATCTGAGAATAAAGACAATAATTTAGAGAGTGTTATTAGAAATACTTACTTTATAAAATAAAAATTCTGACATATAAAAAAAAATGGACGAAAAAAGAATTCAGTACATTGATGGAATGCGAGGAATTGCAATTTTAGGAGTTATCCTTTTTCACGCCTATTCGAGGTGGAGTCATATAGAACCTTTTGATCAAAAAGATTTATTAATAGATTTATTTAGCTATGGGTGGCTTGGAGTTAATTTGTTTTTCTCAATAAGTGGTTATGTAATTTATAAAAGTATTCAAAGGTCAGATAATTTCTTCATGTTTGCTTTAGCAAGATATTTAAGACTTGCTCCAGCAATGTTTGTGGCAGCTATTTTGATTTATTTTTCGTCATTCTTAATACCAGAAAGACCGTTAGGTATAGCAAATATTGTAGATTTCATTCCAAGTTTAACTTTTATTAGTCCAAATATTATTTCTAATCTTAGTGGCTTGGAGGTAAAAAGTCTTGATGGTGCATTTTGGAGTTTATATGTTGAAGTAAAATTTTATTTTATGATTGCGCTAGTGTTTTTTGTTTTTAAAGATAAACGATTAAATATTTTATTATTTTTGTACCTTGTTTGGGTTGTAAGCACTCTAATATATTCTCAGACTGGAGATTATTTTTCGGAAACAATAAATGAGCTTCTTACAAAACTTGGTGTTAATTGGTATGGTTGGTTTTTGATAGGAATTTATACTTATAGATTTGAAAGAGAAACAAATTATTTTAGAAATATTATTTTGGGTTTTATAATTGTATTGACTGTATTTACAACCGATTTGGGTAATTTTAAAACAACATTTGCTGCTTTTATAGTAGCTTTATTCTTTTTGATGCCATTTATATCTCTTAAAATACGAGAAATACTTTCATCTAAATTTTTTTTATTTTTTGGATTTATATCATATCCATTATATCTTGTTCACCAAAATATTGTAACTGGTCTATCTATAAAGTTATTCAATATTACTCAAGAATTGCCATCTTATATTTATCCAGTCCCATTTTTAATTTTGGTGATCGGTTTATCTTTTATAATTGCTAAACTTGAACCAGTCCTAAAATGTGAATTGAAAAAAATAATGCCAAAAAAAGTGTTTGGTTTCAATTTTATGAGGTAGATAACAAATATTATTAAGAAATTTTAAATTAAATATTTCATAAATGATATATTTTTTGCAAATAAAAAACAATCAGCGTACTATATTAAAAATTATTCTATGTTAATGGAAATGCATTGATTGAAAAAACATTAAACTTTTTATTTTTTTCATAATATAAAAATATGGAATATCCAATTCTTCTACCAAACATTTTTAATCATCCTTTTACTTACAAGAGCGGTATGACACTTAAAGTTGGTGATTATGTTTTGGTGCCTTTTGGAAAATCAAAAATTACCGGTGTTGTTTGGGACGAATTTGAAAAAAATAATAATAAAAATTTTAAGACTAAAAAGATAATCAAGAAATTAGACGTTACTCCATTAAAAAAAAATACAATTAATTTTTTAAATTGGTTTGCAGAATATAATCTTATCCCAAAGGGTATGGCATTAAAGTTAGTGCTCTTAAGTAGTGATGCGGTAGAGAACAAAGAAACTCAACTTTATCAAATATTTGATAGTAAAATTAAAAAAAACTTAATCAAGCTGTCTACTGATCAAAATAAATCTCTAAAAAAAATAAATGTTTCAAATAAAAAATTTAGAGTTCATGTTTTACAAGGCACAACTGGATCAGGAAAAACTTTAGTTTATTTTGAAGCGTTAAAACCATTGATAGAGGGGGGTTTTCAAGGATTAATTTTATTACCAGAAATAGGTCTTACTAGTCAATTTGAACAAAAATTTTTAGAATATTTTGGTTTTAAACCTGCAGTTTGGCATTCAGGTATTTCAAAAAAAAAGAAAGAATTAATTTGGAGTGGAGTTTCTAATGGTAAAATAAAAATAATTATTGGTGCAAGATCTTCACTATTTTTACCGTTTAAAAAATTAGGAATGATAATTGTTGATGAGGAACACGATCAATCATTTAAACAAGATGAAGGCATAACTTACAATGCTCGTGATATGGCAATTTCCAGAGCATCCTTTGAAAATATTCCAATCAATTTGATTACTGCTGTTCCCTCTATAGAAACTTTTGAAAATATAAAAAAAGGTAAATATGAAGTTTCTAGATTAAATGAAAGGTACCAAAACGCAGCATTACCTAATTATGAAATTATTAATTTAAATAACACCAAACTTGAAAAACAATCATGGCTATCAAATAAAATTATTGAAAAAGTAAATTTACATTTGGAAAAAAAAGATCAAGTTTTGTTTTTTTTAAATAGAAGAGGTTTTTCTCCAAATGCTTTATGCAATAAATGTTTTACAAGTTTTACATGTCCAAATTGTAGTATCAATTTAGTTTATCATAAAAATAAAAATAATTTATTATGTCATTATTGTGGATACAAATCTGATCTTAAAAGGAATTGTACAAAAGAAGGTAATTGTGAATTTATTTTTAGTGGTCCTGGTGTTGAGAGAATTTCAGAAGAGGTAAAAAGAAAATTTCCTGGAAAAACAATAGAGATTTTTTCAAGTGACACAATGAATAAAAAAGATTCTAAAGAAAAAATAGATAAAATTATTAATAATGAAACACATATTTTAGTTGGAACCCAATTAATTTCAAAAGGTTTTCATTTTCCAAGCTTAAATTGCATTGTAGTTGTTGATATTGATCTTTCATCTCAAGGACATGATTTAAGAGGTGCAGAAAAAAATTTGCAGCTTTATCATCAACTTTCAGGACGTGCAGGAAGAACTGGAAAACCAGCAACCGTATATTTTCAAACCTATGAAAATAATACTAAGATGATTTCAGAAATTACAAGTAAAAATCCAGATATTTTTTTAGAAAGAGAACTGGAGATAAGAAAAAAAAATAAACTACCTCCATTTCAAAGGTTTATTTCTTTAATCTTAACAGGAGATAATGAAATTAAATTAGAAAAAGAAGCTATTAATTTTAAAAATTTTATTGAAAATAAAATTGAAGGAAAAATATTAGGGCCAGTGAACGCTCCATTATTTAGATTAAAGAGAAAATTTAGAATTAGATTTTTAATTAGAGGCTTAAAATCTATGAGACTACAAGGCTCTCTTGCAAAAATTATTCCAAAATATAAATTTTCTTCTGGAATAAAACTTTCAGTTGATGTTGACCCAATTAACTTTAATTAACCGCAAAAAAGAGGCCTTTTTTACAAATCCGCTACTTGAAGACATAAGGGTCATATGCTATTTAGGGCGTGATTTTTAATTAATCTTCAACATTATAGAGGAACCAAGTTGAGTAAAGACACCGGATTTTCAATAACTTCAGCTGAAAGGTATTCTCTTGCGCTATTTGAACTTTCAGAGGAAAATAATCTTTTAAGTCAGATTGAAGATCAATCTTCATCTATTCTTAATTTAATTGATCAAAGTGAAGATTTTTCTAATTTGATTAAAGATCCAACCACAAGCCAAGAAGATTTACTAAAAGTAATCAATACAATCTCTGAAAATAATAAATTTGAGTCTTTATTTAAAAATTTTTTAAGTTTTTTAATTCAAAAAAGACGTTTCTTTTTTATTGAACGTATCCTTAAAAGCTTTATTGAGATTTGTTCAAGAAAAAGAGGTGAACTTAAGGCAGAATTAAAATCAGCAAAAGAATTATCTAATGAAGAAATTACAAAAATTACAGAGGAGTTAACAAAAAATTTTAGCTCAAAAATAAAATTAAACTACAAACATGATGAAAGTTTAATAGGAGGTTTGGTAGTACAGGTAGGAAGTACTATGGTCGATACCTCAATTAAAAATAAATTACAACAAATCGAAAATAGAATGATAGAGGCATAAATGGAAATAAATCCTTCAGAAGTTACAAAAATATTAAAAGAACAAATTAAAAATTTTGGTGATAAAGCAGAAGTCACAGAAGTTGGTCAAGTTTTATCAGTTGGAGATGGTATTGCTAGGATTTATGGTTTGGATAATGTTCAAGCTGGTGAAATGGTGGAGTTTGCAGATGGTTCAAAAGGTATGGCTCTTAACTTAGAAAGTGAAAACGTTGGTGTTGTAATTTTTGGTGATGACAGAAATGTTAAAGAAGGGGATGTAGTAAAAAGAACTGGTAATATTGTTGATACTCCAGTTGGAAAAGAATTATTAGGAAGAGTAGTGGATGGTTTAGGAAATCCTATCGATGGAAAAGGACCATTAGATAAAGGAATTAAAAAAAGTAGGGTTGAAGTAAAAGCTCCTGGTATTATTCCACGACAATCAGTAAGTGAACCAATGCAAACTGGTCTTAAATCAATTGACAGTCTAGTTCCGATTGGAAGAGGGCAAAGGGAATTAATTATCGGTGATAGACAAACTGGTAAAACAGCAGTTGCAGTAGATGCAATTATTAATCAAAAAAAAATCAATGAATCTGGTGATGAAAAACAAAAACTGTATTGTATATACGTTGCAGTTGGACAAAAAAGATCAACAGTAAGACAAATTCAAAAAACATTAGAAGAAGCTGGAGCTATGGAGTACACAACAATCGTTGCTGCTACTGCATCGGACTCTGCTCCTCTACAATTCTTAGCACCATATACAGGTTGTACTATGGGTGAGTATTTTAGAGATAATGGAATGCACGCATTAATAATTTATGATGATTTGTCTAAACAAGCGGTTGCTTATAGACAAATGTCATTGCTATTGAGAAGACCTCCAGGGCGTGAGGCCTATCCTGGAGATGTATTTTATCTTCATAGTAGATTACTTGAAAGAGCAGCTAAATTAAGTGACGAACATGGTGGTGGATCACTTACAGCGCTGCCAATAATTGAAACACAAGGTGGAGACGTCTCCGCGTTCATTCCAACTAACGTTATTTCAATTACAGACGGACAAATTTTCCTTGAAACAGAACTATTTAACCAAGGTATAAGACCTGCAATTAACGTAGGTTTATCAGTATCTAGGGTTGGTTCATCAGCTCAAACAAAAGCAATGAAAAAAGTTTCTGGTTCAATGAAATTAGAGCTAGCACAATACAGAGAAATGGCAGCTTTTGCTCAATTCGGATCTGATTTAGATGCATCTACTCAGCAACTTTTGAATAGAGGCTCTAAACTAACTGAACTTTTAAAACAAAAACAATATTCACCGATGACTGTTGCAGAACAAGTTATTTCAGTATTTTGTGGAGTTAAAGGTTATCTGGACGATATTGATCTAAAAGATGTTGCTGAATTTGAGAGCAAGATTATTGAAAAATGTAAATCAGATAAGCCTGAAATTATCGAGTCAATTTTAACTTCAGGAAAACTTGAGGAAGATAAAGAAAAATTACTTGTTGAGGTAATAACTCAATTAAAAGGAAATTTTAAATCTTAATAATTTATGGCAAGTTTAGACGACCTAAAAAAAAGAATAGCTAGTGTAAAGTCTACACAGAAAATTACTAAAGCTATGAAAATGGTTGCAGCAGCTAAATTAAGAAGAGCTCAAGAAAGTGCTGAGAAGGGAAGGCCATATTCTGAAAAAATGAATAATGTTATTTTGAATTTATCAAATGGTATATCTGATAAAGAAAATGCACCAAAGTTATTGTCAGGTACTGGTCAGGAAAAAACTCATCTTTGTGTAGTGATGACTTCTGATAGAGGTTTATGTGGTGGGTTTAATTCTAATATTATTAAAAAAGCCAAAAGTTATTTTGCAAGAATTTTAGATGAAGGTAAAGAACTAAAAATTATTACAGTAGGCTCAAAAGGAAATGATCAATTAAAAAGAGTTTATGGTGACAAAATAATTGAAAATATTTCTTTCAAAGAGTCTAAAAATGCAAATTATTTTGATGCTGATAAAGTTGGGAAAATGGTAATTGAAAAATTCGTGGCAGGTGAATTTGATGTTTGTACAATTTTTTACAATCAATTTAAAAATGTAATTACTCAAATTCCTCAAGCACAGCAAATAATTCCTTTAAATAATGAGGGAGAAGAAAATAGTTCAGAAGAAAGTTACGAATTTGAACCAGATGAAGATGAAATTTTAAGCAATTTATTGCCAAAGAATATTTCTACGCAAATATTTAAAGCAATGTTAGAGAATTCAGCTAGCGAACAGGGTTCTAGAATGAGCGCAATGGATAATGCAACCCGAAACGCAGGTGAAATGGTTGACAAACTTACTATCGAATATAATAGAAGTCGTCAGGCAGCAATTACAAAAGAACTAATAGAAATCATATCAGGAGCAGAAAGTTTATAATTATGAGCAAAGGAATAATCACACAAGTTATTGGAGCGGTAGTAGACGTAAAATTTGATGGTGAACTACCAGAAATTTTAACAGCATTAGAATGTAAAAATGGTGATAACAGACTAGTTTTAGAGGTAGCACAACACTTAGGTGAAACTACTGTTAGAACAATTGCTATGGATGCTACTGAAGGATTAAAAAGAGGTGATGAAGTCACTAATACCAATGCTCCTATTCAAGTTCCAGTTGGACCTGAAACACTTGGAAGGATTATAAATGTAATTGGTGAACCAATTGACGAAAGAGGTGAGGTTAAGACTAAAGAAAGTTGGCCAATTCATAGAGCTGCACCTGAATTTAATGACCAATCAACAGAAACTGAAATACTTGTAACAGGTATTAAAGTTATTGATTTGCTTGCGCCTTATGCAAAAGGTGGAAAGATTGGATTATTTGGTGGAGCAGGAGTAGGAAAAACAGTTTTAATTATGGAATTAATTAACAACGTTGCAAAAGCTCATGGTGGTTTTTCAGTTTTCGCAGGAGTTGGAGAGAGAACTAGAGAAGGAAATGACCTTTATCATGAAATGATTGAGTCTGGAGTAATTAAAAAAGAAGGAACTGGTTCAAAAGCTGCTTTAGTTTATGGACAGATGAATGAACCTCCTGGAGCAAGAGCAAGAGTTGCACTTACAGGGTTAACTGTAGCTGAATATTTTAGAGATCAAGAAGGTCAGGACGTACTTTTCTTCGTAGATAACATCTTTAGATTTACTCAGGCAGGATCAGAGGTTTCAGCTTTGTTAGGAAGAATTCCATCTGCTGTCGGGTATCAACCGACATTAGCTACTGACATGGGTAACCTACAAGAAAGAATTACGACTACAAACAAAGGGTCAATTACATCTGTACAAGCAATTTATGTGCCTGCTGATGATTTAACAGATCCTGCTCCAGCGACATCGTTTGCACACTTAGATGCAACGACTGTACTTTCAAGACAAATTGCTGAAATTGGTATTTATCCTGCAGTAGATCCACTTGATTCTACATCAAGAATTTTGGACCCAAGAATTGTTGGAGATGAGCATTATAGAGTAGCAAGAGATGTTCAAAGAATACTACAATCATATAAATCACTACAAGATATTATAGCTATTCTTGGTATGGACGAGTTATCTGAAGAAGATAAACTAGTTGTAGCAAGAGCAAGAAAAATCCAAAGATTTTTATCTCAACCATTCTTTGTTGCAGAAGTATTTACTGGTTCTCCAGGAAAACTTGTTGATCTTGACTCAACCATCAAAGGTTTTGATGCAATCTGTAAAGGTGAGTATGATCACTTACCTGAAGCTGCCTTTTATATGGTTGGAACAATTGAAGAAGCTATAGAAAAAGCTAAGAAAATGGAACAAGAAGCTGCTGCTTAATGAGCGAAGAGTTTAAAGTTGAAATAGTAAATCCTGAAAAATCTTTTTTAGTAAAAGATGATGTTTCAGAAGTTGTGGTCCCTGCTTTTGAAGGAGAGATGGGAATATTGAAGGATCATATTTCTATTATTTCTTTTTTGAAACCTGGGATAATTAAGATTTTATCAAAATCAGGTGATGAAAATTACTATGTTGAAGATGGTATTGTTGAGTTCAAAAATAACAATCTATCTATTTTAACAAGTACAATTTTTAATCTTGCTGATATGGATAAATCAAAGCAACAAGATTTACTTAAACAGGCAGAAGAAGAGGCTAACAAAACTGATATAAATGATCAATCTAAGTATTTAGCAGATCAAAAAGTTGAAGTTCTAAAAACTCTAAATTAATTTTTTTACTTTTTCTTTAAGCTCTTTGTAGATATGATGTTTAAAATCAACCACAACATCAGTAATTAAATCTAAGTCAATCCACTTCCAATCTAAAAATTCAGGATTAGATGTATTAATATTTATCTCATTATCATTTCCAATAAATCGCATTAAAAACCATTTTTGCTTCTGACCTTTGTACTTACCTTTCCAAATAATACCTAGTAATCTATCAGGTAAATCATAGGTTAATGTACCATCTAATTCTTTTATAAGTTCTACGCTTTTGATACTTGTTTCTTCCTCTAGTTCTCTAAATGCAGCTTTTAAATTATCCTCTCCCTCATCAACACCACCCTGAGGCATTTGCCAAAAATTTTTAGGATTATCTATTCTTTTTGCTACGAATACTTTATTTTCTTTATTCAATAACACAATTCCGACCCCACTTCTCAGTGGTAAATCTTTAAAATTTTTATTCATATTATCCGTTAAGTAACTTAATAGCGTAGTTTAATTGATTATCAGTATCAGTTTTTATTCTAAAATCATCACCTTCTTCATTTACTTCAATATCTGGTCTAACACCTACTTCAGAAATAGATTTTCCAGAGGGAAGATAATATTTTGCGACAGTTAATCTGATGGCTCCACGATTTTTTAAAGGAATAATTGATTGCACAGAACCTTTACCAAAGCTATTTTCACCAACGATGATTGCTCTTTTGTGATCCTTTAAAGCTCCAGCAACAATTTCAGATGCAGATGCTGAGCCATAATTAATTAAAACCAGTAATGTTTTTCCGTCAGTAATATCTCCTTTTTTTGCAAACCATTTTCTATTTTCAGATTTTTTTCTGCTTTTTGTTGAAACTATCTCTCCATTTTCCAGAAAAAAATCTGATATCTTTATTGCTTGAGACAAAAGACCCCCAGGATTATTTCTTAAATCTAAAATAAATGAATTTATGTTTTTATCTTTTTTAAGTTTTTTAATTTGTTTTTCTATTTGATCACTACTGTTATCATTAAATGAAGTAAGCCTGATGTATCCAATATTTTCATCTATAATTTCAGATTTTACAGATTGAACCTGAATAACTTCTCTTATGATATTAAATGTTAACGCTTTTCTTTCACCTCTTCGTCTTACTGTTAACTCTATTCCAGAACCCACAGGTCCTCTCATTAAATCAACAGCTTCACTTAATGATTTCCCCTGAACCTGAACATCATTTATTTTTACTATGTAGTCACCAGCTTTTAATCCAGCTCTGGATGCAGGTGTATCATCTATTGGTGAAATTACTTTTACCACACCAGCCTCCATGCTAACTTCAATTCCCAGTCCACCAAACTCACCACTGGTTTCTGTTTGCATTTCATCAAATATTTTAGGCGACATGTAGGATGAATAAGGATCTAAAGATTGTAAAAGTCCATTGATTGCAGAGTCCATACTTTCAGATTGGTTGAATTCATCAACATATTCTTTATTAATTTTTTCTAAAACCTCACCGAATAGATCAATTTTTTTATAAATATCAATTTCAGCTGAAATAACTGTTTTATTTAAGAAAAATATAGAAAAAAAAATTAATAATAAAAATTTAATTTTTTTCATATCATCACTTTTTCTTTTGGAATTAGCTCTGACCAAATTTTCTCTAATTCATAAAATTTTCTTTTTTCTGGGTGAAAAATATGAACAATCAAATCAATTCCATCAACAAGTTTCCATTCTCCACTTTCTTTGCCTTCAATTTTTGAGTCTTTTACACCATTATTTTTAAGTTTTTCTAAAACTTGTTCTGACAAGGATTGAATATGTCTAGATGAAGTTCCACTTGCTATGATCATGTAATCAGCCATAGAACTTTTGTCTTTAAGATCAATAGTTACAATGTCTTGAGCTTTATTGAGATCTAGTGTGTTGATTACAATTTCTTTTAAGTCTGAAATTTTGTCCATTAATTGATTTTTAGACTATCAAATTTTTCTTAATTGAGAAGATGAAATGTTGACTTTATTAAACTCAATAAACTCTAGATTGGCCTTACTAAGTTGCTTAAATGTCTTTGATTTTAAAGAATTTTTTTTATACCCATGTCGATCAAAAACTAGAATATTACATTTTTGTGAAATTAATTTAGATTTATGCCATTTATGAAAATTAATAAGGTTATCGGCACCCATTAAAAAATAAATTTCAATGCTTTTATCTTTTTTTAAATGATTGATTAAATTTATAGTTTTATTTGACTTAATAATCTTTTCATAAAATTTAACCTTAATAAATGAATTTGTACCAATTATTTTTTCACAAAAATTAATTCTGTCAGCAACAGATGTCTTGCTCTCTATTTTAAAAGGATTTTTTTTTGTAATTGCCCAAATAACTTTTTTGAGTTTAAATCTTTTTTTTGCTTCCTTAGAAATTGCCAAATGTCCTTTATGAGCAGGATCAAACGATCCACCCAATACACCAATTTTTATTTTTCTGCTATTCAATTTAATTTCTTATTTTACCATTACTAGTGATTTCATATTTATATGAAATCAATTGATTTAAACCTACAGGACCTCTTGGTGGTAGTGTATTAGTAGAAATTCCAACTTCCCCACCAAATCCAAATTCACCGCCATCAGCAAATTGAGTTGAGGTATTATGCATTGCAATTGAGCTTTTAACATTTTTCAAGAAATATTTTGCTGTTTTTTTATTTTTTGTAATGATGGAGTCAGTGTGCATAGTGCCATATTTATTAATATGCTTAATTGCTTCTTCAGAATTTTTTACAACTTTAACAGATACAATTGATGCCAAATATTCAGTTGACCAATCTTTCTCTTTTGCAGGATATACTTGACCTTTGTAATAACTCTTCAAAATCTTATCACCAATTATTTTACAACCATTATTTTCAAGTGCCTGCAAAATAGGATTACTAAATTTTTTGGCTATATTTTTATGAATAAGAATAGTTTCAGTCGCACCACAAATACTTGTATTTCTTAATTTAGCGTTATAAACAATTTCTTTAGCCATTTTTAATTCTGCATCTTTATCTATATAAGTATGACAAAGTCCTTCTAAGTGCCCAATTATAGGTACTTTGGATAATTCTAAAACTTTTTTAACTAAATTTTTTCCACCACGAGGTATGATGACATCGATATATTTTTTCATTTTAGAAAGCATTATATCTACTAGTTTTCTTTGTTTTGAGTCGATAAATTGAATAAAGTTTTCATCAACTTTATTTTTTTTAAGTGCTTTTCTAAACAACTTAGCTAAAGCTTTATTAGAATTTATAGCCTCAGAGCCTCCTTTCAAAATCACTACATTTCCAGATTTAAAACAAAGACTAGCAACATCTGAAGTTACATTTGGTCTACTTTCATAAATAACACCAATAACTCCAATTGGTATTGATACTCTTTTTATGTTCAAACCATTTGATCTTTTCCATTTGTCTAAAGTGTTGTCTATAGGATCCCTTAATTTAGCTATTTTTAAAATAGAATTTATAATTCCATTCAATTTAATTTCATCTAAATGAAGTCTTTTGATTAAGTTCTCTTTTAACCCTCTTTTTCTTGCGTAATTAATATCTTTTGAATTTTGATTTATAATAAATTTTTTTTCATTCTTAATTAATTTCGCGTAATCATTTAAGACTTTATTTTTTACTTCAGTTGTAACTTTATACTCACTAGCTTTGCGAGCTTTTCTTCCAATTAAATTCATATATTTAATCATTTAAATTTCCACCATATCATCTTTATGAATAACTTCTGATTTTGCAACATAGCCTAATAATTTTTCAATTTCATTCGAATGATGACCCATAATTTTATTCACCTCATCAGAAGTAAAGGAACTTAACCCTCTAGCACATTCGTTATTTTTTTTATCTAATACTTTAATATGATCACCTTTATTAAATCTTCCCGAAACTTTTTTAATTCCTGCTGCTAACAAACTTTTTCCAGATTTTAATGCCTTTTTAGCACCATCATCAATTATTAATGCTCCTTTAGGTGCTACAGAACTTATTATCCATTTTTTTCTAGCATCTAACTTTGAAATTTTTGGACTAAACCAGGTGCAGTTATTTTTTTCAATTATTTTTGAGATAGGATTTGAATATAGTCCATTTGCAATAACCATACTAGTACCAGCAAGCTGACATATTTTTGCTGCTTCAATTTTTGTATGCATACCACCACTCCCATATTCATTTACGCCTTTAATATAAATTTTTTTTAGATCTTTATTTAGGTCATCTATTTTCTTTATTAGTTTAGCATCCTTAAAAATTTTAGGATTTTTTGTATACAAACCATCAACATCAGATAATAAAATTAAGGTATCTGCGTTTGTAATTTGCGCAACCCTAGATGCCAATCTATCATTATCTCCATATTTTATTTCACTCGTTGCGATAGTATCATTTTCATTGACCACAGGAATAAAACCAAGTTCAAAAAGATTATCAAAAGTTCGTTTTGCATTGAGAGATCTTCTTCTTTCCTCAGTATCCTCTAATGTAAGCAAAATCTGAGAAATATTTAATTTATATTTTGCGAAAGTTTGAGAAAATAAATTCATCAGCTCTATTTGACCAATAGAAGCAATAGCCTGACTCTTATCTAATTTAATATTTTTTTTATTATAATTCATTTTTTTGCAACCTAAGGCTATAGCGCCAGAGCTAACAATAACTACTCTTTGATTTTTATCTCTTAATTTTTTTATGTCTTTTGCAAAACTAGATAACCATTGTCTCCTAATTTTTTTATTTTGATCAACTAGAAGAGATGATCCAATTTTGACAATAATTATTTTGGAGTTTTTAAGATACATAAGACAAAAGCTTTGCTTTAATTTTTGATACAGATTTTTTTTCCAGAGTTGTCATTGTCATAATCTCACTATTTTTACCCTTTGAAAAATGATCTATAACTTCATTTGCTGTTTCTTCATCAATCAAATCGATTTTATTAAGTACAATTAGTTCTTTTTTTTCTAATAACTTTGCACTATAGCTTTTTAATTCATTTTTCACCTGATTATAAGACTCATTCAGATCTAAGTTGGTGACATCAATTAAGTGTAGTAAAGACTTACATCTCTCTATATGTTTTAAAAATTGTATCCCTAACCCTATACCTTCGTGAGCTCCTTCAACTAATCCTGGAATATCTGCAATGGTAATTTCCTTATCATCGTAAGAAGCCACGCCAAGGTTTGGATTAATAGTTGTAAATTTGTAATTCGCAATTTTTGGATTTGCGTTTGTTAATGCTGCTAACAAACTTGATTTTCCTGCATTTGGCAATCCAATAATACCGATATCAGCAATTGTTTTTAATTGAAGCCATATTGTAAATTCTTCTCCGATAGTGCCTTTAGTAAATTTTCTTGGAGCTCTATTTGTAGAACTTTTAAATCTTGTGTTTCCTAAACCTCCTTTTCCACCAGCAGCTGCAACATATTCTTCACCTTTTTTATTAAAATCGAAAAGAAGAGTTTTGTTATCCTCTTCAAATACCTGTGTACCTAGAGGAACTTTTAAAATTAAATCTTCACCACCTTTTCCTGTCCGATTTTGACCAGAACCGTTTTCCCCACGTTCAGCTTTGTGGTGTTGTTGATATCGATAATCAATAAGGGTATTTAAATTTTCCTCTGACTTTAAAATAATTGATCCACCTTTTCCACCGTCCCCACCATCTGGTCCACCAAACTCAACATATTTCTCTCTTCTAAAACTAGGAGATCCATCTCCACCGTTTCCAGCTTTAATATAAATTTTAACTTGATCGAGAAATTTCATAATACAACATCTATTTTAATTGGTTGTACTATTAATTGGGCTTTACAGAAACGAAAGTTCTATCTGATTTAGATTTTTTGAAGACAACTTTCCCTTTAACAACTGAAAATATTGAATGATCTTTACCCATACCAACATTTTCACCCGGAAAAATCTTAGTTCCTCTTTGTCTAACAATTATGTTTCCAGGAATTACTGTTTCACCACCATACTTTTTTACACCAAGTCTTCTACCGGCACTATCTCGTCCGTTTCGTGATGATCCACCTGCTTTTTTTGTTGCCATAATTTACCTAATAACTATTTACTTACTGCTTCCTTAACTTCTTCTTTTTTTGAAGTTTTAGAAATTTTTTCAGCTTCTGATAACACTTTACCATCTTTTGAAAAAATTTTGTTAATTCTTATCATAGAATATTCTTGTCTATGCCCATTTTTTCTTCTTGAATTTTGTCTTCTTCTTTTTTTAAAAATTAAAATAGTTCTATTTTTGCTATTTTTAATTAAATCAGCTTCTACTTTTGCACCCTCAACATTTGGAGTTCCAATTTCAATTGATTTGTTATCACCGTATGCCAAAATTTCATTAAACTCTATCTTAGTCTCAGGTTTAGAATCTGGTAGTTTTTCAATCTTTAGAATTTCTCCAGATTTTACTTTATACTGTTTTCCACCTGTTTTTATTACTGCGTATGACATAGTATGATTTAATTTAAAGTTACCGCAATATAGTTGTAGTCAGCTTTTAGTCAAGCCGAATTAATTAGAAATTATCCTTAAAATCTCTTAATTTTGAAAAGGTTTCTACATCTTTTGCTCTTAAAAATATATTACAATCTAATTCCTCTTTTAAAGTTGAGGGTATGGTAGGAATTCCATTTTCTCTTAATTTTTCTATTTTTTCTATTTTTTTTTGCAAATCTTTATTCTCAGAATCATATTTTTTGCAAAATTTTGCATTGTTAAGAGTGTATTCATGACCACAATAGATTTTTGTCTCTTTTGGTAATAATTTAATTTTGTTCAAAGATTCAAACATTTCTTCATAAGAGCCTTCAAAAATTCTACCACAGCCAAGTGAGAAAAGTGTATCTCCAGTAAAAACTAATTTTTCTTTAAAAAAATTAAAACAAATATGTCCTGATGTGTGTCCAGGTATATGCATAATTTTAGCTTCAAAGTTTTCAGCTTTCCATATTTGATTGTCTTCTAACAATATGTCTATTCCAGGTATTCTTTTTGAGTCTCCTTTAAAACCTACAACAACTGACTCATATTTTTTTTTTAATTCTTGATTTCCTCCGATATGATCATAATGATGATGGGTATTAAGAATATATTTTAATTTTATATTTTTATTTTTTAGGAAATTTATTATTGGTTCAGACTCACTAGGATCTACGACACACGCAAAATTGTTACTTTCGTCTATTATTAAATAGCTATAGTTGTCTTGAAGACAGGGTATAATTTCAATACGCATTTTATT
>CACGLD010000005.1 GCA_902573755.1 uncultured Pelagibacteraceae bacterium
GGTTTAAAAAATAACCTAATTAAAAATAATATTTATTTAGGCAAAGTAAGTAGAATTGAACCCTCTTTGCAAGCAGCCTTTGTTGATTTTGGAAGGGAGAGGCATGGGTTTTTGTCTTTTAATGACATTCAATCAGATTATTATCAGATACCAAAAGCAGATTTAGAAAGAATTAAAGAGGAGGAAGAAAAAGTTAGAGAAGAACTTTCAAGAGAAGTTGAGGCGAAAGAAGAGGAAAATATTGCTGAGGGAAAACTAGAAATTGATGATCCTATAGAAAAAGAATCAGAAGAACAAACAGAAGAGGATTTAAATAATAAAGAAAATATTACTGAAAAAGAAAATTTAGATTATGGTAAAGAAAAAAAGAAAGAGCTTAGATTTAAATTTAAAAGATATAAAATTCAGGAAGTAATTAAACCTAACCAGGTAATTCTTGTACAAGTTATAAAAGATGAAAGAGGTCAAAAAGGTGCTGCATTAAGTACATTTATTTCGATTGCCGGAAAATATATAGTATTAATGCCAAACACTCCAAAAGGAGGAGGTATATCAAGAAAAATATTTAATCCCAGTGATAGAAAAAAAATAAGAACAATTTTAAATGAAATTGAAATACCTAGGGAGATGGGTTTGATTGTTAGAACTGCTGGAAGTAATAAAACAAAAAATGAAATAAATAACGATTTAACTACTTTGATTAATACTTGGGGTCAAATAAAGGAAAATGCAATCAACTCTATTGCTCCCTCTTTAATACATCAGGAAAGTGAAATTATAAAAAGAACTTTAAGAGATATGTTTGATGATAATACCCAAAACATAATTGTAGAAGGAAACGAGGGTTATAAAAAAGCACAATTATTCATGAAAACCATGATGCCTTCCAGTGTAAAAAAAGTTAAAAAATATAGAGGTAAAATTCCTCTGTTTATTGAAGAAAATATTGAACAGAAATTAAATCAAATTTTTGACTCTGAAATTAAACTAAAGTCAGGAGGATATTTAGTTATTAACCCTACAGAGGCTTTAGTTTCTATCGATATAAATTCTGGAAGTTCAATAAAAGGAAAAAATGTTGAAAGTACTGCTTTGGATACAAATATCGAGGCTGCTGAAGAAATAGCAAGACAAATTAAAATAAGAGATTTGTCTGGTTTAATAATCATTGATTTTATAGATATGCTAGGTTACGGAAATAGAAGATTGGTAGAGAGAAAACTTAAAGAAAAATGCAGAACAGATAGGGCAAGAATTCAAATTGGTAGAATAAGCAATTTTGGTCTTTTGGAAATGTCTAGACAAAGACTCAGAGAAAGCGCAATAAAGTGGAAGGTCACATTAACAGATGAATCTTTTGCTCAAAAACTTTTAAAAATTGTTGAGTTAAAAGCTGTAATTAACAAAGCTAAATTTGTTGAATTAAAAGTTTGTGAAAAAATTTCAGATTTCCTTAAAGAAAACTTTGTTAATGATTTAACTTATTTTGAGAAAAAAAATAAAATGACAATAGATATTATTAGTGACAATTCTTTAATTATACCCGAGTACATCATAGATATCAAAAATAAATCAAAAAAGACGATAGAGCTAATAGAATATTATGAAAAATTAAAAAATTTAGAAATACAAAATAAAGAAGATAAATTTTCAGAAAAAAAAGAGAATAAAAAGATTAATAAAAAAAAATATAATAAAAAAAGGTATTATAAAAAGACTAAATAATTCCTTTTGATGGAGATGATGGATTGCCCATCAAAATTTTATCTATTCTTCCAGACTTGTAGGATTGTCTACCAGCGATAACAGCATTTTTAAAAGCTAAAGCCATTTCAAGTGGTTTTTTTGCTTTTGCTATAGCGGTGTTAACAAGCACTCCGTCACATCCTAATTCCATTGCAATTGTAGCGTCTGAAGCTTGACCCAAACCAGCATCAATAATTAATGGAAGTTTGGTTTGTTTTCTAATTATTTGAATATTAATTTTGTTTTGTATTCCTAGTCCTGATCCAATAGGTGCAGCTAGAGGCATAATTGCGTCAGCACCTGAACTCTCTAAACGCTTAGCCATTAAAGGATCATCATTACAATAAACCATAACCTTAAACCCTTCTTTAGCGAGAACTTCTGTAGATTTTAAAGTTTCAATCATGTCTGGAAATAAATTCTTTTTATCTCCTAAAACTTCTAATTTAACTAACTTCCAACCACCTATTTCTCTTGCTAATCTTAAAGTCCTCAAGGCCTCTTTTGAATTAAAGCATCCAGCGGTATTGGGTAAATATGTAATTTTTTTTGGATCAATATAATCCATAAGCAAAGGCTTATTTTTATCTGAAATATTAACCCTTCTTACAGCAACTGTTACAATTTCTGCTCCAGAAAGCTTAATTGCTTTTGCGCACTCTGACATGCTTTTATATTTTCCTGTCCCAACAATTAATCTGGAATTAAATTTTTTATTCGCAATAATTAGACTATCTTTTTTCAAGTTAACCGCCTCCAATAAAATGAACTATCTCAATTTTATCATTTTTATTTAATTTTATTTTATTAATTTTTTTTTTATCTATTATTTCCTCATTAAACTCAATTGCTACTTTATTTAATGGTATTTTAAGATTTTTTAACACCATAGAGAGATTAGAATCTTGAATTATAGATTTGATTTTACCATTTATTTTGATTTTTATTTTTTTTATTTTTTTCATCGTATATAAGTGCTGAATGAATAATAAAATAATTATTATTAACGGTCCAAATCTTAATCTATTAGGAGAAAGAGAACAATCACAATATGGATCAACTACGTATGACCAACTTAAAGAGAATTGTTCTAAAAAAGCAAAAGAAATTGGTCTTAATGTTGAATTTGCTCAATCTAATGTTGAAGGAGAGCTTGTTAATATTATTCAAGATGCTAGGAAAAAATTTGATGGTATGATTATAAATGCCGCTGCATTTACTCATACCTCTGTAGCCATAAGAGATGCTCTAGATTTATTTAAAAAACCAATAATCGAGATACATTTATCTAATATTTATAAAAGAGAAGAATTTAGACATAAATCACTTATAAGTGGTGTAGTAACTGGAGGAATTTTTGGATTAGGTGCTGAAGGATATATTTTGGCCATAATTTCATTACAAAAGACTTTGCATAATGAAAATAGATAAAAAAATAATTGAAGAATTAAGTGATTATTTAAAAGAATTTAATCTTACTGAAATAGAGATAACTGAAAAAGATACAAAAATTAAAGTATCAAAAAATAATGTTTCAATAAGTAATCAACCTCAAGTTATTTCGTCCTCATCACCTGCTTCAAGTTCAGCACCTACCCAAACTCAAAATTTTAAATCAGGAACTGAAATTACTTCACCTATAATTGGAACTGCCTATCATGCTCCAGAACCAGGTGCTAAAAAATTTGTTGAAATTGGAAAAAAAATTAAAAAAGGTGATACAATAATGATTGTTGAGGCAATGAAAACCATGAATCATGTTCCTTCAACAGCAGATGGTGTAGTAAAAGAAATTTGTGTTGACGATGGCCAACCTGTAGAATTTGGTCAAACTATTATTATCCTAGAATAAATAATGTTTAAAAAAATTTTAATTGCAAACCGTGGGGAAATTGCAGTTAGAATTATTAGAGCATGTAAAGAATGGGGAATACCTACAGTCGCTGTTCATTCAGATGTAGATAGAGAAAGCATGCATGTTAGAATGGCAGATGAAAGTGTTTGTATAGGTTCTCACCAACCAGCAAATAGTTATTTAAATATTCCAGCATTAATGTCAGCAATAGAACTTACGAATGCTGATGCTGTTCATCCTGGATATGGTTTTCTTTCTGAAAATGCAAATTTTGCAAAAATTTTAGAAGAGAATAAAATTAATTTTATTGGAGCTTCATCAAAACATATAGAAATGATGGGTGATAAAATCCAAGCAAAAAGAATAGCTAAAGAAAATGGATTGCCTGTTATTGAAGGGTCTGAAGGAGGAGTAAAAGATGTATCCGAAGCAAAAGAACTTTGTAAAAAAATTGGTTTTCCTGTTCTAATTAAAGCCTCAGGGGGAGGTGGAGGTAAAGGTATGAAAATAGTTTATAAGGAAGAAGAATTTGAAACGCTGTTTTCAACCGCAAAATCAGAAGCACAAAAATACTTTGGTAATGATGAAGTCTATATTGAAAAATTTTTTCAAAATCCAAGACATATTGAGGTTCAAATATTGGCTGGAAAAAATAGAGCAGTTCACCTGCATGAGAGAGATTGTTCGGTTCAAAGGAGGCATCAAAAACTTATAGAAGAAACACCAAGTCCAGTTTTAAATGATGAAATAAGGAAAGATTTATTTGAAAGAACAGTAAAAATGGTAGCTAAAATAGGTTATATGGGAGCTGGTACTGTTGAGTTTATATATGAAGACGGAAAATTTTATTTCCTTGAAATGAATACAAGAGTCCAAGTTGAACATCCTGTAACTGAGATGGTTACTGGCGTTGATATAATTAAAGAGCAAATTTGGATTGCTTTTTCAGGAGAAACAGCTTTGAAACAAAGTGATATAAATCCTAGAGGACATGCAATTGAATGTAGAATAAATGCTGAAGATGCTAGTAAAAACTTTCAGCCTTCACCTGGAGTTATTACTATGTGTCATCAACCATCTGGTTTTAGAACAAGAGTAGATGGCGCAATATTTCAAGGATATAAGGTAACACCCTATTACGATAGTATGGTGTGTAAGTTAATTTGTCATGGAAGAAACAGAACAGAAGCAATTCAAAGAATGAATAGATCTTTAGATGAATTTGTTATTGAAGGAATAACCACAACAATACCTCTACATAAAAAATTACTAAACCACAAAAAATTTATCAATTCAGATTTTAACGTTAGTTGGCTAGATAAAGTTTCAATTGTTTAATAACAGTTTACAAGCCAAACATCATAAACAGGATGATCAAAAGGTGTAATTGTTGGACTTGATGAAAACATCCAGCCATTAAAAACAAAAACTTCATCATTATTTTTATTAGTCAGATCTCGAACTTGTATATAGGCAGTTATTTCTGGATTATCATCAAATTCTGAATTTTTACATTTTAGACTTTTAATTGATAAATCTTTAAAATTTACTAATTCTCCATTTTTAAGTTTAAGCAAGGTGTTTTTAGAACTTATTTTATCCAAAATTTTTATATCAGTAAAAGTTCCCTCTAAATTATTTTTTGCATTTAAGTTTGAAACTAAACAAAAATAAAATAAAAAAACTAAATAGATTAATTTAAAATTATTCTTTCCAACTTGAGTATTTCTTTTTAATACCATTTTTATTTTTATTTGGATAATAAGCTGAGTCTGTTCCAGTTAAATTTTCTTGATGTGGTTTTTGCCATTCGTATTTTTCTAAGGTATGTTTTTTCTCAATTTTATTAGCTGTAAAATGTATCCAAGAAAACCATTCAACAGGAATTTTTGATGCGTCAATTGTGTTTGAATAGATAACCCATCTTTTTCCGTTTTTACTCTCGTAGTATTTATTGCCTAGATGATCAGTACCAACTAGTTTTCCAAAAAAAATAGTTTTTAGTCTTGTTCCGAAAGTATCTTGATTCCACCATGTGAAAATTTTTCTTAAAAGTGTCAACATAATATTTTTTTATTTATTCAATTAAAAATTGTAAAATTTAAATTAGACTAAAATATGAATATGTATATAAATTAATTGATTCATTATTCAAATTAAAATTTAAATTGAGGTTAAATGGCAAAATATTTAGTTGAAACTTATTATACATGCACCTTTAAGGTTAATCATTATCTAGATGATATTAACGAGGCAGAGTTAAAAAATTTAGAGAAGAGAGACGATGGAAAATTCGAAGTTTTAGATGTAAAACTTGATAACAGAAAAACGAAAAGCCTAGATCCTAAAAATAATAAAGTCTTGGAAAGCAACAAAGTAGAAGTAATTAAAGAGACAAATAATAAAAGCTCAATAAATAAAGAAAGTGTAATAACAAGCATAAATACAACTAATGAAAAGTCGGGTAAAAGATTTAGCATGCCTGACAGAAGAAAAGGGTATATTCAAAAAGCTACTATTGGTGACCATAAAGTTTACCTGCATACAGGAGAATATGAAGACGGAAAAATTGGGGAAATATTTATTGATACCAGTAAAGAAGGTGAGCTTGTTAAAGCTTTAATGAATAATTTTGCAATTGCTGTTTCTCTAGGCCTTCAATATGGTGTTCCGTTAGATGAGTTTATAAGTGCATTTGTAGGTACAAAATTTGAACCATCTGGAAAAGTCCATGGTAATGATAGAATTTTAAGCGCCACATCAATTTTGGATTATATTTTCAGAGAATTAGCTATTTCATATCAAAATAGAGAAGATCTAGCCCATACTCCGTCAATTGGAGGAAATGATGCCATCAGTGCAGAAGATCAAGGCTCTGAAGATCAAAATCAATTATTAAAAATTGTAAAAGATATTACTAGTAAAGGTTTTGTTAGAAATAATTATAAAAAAAATCTAGTTGATCTTTCGGATGTAAAAATAAATTTAAAAGGTAAAAAATAAGTTATTTTTTAGTTTTTAAAGCTAAATTTAATTCTTTCAATTGATCTGGATTTACCTCAGATGGTGCATTCATCATCAAATCTTGAGCGTTTTGATTCATTGGAAACATAGTAACTTCCCTAATATTCTTCTCGTTAGCAAGTAACATTACGATTCTATCAATACCAGGTGCTATTCCTCCATGTGGTGGTGCGCCATAACTAAGTGCATTAATCATGCCGCTAAATTTTTCATCTACTTGATTTTTATCATACCCTGCTATGGAGAAAAGTTTATACATAAGCTCTGGTTTATGATTTCTAATTGCTCCTGAAGATAATTCTATACCATTACAAACTATGTCGTATTGATAAGCAAGTATATCTAATGGGTTTTCAAAATCTTTTTCACTTAAATCGCCTTGAGGCATTGAAAATGGATTGTGACTAAATTGAATCTTGTTTGTTGATTCATCTTTTTCAAACATTGGATAGTCTACAATCCAGCAAAATGCGAAAACATTTTCATCAATTAAATCTAGATCTTTTGCAATTTTATCTCTTGCTAGAGCAGTAATTTTTTCTAATTCATCTTGTTTTCCACAAGCCATGAAAATACTATCCCCTATTACACAGTTTGTTTTTTTCATGATTTCAGCTAATGCATCTTTAGAAAAGAATTTTCCTATAGGACCTTTTGCTGAAATATCTTTGTCTTTTTCAAAAGTAAAATAAGCTAAACCAGAAGCACCTTCTCCTTTTGCCCATTTATCAATATTATCAAAAAAACTTCTTGGCTTATCTTTCGTATTTTTTGTAATAATACATCTTACTTTAGATCCAGATTTTACTAATTTTTTAAATATTTCAAATGAAACATCTTCTCTCATAAAAATTTCAGTTATATCATTCACAATGAGCGGGTTTCTTAAATCTGGTTTATCAGTACCATATTTAAGCATTGCTTCCTTGTATGAAATCTTTGGAAATTTATCAAACAACAGTTTTTTAGTAGAAAAGTTTTTAAATGTATTAACCATTAACTTTTCAACAACATCAAATACATCCTCTTGTTCAACAAATGACATTTCCAAATCTAATTGATAAAACTCCCCTGGACTTCTATCTGCTCTTGCATCTTCATCTCTAAAACAAGGTGCAATTTGAAAATATCTATCAAATCCAGAGACCATTATTAATTGTTTAAATTGTTGGGGGGCTTGAGGTAATGCATAAAATTTTCCTGGATTTAAACGACTAGGTACTAAAAAATCTCTTGCACCTTCTGGACTAGATGAGGTTAAAATTGGTGTTTGAAATTCTAAAAAACCTAATTTAGTCATTTCATTTCGGATATATGAAATAACTTTAGATCTTAAAATAATATTTTCGTGAATTTTTTTTCTTCTTAAATCTAAAAATCTATATTTCAATCTTATTTCTTCAGCATACTCTTGATCGCTGAAGACTGGCATAGGCAGCTCTTTACAAGTTCCCAAAATTTCATATTTCTCAATAACAACCTCTATTTCACCTGTATCAATTTCTGAATTAATTGTTTCTTTTGATCTGTTAACAACTTTTCCCTCGACTTTAATTACTGTTTCTAATTGCATTTTTTCTAAATCAGAAAAATATTTATTATCTTTGTCAATTATACATTGGGTAATTCCATAGTTATCTCTCAAATCAATGAATAATAAATTACCATGGTCTCTTTTTTTATTTATCCAACCTGCAAGAGAAATTTTTTTATCTACATGCTCTTTTTTTAATTCATTACACTTATGTGTTCTGTATTTATTCAATTAAACCTCTAATGCTTCTTTAATAATTTTAAAATCGATTGGTTTCTTTCTTTTTAAACTAATTTCGTCGATTTTATATATGAAATCAGAAATTTTGCCATAAGTTCTATCAATTCTTTTAATTATAAATTCAATAAGTTTTTGGTCTATTGATATTTGACGATCAGAAAGATTTTTTAATATTAGTGCATAGATTAAATCATCACCAGGTTTTTCAATTTGAGATAAAATAAAATTAGTAGATCTTGAATTAAGATCATTAAGTTTAAAATTAAAGTCAACTATTGGTTTTTTTGAGGTTACTATTAAATACTTATTGTCCTGATCAATTATATTTATAAGTGTAAATAATAAGTTTTCATTTATTTTTTCAGTTAAATCCTCAACAATAATATTTTCATATATTTTAATTTGATGAAGAAAGTCATTATTAATATCTTCTGCATTAATTTTAATTCCTTTATGCTTTTCTAAAAATATATTTATTAAATGACTTTTTCCTGAAAACTTTTCACCTATTAAGTTTATAAAATTTTTATCCCATTTTGGCCAACTATTTAAAAGGCTAAAAGAGTGTTCGTTGCTGTTTGAAACATAAAAATCCTGATCTTTAAAATTTTGATCATAATCAAATTTAAGTATTTGCTGATTAAGATTTGTCATTTAAAACCCAAATTTTATTTTTAATTTCAAAATCATAATTTTGATCATTCATAACCTCTAAAAACTTATCAGGTGTTCCATTAAAAATAACTTTGTAAAAATTATTTCGATTATCGAACTTATAAATTGAGAAATTATATATCAAATCCATATCAGATAAAATTTTTTCAAATTTATTAATTTTTATATTATTAGAATTATCAATAGAAATATTTAAAGATAACTTTACTGAAGTATTGATTTGATTTTGCGATTTCCAAAAATCTTCGTAGACTAATTTTAAATTATCAATAAATTCAAATAACTCTTCTTCATCATCAAAATTAACTTCAGTATAATTTAAATTTTTTAAATTGTTATTTTCATTAAAATAAATTTTGTTAAATACTCTTATTTTATTATTATCCTTAAACATAATCATAATAATGTGATCATTTATATTGTATTTGTTTATAATTTCTTTGAAGTCATAAGTTTCCAAAATATTAATATTTTGTTTTATCAATCTAAAATCATCTAAATCTTCAGTAGGTAAAATATAATTTAAAAGACTGTATTTTTTATTTTTTAAATTCCAACTGGAAAATAACTTATTCTCAGAGAACATTAAAACTTGATTTTTATTTTGATCAACAAGTACGGGGATGAATAAAAAATTTTTTTTCACAGGTAAAGATGGAAAAATATTTTTCGTTTCTAATAAATCAAATATATTTTTTTTATTAAATGAAACATTTAGAGCAAGATAATAAATTTCATCAATAAACTTTTCTTCCTTAATTGAGAAAGTTTCTATCATTCCTTTTATTTGATTAATTGATGTATTTTTTAATTTTACCTGATCTTTACTTTGGACAATTGATAAAATAAGTTCATTAAATGCCTTTACAAATCCTTCATCGATAATTTCATTTTTACTAAAATTTATTTCAAAAGGTGTTGATATTTCAATATCATTTATAGAAAATGTCTTTGCATGACTTTTTCCTGTGGAAAAGAAAATATTTATTAAAGCAAGAAATAAAAAAAAATTATATAAAAGCTTTAAATTACTAAGTAGAGAAATAAATTTCATAAAACATATTAATGAATAAAAAAAAATTTACCTATAAAAAAAGTGGAGTTAATATTAAAGCTGCTGATAAGTTTGTTGATTTCATTTCTGTAGTTTCAGCAAAAAAAAGAGGCAAAAAAAAGTTCTCTAATATAGGAGGATTTGGTTCAATCACAAATATACCAGGTAATATTAAACAACCTAGAATCGTAGCTTGTACTGATGGTGTGGGAACCAAAATTGAAATTGCTAATACATTAAATAAATTTGATACTATTGGTATTGATCTGGTTGCTATGAGTGTAAATGATTTAATTGTTCAAGGAGCTAAACCTTTGCTTTTTTTAGATTATATTTCAATAAATAAAATTGACCTTAAAAAACTTAAAGCAATTATAAAAGGAATTAACAAAGGCTGCAATCAATCAGAATGTGAACTCGTTGGTGGAGAAACTGCTGAAATGCCAGGAACGTATGAAAAAGGTAAATTTGATATCGCAGGTTTTGCTGTAGGAGTTGTAGGAAAGAATAGAATTTTAAATAAAAATAAAATAAAAAAAAATAATCTTATAGTTGCGATTCCTTCTAGCGGTTTACATTCTAATGGTTATTCACTTGTAAGATATTTATTAAAACAAAAAAAAATAAATATTAAAAAAAATAAATTTTTAAAATCTGAGCTTCTAAAACCAACTAAAATATATGTTAAAGAAGTAATGAATTTGATAAACAACAACTTGATCAATGGCTGTGCAAATATAACTGGGGGAGGTTTATCTGATAATATTAAAAGGATTATACCAGATAAGCTTTCTGCACAAATAAGTTTAGATAAAATTAAAACTTCTAAAATATTTAATTGGCTTAAAAATAATGGAATTTCTGATAAAGAAATGCTTAAAACATTTAATTGTGGAGTTGGTTTTTGTCTTATTGTTGAAAGTAAAAATTTAAAAAAAATAAGTAAATTTTTTTCAAGAGAATATAAACCATATGTTGTTGGAAAAATTTTAAATGGTAAAAACAAAGTTAAGTTAAATGGTTCTATCAACTGGTATCAATAGAATTAGAACAGCTGTATTTATTTCAGGGACAGGCAGTAATTTAAAATCTTTAATTAAATTTTCTAAAACTAAATTATCTCCTATATCAATTAACTTTATTGTTTCAAATAACTCTAAGGCAAAGGGTTTAAATTATGCCAAAAAATTTAAAATTAAAAAAAAAGTTTTAAATTTTAAAAACAAAAAATTAAGTGAAAATAAGCTACTTTCTATCTTAAAAAAAAATAATATTAAAATAATTTGCCTAGCTGGATTTATGAAAATTTTATCAAAAAATTTTATAAAAAAATTTAAAGGAAAAATTTTAAATATACACCCCTCTTTACTGCCTAAATATAAAGGATTAAATACTCACCAAAGAGTATTAAATAATAAAGAAAAATACTCAGGATGCACTGTTCATTTTGTAAATGATAGATTAGACTCGGGGAAGATTATTCTACAAAAGAAAGTAAAAATTTCAAAAAAAGATACAGAGTTCTCTCTTGCTAAAAAAATTTTAGTTCAAGAGCATAAACTGTACCCAAAAGCTATATTAAAAGTTTTTAATCTTTAAAGAAAAAATCTATTTCAATTTTAGCATTTTCAACACTATCTGACCCATGCACAGAATTTTTATCTATTGAAATTCCATATTTTTTTCTAATAGTGCCCTCCTCTGCATCTTTTGGATTTGTAGCACCCATTAATTCTCTATTTCCTAAAACCGCATTATCTTTTTCAAGAACCATTACAACAATTGGGCCTGATGATAAATAGGCACATAAATCATTATAAAATGGCTTAGTCTCATGAACTTTGTAAAATTTTTCAGCTTCTGATTTTTCAATTTGGATTTTTTTTTCTTTTAAAATTATAAAACCATTACTTTTAAACATTTCTTTTATTTCGTTTTCCAAACTTCTCTCCACTGCATCTGGTTTTATAATTGATAAGGTTTGTTCTAAATTACTCATAATGATCCTCTATTAGTTTGTTTAATAATCTCACTCCATAACCTGTTGCACCACCTGAATTTAACGCTCCACCATATTTTGAAAAAGCCATTCCAGCTATATCTAAATGTGCCCAAGGTGTTTTGTTTAAAATAAATCTTTGCAAAAATTGAGCAGCAGTTGTTGATCCTGCTCCCCCAACATAATTAATATTTTGCATATCTGCATTTTTAGAATCTATTAACTTATCAAAATTTTTATTCAGAGGCATTCTCCAAACTTTTTCTTCTACTTTCTCACCAGCATTAATTAATTGTTTAGATAAATTATCATCATTTGAAAATAAACCTGCATATTCAGAACCTAATGATACAATTATAGCTCCTGTTAAAGTAGCTAAATCTACTATTAATTTTGGTTTAAATTTTTCTTCTGTATAAGTTAAGGCATCAGCTAGGACCAATCTTCCTTCGGCGTCAGTATTTAAAATTTCTACAGTTTTACCGCTATAAGACTTAACAATATCTCCAGGTCTTTGTGCATTACCTCCTGGCATATTTTCAACTAGTCCCACAACACCAACAGCATTTATTTTTGCTTTTCTAAGTGCTAAGCTTTTCATTAATCCAACTACAACTGCAGAACCAGCCATATCATAAGTCATATCTTCCATGAATTTAGCAGGCTTTAAAGATATTCCTCCAGTATCAAAGCAAACTCCTTTTCCAACAAATGCTAATGGTTTAGATTTTTTACTTAAACCATTCCATTCAATTGTTACAAGATATGATCCTCTGGCACTTCCTTGCCCTACACCAAGTAGTGTATTCATACCAAGTTTTTTTAATTTTTTTTCGTCATATACAGTTACCTTTAAACCATGTTTTTTAAGTGAATTTAATCTTTTTGCATATTCATCAGGATGTAAAATGTTGCCAGGTTCAGAAACTAAATCTCTTGTATAAAAAGTTCCATCTTCTATTGCTCTAAATTTAATTTGATCTTTAAGAGATGGCTGATTTTTACCAGTTATTGTAATTAAAATATTTTTATTATTTTTTTTTGTTTTATATTTTTCAAATGAATAAGATTTCAATTTTATGCCATGTACAAAATAGCCTATAATATTCTTTTGTTGAGTTGATAGGGTTTCTGAGTTTAAATCGAAATCGTTTATTTTATTACTTTTGAATTGATCATAAAAATTTGCGCCCAAATTTTCTAATTCAGAATTTGAAATATTTTTTTTTAGAGAAACTAGTATTATTTTCTTTTTTGAACTAATATCAAAAGCTAATATTTTCTTTTTTTCATCTCTTTTTTTAATCAAATCTAAAATAAAGTTATATTCTGAGCTTGAAATGTGTTTTTTTAAGCCGGAAATATTGAATTTTTCATCAATAAATAAAACCAAATTATCAGTTTTTTTTTTTAGTTTTTTATTTTTATAAATAATCTGTACTGACATAAATTTTAAATTCAATCTCTACGAGATGTTTGCTATATAGGTATAAAAATCGCATATTTCAATGAAAAAAATAATATATAGAAAATTTTTATACGATTGTTTAATTTTTTTTATTATTACGCTAACTAGCGCAAGTGTAATAATTTGGGTTTTTCAGGCGGTAAATTACTTGGATATTATAATTGATGATGGAAGAGATTATTTAGTCTATTTGAATTACTCATTATTAAATTTTCCCAAAATATTTAGCAAAATTTTGCCTTTTGCACTTTTTTTTAGTTTTTCATATGTGATCGCAAAATATGAACTTAACAATGAATTACTTATTTATTGGAACTTTGGAATTAGTAAAATTAGCTTTGTAAATTTTTTTTTATTTTGTTCATTAGTTATTTTACTAATACAATTAGTACTTACAGCATTTATAGTTCCTAATTCACAAGGCCTAGCAAGATCAATAATTAGAGTGTCAGATTATAATTTTGTCGATAATTTTATTAAAGTAAAAAAATTTAATGCAGCTGTAAATAATTTAACAATTTATACAGAAAGCAAAACCAGCAGTAATAATTATAGAAATATTTATATAAAAAAAGATAGTGAAGAAAGTAAAAATAATTTTCAAATTATTTTTGCAAAAAAAGGAACTATAAAAAATAAAAACGGTTTACCAATTCTTGAACTATATGATGGTGAAAATATAAATGTTGTTAATAAAAATATTACTAATTTTACTTTTACAAAATCAGAATTTAATCTTTCTGCATATACTACAGATACAATTTTAGTAAAAAAAACTCAAGAACACAGAACAGTTGATTTAATAAATTGTACTTACAATTTATTAAAAAAAGATACTGAGAAAATTAATAAATTATTTAAAACAGTTAAAAACTGTGAATATAAAAATTTAGATAATATTTTTTCTGAATTATATAAGAGATTAATAATTCCGATTTACTTGCCAGTATTAATGTTAACATCATTACTTTTGATTATTCAATCAAAAGAAAAAATTAATTATACAAGATATAGATTGTCAAATTTTTTATTAGGTTTTTTAATTATAATTTTCTCTGAATCAACTTTAAGATTTATAAATAAGTCATTAGAAAATAATCTTATTTTTATATCAATACCAATAATATTAAATATTATATTTTATACTTACTTTCGTAAAAAATTTAAATTCAAAAAGGCATAATGAAAACTTATATCAAATTTCTTATTAATACTTTTCTCTATTCTTTTTTTTACGTTTTTTTTATTGTGTTCAGTTTAGTTTTTATAATTAACTTGTTAACAGAATTGGAATTTTTTAAAGAAATAAATATTGGATTTTTGTTTCCAATTTATCTTTCGCTACTTAATGCGCCTAGTATGATATATGAAATTTTTCCATTTATTTTTCTTATTTCAACTCAGTTATTTTATATTAAATTATTTAATAATAATGAAATTCAAATCTTTAAGTATTCTGGATTAAAAAATACAAAAATTTTATTTATTTCAAGTCTAATTGCTTTGGTGTTGGGTATTTTAATAGTAAGTTTATTTTATAATAGCGCTTCAAATCTAAAAAACTTTTACCTAGAGCTTAAATCTAATTACACAAAAGATGGTAAATATCTTGCAGTAATTAATAAAAATGGATTGTGGGTAAGAGACCGAGTTCAAGATAAAATTTTAATTGTGAATTCCTCAAAAATTAATGGGAATACTTTAATCGATAATTTTATAACTGAATTTGATAATAAATATAATGTAATTAGAAATATCAAAAGCAATGAAATTAATATTAAAGAAAATCTGTGGATAGTATTAGAGCCTGAAATTTACATTAATAATACAAGTGAGAAAAAAAATAAAATTGAAATTTATTCAAATTTTAATTCTGATAGGATAAATAGTCTATTTTCTAATTTATCCTCTCTATCTTTTTTTGAATTAATTGAATTAAAAAATAACTATGAGATGTTGAATTATGCGATTGTTGATGTAAATATTCAAATTCATAAAATTATATCTTATCCTTTATATTTGATTTTAATGACTGTATTTTCTAGTATAATTATGATTAATACAAAAAAATTTAATAGTGATACTTTTAAAATTTCAATAGGATTATTTTTAAGTGTAATCATCTATTATTTTAATAATTTATTTAATGTTTTGGGATCAACCGAAAAAATTAATTATTTAATTTCTGTTTGGGGGCCTCTTTTTATTCTATCTTTAATAATATCAATATTAACATTTAAGTTTAATGAAAAATAATTTTAAATTAATAATTTTTTATTTATTTTTAAGCTTAATTATATCTTCAAAAATATCCTCATCTCAAATCATTAATTTCGATGTATCTGAAATCGAAATTACTGAAAATGGTGACATTATGAAAGGTTATAATGGAGGAGAGGTTACTACTAATAATGGAATTAAGATTAAAGCTCAAACATTTGAATATATAAAATCTAAATCGTTGCTACAAGCAAGGGGAGATGTAAATTTTATAGATGAAAATAAAAATATAAATATTAGAGCTGATAAAATTTTATATTTGAAAGATGAAGGTAAGTTAAATGCATCAGGAAATATATTCATTATCGATAATGACAAAAAATTAAATATCTCTGCAAATAAAATTTTGTACTTTGAGGAAAAAAGTGAAATAATAGCATCAGACACAGTTAAAATAAACGATTTACAAACTAATTTAAAAATTAATGCTGATGAAATTGCTTATTTTAAAAACCAAGAAGAAATAATAGCCACAGGTAAAGTAAAGTTTTTTGATAATTTAAAAAATATTAAAATAGACTCAGCAAAAGCTACATATTCAAAAAAAATTGGTAAAATTTCTACTGAAGGAATTACAAATGCAGAGATTGAGGGAAAATATATTTTTAACTCTAAAGATGTAACGTTCTTAAAAAACGAAATGCGGATATTCTCATTTAATAAATCAATAATTAAGGATAATAAATTTTCAATATTTAAACTCGATGAATTTGATTATCAGATAGATAAAGAATTTTTAAAAGGTAAAAATGTAACTATAATTGAAAATTCTAATTTGTCTGAAAATGAAATTAGTAAATATTATTTTGAAAATGGTTTTTTTGATTTAAAAAATAATAGATTTAAAACTGGTGAAACAAAAATTACCTTAAAAAAAAATATTTTTGATAGATCTGATAATGACCCACGGTTGTATGGAGTTTCATCAAACCATGAGGGTGGTATAACCACTATAAATAAGGCGGTTTTTACCTCATGTAGCAAAGGTGACGAGTGTCCACCTTGGAAACTTGAAGCAAATACAATTACTCATGATAAAAATAAAAAACAAATAATTTATGATAGTTCAATTTTAAAAGTTTATGATGTACCAGTTTTTTACTTTCCAAAATTCTTTCATCCTGATCCAACTGTCGAAAGACAGTCAGGATTTTTAACACCTAAACTTAATAATTCTAATATTTTAGGATCTTCAATTGGAGTTCCTTATTTTCACGTCATCTCTGAAAATAAAGATTACACTTTTAGCCCAACAATTTTTTCAAAAAATACTCAAATTTTACAAAATGAATATAGGCAAGAGAATGAACACTCATCATTTATAGTTGATTTTGGTTATACCAGAGGATTTAATTCTGAAGAAACTAATAAAAACAAAAATATTAACCACTTATTTGCTGAATTTAAAAAAGA
Organism: uncultured Pelagibacteraceae bacterium; assembly: GCA_902573755.1. Classification (GTDB taxonomy): domain Bacteria; phylum Pseudomonadota; class Alphaproteobacteria; order Pelagibacterales; family Pelagibacteraceae; genus Pelagibacter. Next base: position 17,289 of record CACGLD010000005.1, read on the forward strand.
TCTTAATTTAAATAATTTTATTAGGAGTGATTTTAAAATTTTTTTAGAAAGAACAAATAAAGATACTTTTTTAAAAATATTTGCAAATAGCTTATCAGATAGTGATATTAAACCTAAAAATAATGATATTTTGAAATCTGGAGTTGATCTGTCCTTTGAGAATAATAATTATAATATAGATGGGGGTATAGATATTTATGAAGATTTAACTAAATTAAATAACGACAGGTATCAGTTTATATTACCATATTATAATTTCTCTAATGATCCAATTTATACTGATTTTGGAAAATTTAACATTAGCTCAATTGGTAATAATGTTCTTGATAATACAAATAATGTCAAAGCAAGAATTATAAATGATCTAAGCTTTAATTTTAATGACAAAATATTTGAAAAGGTGGGGTTGAAAAATAATTTCAATTTATACTTTAAAAACCTAAATAGCGTTGGAAAGAATGTCGATACTTATAAGTCTAGCCCACAAATTGAATTAAACTCTTTGTTTGAATTAAGTTCAGAATTACCCTTGATAAAATATTCGGAAACTTTTGATCAAACATTGGTACCAAGATTGTCATTAAGAATTAACCCAAGTGATATGAAAAATCACTCAGATGATAAAAGAAAAATAAATACAAATAATATTTTTAACATTAATCGAATTGGTATTAATGATAGTTTTGAGGCTGGCAATTCACTTACACTTGGTTTTGATTATAGAAGAGATAATAAAAATGAAACTAACGATTATTTAGAAGTTAAATTAGCTTCAGTTTTTAGAGATAAAGAGGAGTCAAATATACCTTCACAAACAACTTTAAATAAAAAAAATTCAAATCTTTTTGGTTCAATAAATTATAATTTTTCAAACAATCTAAATATTGATTATAAATTTTCAACGGATAATAAAATTGAAAAATTCAATTATAATTCAGTTGGATTAGGTCTAACAATCAATAATTTTGTTACAGATTTTAATTTCATTAAAGAGGATTCTGCTCTAGGTAATACAAATCTTTTTGATATTGCATCATCATATCAATTTAACGCAAATAACTCATTATCATTTAAAACCAGAAGAAATAGAGAATTAAACCTTACAGAATATTACAATCTTGTTTATGAGTATAAGAATGATTGTTTGACAGCAGGTGTAAGATTTAACAAAACTTACTATGAAGATAGAGATTTAAAACCTACTGAAAACTTAATGTTTACAGTAAGTTTTTATCCAATTACTACTATAGAACAGTCTATCGATTAAATTCTAATGAATAATAAATTATTTATAAAGAAAATTTTAATTAATTGCTTCTTTCTGATTTTTATTAACTCTTTGTTTCATACAAAACTGTTTGCAATTGAAAATAAAATTATTCTGAAGATTGACAATAAAATCATAACAAAAATTGATATAAATAATGAGGCAAAATATTTAAAAGCATTAAATCCTAAATTAAATGATTTAAATAAAGACAGAATGTATGAGATTGCTAAAGGATCACTTGTAAGAGAAACTATAAAAGAAATAGAAATTCTAAAAAATCAAATAAAAATTGATGACGAATATTTGGAAAATTTAATTATAAATATTTATTCTAGTATTGGCCTAAAAAATGAAAATGAATTTATTAATTACCTTGATGAATTTAATGTTGGTATCGAGACTGTTAAAAAAAAAATTTCAAATGAGGCTAGTTGGAATCAATTAATATTTTTAAAATTTGGTAAAAAAGTTAAAATTGACAAAAAAAAAATAGAAAGCGATGTAAAATCAATAAAGAATTTTTCTAGATCATATTTGCTTTATGAAATTGTCTTCAATGCTAATGAAAAGAAGCAAATAGATGAATTAAGTCAAAAAATAATTAAAAGTATAAATGAAATAGGCTTTGAAAATACAGCCTCAGCTTTTAGTATATCTGAAAGTGCTAAAGTTGGAGGAAAATTAGGCTGGATAAATGAAAGTTCATTAGATAAAAAAATATTACAACAAATAATAAGTTTAAATCAAAAACAATATACAAATCCTATCATTATTCCGGGTGGTTTTTTAATTTTATATATTGAAGATATTAAAGAAGAAGAACAAGCAATAAATTATGAAACAGAATTTACTAATAGAATAAGATCAATTACAAATCAGCAATTGAATCAATTTTCCATTATTTATTTTAATAAAATTAAAAAAGATATAAATATAAATGAAAGTTAAACCAATTATAATTGTAAATGGTGAACCAAATAGTATTTTTTTAGAAATATTTCTAAAATCTTTAAAATTTAAAAATTACAAATCTCCAGTTATTCTTATTTCATCATTAGAATTATTAAAAATTTACATGAAAAAATTAAATTTTAAGAAAAAAATTAAATTAATAAATTTAAACAATTTAAAAAATACTAAATTAGATAATAAATCGATAAATGTAATTGATGTAAAAATTAATTTAAATAAAAACTTAAATAAAATAACAAGTAAATCAAATTTTTTTATAAAAAAAACATTTGATTTTGGTCTTCAGGCTCTAAATAATTTAAAATCAAATAAACTTATTAATGGGCCAATTTCAAAAAAAAATTTTTTAGATAAAGAATACCCAGGAATAACAGAATATATTGCTCAAAAAACAAAAATAAAAAAATTTGCTATGCTAATTTACAATAAAAAGTTATCTGTTTGTCCCTTAACAACACATATACCAATTAAAAAAGTAGCATCTTTTATAAATAAAAAAAATCTTGATGAAAAAGTTAGACTAATAAATAATTTCTATATTAAAAATAGAAAAATCAAACCTCGAATTGGTGTTCTTGGTCTAAATCCTCACTGTGAGAGTACAGATAAATTTAATGAAGATGACAAAATTTTAAAACCTGCAATTAAGTCTTTAAAAGAAAAAGGCTTTAAAATTTCAGGCCCCTTTTCAGCTGACACAATGTTTTTAAAAAAAAATAGAGTGAAATTTGATGTTATTATTGGAATGTACCATGACCAAGTTTTGACCCCAATTAAAACACTTTTTGAATATGATGCAATTAATATAACTTTAGGCTTAAATTTTATAAGAATATCTCCTGACCATGGACCAAATGAAAAAATGATAGGAAAAAATAAATCAAACCCTCTTAGTCTAATCAGAGCTTTAGAATTTTTGGATAAACATTGATTAAAGCAAAAAAAAGTTTAGGTCAAAATTTTTTAATTGACAAAAATATTATTGAAAAAATTATAAATTCAGCAGCTATTAAAGATAAAATAATTCTTGAAATAGGACCAGGAACTGGAAATTTAACAGAATATATTCTAAAAAAAAATCCAAAAAAAATATTAGTAATTGAAAAAGATAGTAATCTTACGGTAGATCTTAAGAATAAGTTTAATAAAAAAATCACAATAATAAACGAAGATGTTTTAAAAATTAATGAAACCAGTCTATTTAAAGAAAAGGTAACAGTTTTTGGGAATCTACCTTATAATATTTCAACCGAAATACTTAGTAAATGGATAATAAATTTAAAAGACAACTTTTGGTTTGATTGCCTAGTGTTAATGTTTCAAAAAGAAGTGGCTGAAAGAATTATTGCAGAGTTTAATACATCTAATTATGGAAGATTGTCAATAATTTCTAATTGGAAATTAAATATAAAAAAAATATGTGATATTAAGCCTGAATCATTTTATCCAAAACCAAAAGTAGATAGTTCTTTATTATGTTTTTATCCAAAAAAAAATTTTGTTAAAATTAATGATGCAAATAATTTAGAAAAAGTTACCAGAATTTTTTTTAATCAAAGAAGAAAAATGTTAAAAAAACCTTTTAATCAGCTATTTAATGGAAATCAAAAAATATTAAATAAACTTAGAATTGATCTTAATTTAAGGCCACAGAATTTAAGTTTAGATACTTACTATAAATTAACTTGTGAATATGAAAACTTAAGAAGTTAATTTATCAACATGATCTCTGATAAAATCTATATCATAATCTTTTGAGCCATTATTTATTACAGCATCAATTAAATTTTTTATTTTTGTATAACATATATTTAAATCATTATTTATAACTACATAATCATAGTTTATCCAATGCAAAACATCTCTCTCGAATTGCTTCATTCTTTCTTCAGCTATTAATTTTTCATTTACATGTCTTTTAGACAGTCTTTCAAATAAAACTTCTTTACTTGGAGGAAGTATAAAAAAAGTGATCAATTTATAATCTAATTTTTTATTCTTAATTTGATCGGCCCCCTGCCAATCAATATCAAATAGAACGTTTTTACCTTTGTTGAGCTTATCTATTACAGGCGTTCTTGTGGTGCCATAAAAATTATTGAAAACTTTTGCATATTCCAAGAACTCCTCGTTTTTTATCAATCTTTTAAACTCTAACTCATCAACAAAAAAATAATCTTCTTTTTGATTTTCGTTAGGTCTAGGTTGTCTTGTTGTATGTGAAATTGATATTTCATAATTATCAGTTTCAGATAATTTTTTTACTAGAGTAGTCTTACCAGCCCCCGAAGGAGAAGATAATATTATCATTACCCCATCTTTTTCTGATGGCATTAAAATTTCTAGTTAGCTTTTCCTTCGATAAATTTAACTGCATCGCCTACAGTTAAAATTTTCTCAGCTTCACTATCGGAAATTTCAGATCCAAATTCTTCCTCAAAAGCCATCACTAATTCAACTGTATCTAAGCTGTCTGCTCCTAAATCATCTATAAAACTTGATTCCTCAGTTACTTTTGCTTCATCGATACCTAAGTGATCAGCTACAATTTTTTTTACTTTGCTTGAAACGTCTTCTGACATATTGATCCTTTTTGTTATAAATTCTTAATAGTTTAAAAAGCCATTTTGTCAAGCCATATACATGCCCCCATTAACATGCAAGGTTTCACCATTTATATAACTCGATTGATTTGAGCATAAAAAAAGCACAGCATTTGCAATATCATCTGGCTCTCCTAGTCGGGCAGAAGGAATTTTTGATATTATAGCCTCTTTAAATTTGTCATCCAATTTATCCGTCATAGCTGTTTTGATAAAACCAGGTGAAATACAATTTATATTTATATTTTTCTTTGCGTATTCTATTGCTAAACTCTTAGACATTGCAATTATACCTGCTTTAGAAGCAGTGTAATTGGCCTGTCCTAAATTACCTGTATGCCCAACAACTGAAGTAATATTAACAATCTTTCCAGATTTATTTTTAAGCATTTTTTTAATTGCTGATTTGCTCATTAAAAAAGTTGATGTTAAATTAATATCAATTACTTTTTTCCATTCATCTAAGCTCATTCTTATTGCTAAATTATCTTGGGTAATACCTGCATTATTAACTATGCAATCTAAATTGCCACCAAGTTCTTTAGTTGCGTTTTCAACAAACTCCTCAACTTTATCGCTTTGAGAAATATCAAACTTTAATATTTTAATATTTCCATATTTACCTTTTAGTTCTTCAAGTTTTTCTATTCTTGTGCCTGAAGCTAAAATATTTGCTCCTGCTTGATATAATTTTTCAATTATTGAATTTCCAATTCCGCCTGAAGCTCCTGTAACAATAATATTTTTATCTTTTAGATCTGTCATATTTTTAGACCCTCAATATCACTTTTATTATTAATTGTATCAATTTTTACATTTCTATTAATTCTTTTTACCAAACCTGATAAAACTTTCCCAGGTCCAATTTCTATAAAATGGTCTACATCATTTTCTATCATATTAATCACGCTTTCTCTCCATCTTACTCTATTTTCTATTTGTTTAATCAAGAGATTTTTAAGCTCATCTGGGTCTTTAATCTCATTAGCAGTAACGTTTGATATTAAAATATTTTGACCATTTTTAAAATTAAGTTTATTTAACTCTTCTGTCATTATTTTTGTAGCATTATTCATTAAATCACAGTGAAAGGGAGCGCTTACTGGAAGTTTGATATTTTTTATAGAATTATCTTTTAAAATTTGAATTAATTTTTCTAAATCTTCTGTTTTTCCACTCAAAACAATTTGGCCTTCAGAATTGTCATTGGCAATTTGTACTTTTAAATTTTCTTTATTTTCTGTTAAAATTTTTTCAATCACATCAACTGTTGAGCCCAATACCGCAACCATTCCTCCCTGTCCTTTAGGCACAGCGTTTTGCATTGCATTTCCTCTGATTCTTAATATTTTTAAAGTATCTGAAAAATCTAGATATCCTGCACATGATAAAGCCGAATATTCACCTAAAGAATGTCCAGCAAAGTATTTTGCTTTGTTTAAATCTAAGTTGAATTCATTTTTTGCTAAATTAAAAATTGAAAAACTTATTAAAAATATTGCAGGTTGTGTATTTGCTGTTAAATCTAACTCTTCTTTTGGACCCTCTAAAATAAGCTTAGAAATTGGAAAGTTTAATATATCATCTGCCTTTTTAAACAGGTTTTTAACTTCATCAAAATTGTTGTATAGCTCTTTTCCCATACCTACTACCTGAGATCCCTGACCTGGAAAAATTACTGAAAACATATAAAAAAAACTAAATATTTTGCCTTTTTAACTATTGTAATTGAACTTTTATAATAGTATATCCTCACTTTTTAATAAAGAACTTAAATGAATTTATACGAACATACAATTATAGCTAGGCAAGATACTTCGCCCAGTGAATTAAAGCAACTAACAGAAAAATATTCTAAAATTGTAGAGAAGAATGATGGTGAAGTTGTTAAAACTGAAAACTGGGGACTGCTAAACTTATCTTATTTAATAAAAAAGAATAAAAAAGGAAGTTACATTCACTTTAAAATAAAAGGTAAAGGCAATGTAATTGATGAGTTAGAAAAAAATGAAGCAATTGACAAAAAATTACTAAGATATCTAACAGTAAGAGTAAAAAAATTTGATCTTGATACAAACTATTTTGGTAAAAAAGAAGATGCTGAAAAAAAAGAGAGTGTTAAAAACTAATGCCAAAAAGACAAAGTGGAAATAAAAAAGGGAAACAAAGTAATTTTTCAAAATTAAGTATTTTTCAACCAAACAAATACAAATTTAAGAAAACTTGTCCATTATCAGTAAAAGGTGCTCCTGAGGTGGATTATAAAAACATAAAACTTTTAAAAAAGTATGTATCTGAGAATGGTAAAATTTTACCTTCAAGAATTACAAATATATCTCAAAAGAAACAAAGAGAACTTTCTCTTTCAATCAAAAGAGCAAGAAACTTAGCATTAATATAAAATGAAAGTAATTTTATTAGAAAACGTAAAAAGAATTGGATCTATTGGTGAAGTAATAGACGTAAAAAGAGGTTATGCTAGAAACTTCCTAATTGCTAATAAAAAAGCTCTCTATGCATCAAAGGATAATATAAAAGAAGTTGAAAAAATTAAAGCTGAGTTGTCTAAAAAAGATAACGAAAAGAAAAAAGAAGCATCTCAAATTGCTGAACAAATTAATAGTAAAGAGTATTCTGTTAAAAAACTAAGTACAGAAAATAATGAATTATATGGTTCAGTTAAACCAACTGAAATTTCAAAACTTATTCAAGAAGAAAACAAAATTGATATCAAGCCTTCGATGATACAACCAGTTGAAGAAATTAAAGCTTTAGGAAAATTTAAAGTTAAAATTTCTTTACACTCAGAAGTTGATGCTGAGATTACAATCAATGTTTCTTCAGCTGATACGATTCAATAATTATACATTCTTTTCCCCAGCACTAATTTAGAATTTGATTTAACCAATTTTCATGTAAATTTATTTTCATGGAAAACAACTTAAGTATAGTCAAAGATCAATTTAAAGAATTGCCAAATAACATTGAGGCAGAACAAGCGGTAATAGGATCTATTCTTGTAAGTAATGATATTTTTGACGAAATAAATACAATAATTTCTAGTATTAACTTTTATGATCCCATGCATCAAAAAAATATTTGAGGCAGTTGAAAGTCTTATCTACAAAGGAATGTTGGCCAACCCAATTACTTTAAAAAATTATTTTGAAGATGAAAAAGATGATCTAAATGTTCCAGAATATTTGGTAAAAATTACAAAGTTTTCTACATCAGTTAGACAGGCAATAGAGTACTCAAAAATAATTTACGATATGTTTGTAAGAAGAGAATTAATCAAAATATCTGAACAAACTATTGATAGTGCAAAATTAAATGATCTTGATACTAACGGTCAATCTATAATCGAAAGTTCTGAGAGATTATTATTTGATTTAGCTGAAAAAGGTTCTTTCAATTCTTCTTTAGTAAAATTTGATGAAGCAATGAAACAAACAATTGAAATGGCTTCAGCTGCTTATAAAAATGAAGAGGGAATAGTTGGTGTTCCAACTGGTTTAAGAGATTTAGATGATAAGCTTGGTGGTTTACATCAATCAGATTTAATTATTATTGCTGGTCGACCATCAATGGGTAAAACCTCGTTAGCAACAAATATTGCATTTAATGCCGCTCAAAAGCTACAAGAAAGTGGTAAGAAATCATCCATAGCTTTCTTTTCACTCGAAATGTCTTCAGAACAATTGTCTACAAGAATTATTTCTGAACAAGCTAGAATTAGTTCTAATGATATAAGAAGAGGAAGAATATCTAACGACCAATTTGACAAGTTTTTAGAAACATCAAAAAATATTTCTGAACTACCTCTTTATATTGATGAAACTCCAGCAATAAGTATTGCTGCTTTGAGTAATAGAGCTAGACGTATTAAAAGGCTTTTTGGTCTTGATATGATAGTGGTTGATTACATTCAATTAATGAGAGGAACTACTTTTAATAAAGATGGAAGAGTTCAAGAAATTTCGCAAATTACACAAGGACTTAAAGCAATAGCCAAGGAACTCTCTGTTCCAGTAGTAGCTCTGTCACAGCTTTCTCGACAAGTAGAACAAAGGGATGATCATAAACCACAATTGGCAGACTTAAGAGAATCTGGATCTATTGAACAAGATGCAGATGTTGTAATGTTTGTTTATAGAGAAGGATATTATTTGCAAAGAAAAGAGCCAAGAGAAGCAACAGTTGAACATGCAGAGTGGCAAGCAAAAATGAACGAGGTTGCACATTTAGCCCAAATTATAATTGGTAAACAAAGACACGGCCCTATTGGTAATGTAACTCTTGAATTTGAGGAAAGATTTACAAAATTTAAGGATACTCAATTAAGTTAATTTCCAATATAAAGAGCTTGAATGATAGCTCATTTTTATCAAAACGTTATCCTTAAAAATCCCAAAGCAATATTTGTATTGTTAATTATTGCTATTTTAAGTTTTGGATACTATTCAAAAAATTTTAGGCTAGATGCTTCATCAGAAACATTATTAATAGAGGGTGACCCAGATTTAGCATATTTAAAAGAAGTCTCTAAAAGATATGGATCTAAAGAATTTTTAATTCTTACTTATGCACCAAATGATGGGATGGTAACTGACTCTTCAATTAATAATTTATTAAGTTTAAAATATAAAATCCAGAGCCTCAATTGGGTCCATAGTGTGATTACATTATTAGATATTCCACTTTTAAATAATTCAGAAGCTCCCCTTCAAGAAAGACTGGAAAGTTTCAAAACATTAAAAGATGAAGATGTTGATAGAGATCGAGGTTTTAAAGAGATTTTAAATAGTCCTGTTTTTCGAAATTTTGTCATTAGCGAAGATGGTAAAACTAGTGGGATTATTATTAACATTAAACAGTCTCAAAAATTAGAAGATATAAAAAATAAATCAAAAGAAGAAGTTGAATTAATTAAAGATCAAATCAAAAAACAAAACCATCAGAATATTTTAGAAATTAGACAAGTTATTCAAAGTTATGGTGATGTTGGAAAGATTTATCTAGGAGGAATACCAATGATTGCTGATGATATGATGACTTTTATCAAAAGCGATATAATAGTTTTTGGTTTAGGAGTTCTATTATTTATAATTGCTACTTTATGGTTTGTTTTTAGAAACATTCTTTGGATAATAGTACCTATAAGTAGTTGTCTTTTTTCTGTGATAATAATGATGGGATTACTTGGATTGCTGGGATGGAAAGTTACAGTCATCTCGTCAAATTTTATTGCACTTATGTTGATTTTAACAATGGCAATGAATATTCATATGAGTACTAGGTTTCTTCAGCTTAAAAAAGATTTTCCATCAAAAAATAATTTTGAACTTATTTCCTTAACAACTTCAAAAATGTTCTGGCCAATTTTTTATACTGTTCTAACGACAATTTTCGCTTTCTTGTCTTTAATTTTTAGTGAAATAAAACCTATTATTGATTTTGGCTGGATGATGACCTTTGGTTTAATTACATCATTTATCATTACATTTACTTTACTACCCACCCTTTTAAACTTTGCACCTACAAATAACATTTCGGTCAAAAAAGATCAGAAATCTAAAATTACAAATTTTCTTAGTTTAATTTCTATAAATAATAAAAACTCTATCTTCTTAGTAACTGGAATAGTCATAATATTCAGTATTGTTGGAATAAGTAAGCTTGAAGTTGAAAATAGTTTTATAAATTACTTTAATAAGAATACTGAAATTTACAAGGGTATGAAGCTTATAGATGAGGAGCTAGGTGGAACCACTCCTTTAGAAGTTATTATAAAATTTCCTGAGAAAGAAAAAGTGAAAAAATCTGAAGAAGATGGTGAATTTGAAGATTGGGATGATGAAGAAGATGCTAATGATGAAAAATACTGGTTTACCAAAGATAAAATTGATTTAATTTCATCTGTTCATAATTACTTAGATAGCTTGCCTGAAATTGGCAAAGTTCTATCTTTTTCATCTATTATTGAGGTTGCTACTCAATTAAACAACAATAAACCTCTAGGTACTTTAGAAATGGGAGTGCTTTACTCTAAAATTCCTGAGAGCATTAAAACTGAAATTATCGATCCTTATCTGTCTATCAAAGATAATGAAGCGCGAATTAGTTTAAGAATTATAGACTCTCAGGAAGATTTAAGAAGAAATGATTTAATTAACAAAATTAATTTTGATCTTAAAGATAAATTTGGTTTAGAAGAAAAAGATTACAAACTAGCAGGTGTATTAATATTATTTAACAATTTATTACAAAGCTTATTTAAATCTCAAATTTTAACATTGGGATTGGTTATGATTGGGATATTTTCAATGTTCATAATCTTATTTAGAAATATCAAGCTTTCATTAATTGGTGTTGTTCCAAATTTTATTGCAGCTTTTTTTATACTTGGAATAATTGGTCTGTTAGGAATACCTTTGGATATGATGACGATAACGATAGCAGCAATTACAATAGGTATCGCAGTAGATAACAGTATTCACTATATTTACAGATTTAAAGAAGAGTTTAATAAAATAAAGGATTACAACAAAACATTAAAAACTTGTCATTCAACTGTTGGAGTTGCTATACTAAACACTTCAATAACGATTGTTTTTGGATTTTCAATTTTGGTGTTATCAAAGTTTATCCCAACAATTTATTTTGGTATGTTTACAGGACTAGCTATGTTATTAGCTATGATATCGGTATTAACTCTACTTCCAGCATTAATCTTAATTATTAAACCTTTTGGCAAATCATCTTAATGTTAGAAATCATAAAAGATTTTTATAAAGCAATATCGATAATTGATTTAATTTATTTAATTTTAACAATCCTTTCTTTGATAAATTGTTACAAAAAGGGCTTCATTTTAAGTATTCTATCAATGGCTAAATGGTTGTTGGCATACATAATTACATTAATTCTTTTTCCTAAAATTAAACCCTATGTAAAAGACATAATTGATAATGAGTATGTGCTCGATGTTGGTTTAGGAATAGTAATATTTGTGGTTGTTATCTTTTTGGTTCTATTAGTTAATAAAGGAATCAGTAAAGCAGTCAGGTATACGGGAATCGGTGGCTTAGATACGACATTTGGATTCTTTTTTGGTTTTATAAGAGCTTACATTATTTCTGTATGTATCTTTTCAGGTGTTCATATCGTTTATAATTATGATAAATGGCCAATAAATTTTGACAAATCATACGTCTTTCCATATTTAGAAAAAGGTAGTAGTTATCTGATAAAAGAATTTCCTAATGAAAAAACATATCAAGATTCTAAAGAAAAAATTACAGAGCTATAATCCAAGACTAAAAGAAGAATGTGGAGTTTTTGGTATTAGTAATGCAAAAGATGCTTCAGCTCTAACAGCACTTGGATTACACGCTCTACAACACAGAGGTCAAGAAGGTTGTGGAATAGTTACTTTTGATGGAGAAAAATATTATTCTGAAAAAAGATTTGGTTTAGTTGGTGATAATTTCAACAAAGAAAAAGTGCTTAATAATCTTAAAGGAAATTATGCAATTGGCCATAATAGATACAGTACAACTGGAAACAATATATTAAGAAATATACAACCTTTTTTTGCTGATACCAATGCAGGTGGAATTGGAGTTGCACACAATGGAAATCTTACTAATTCAATAGCTTTGAGAAATAAACTAGTTGAAGATGGAGCTATATTTTATACTACCTCAGACACTGAAACGATTGTTCAATTAATTGCTAAATCAAAAAGACCAAAAACAATTGACAAAGTAATTGACGCAATTTTTCAAATTCAAGGTGGTTATGCATTAGTGATGTTAACGCAAAACTCTCTAATTGGAGTTAGGGATCCTTATGGAATTAGACCACTAGTAATTGGTAAGCTTGGTAATAGTTATGTCTTAGCCTCTGAAACTTGTGCATTTGACATTATTGGTGCTAAATTTGTTAGAGAAGTTGAAAATGGTGAGATAGTTTTAATTGAAAATAATGAGCTGAAAAGTATCAAACCTTTCCCCGCTAAAAAAGTTAGACCTTGTGTATTTGAATATATTTATTTTTCAAGACCAGACAGTTTAATAAGTGGAAAAACAGCTTATGAGCATAGAAAAAATATTGGTAGAGAGCTAGCAAAAGAAAATGATACTGATGCAGATATAGTGGTTCCAGTTCCAGACTCTGGAAATGCTGCTGCTATGGGTTTTGCTCAAGAATTAAAAATGAACTTTGAACATGGGTTAATTAGAAATCATTATGTTGGAAGAACTTTCATTGAACCAAGCCAAAAAATTAGAAGCTTGGGTGTTAAATTAAAATTAAATGCTAATCAAACAACAATAAAAGATAAAAAAATTATTCTAATTGATGACTCTCTTGTTAGAGGAACAACATCTTATAAAATTGTTAAAATGCTTTACGACGCTGGTGCAAAAGAAGTTCATGTTAAAATTGCGTGCCCTGAAATAAGATACCCAGATTTCTATGGTGTAGACACACCTACAAAAAAAGAATTGTTAGCAGCAAATAAAACAAATGATGAAATTTGTGAATATATTGGTGCTAAATCTTTAAGATTTTTGTCAATTGAAGGATTGTATAAAGCTATTGGTTTTGAAAAAAGAAATGAAACATATCCACAATTAACAGATCATTATTTTACAGGTGAATACCCTGTTAAATTAGTGGATGAATTAGGAGATAATAAAATAACTCAGTTATCTTTACTAAGCACTAGATCAAACAATTAAGTTATGAAAACAGTAAATTTTACTGAAATGAAAAATGGAACTAAAGAAGATTATGAGCTTCTTGAAAAATTTGAGAAAAACTTTGAAAGACAAACAGCTGAGAGAGTTTTAAATTATTTATCCAAACAAACTACAACTTTAGAAGGTTACAAAATCACTAGACTAGAGCATTCATTACAAGCTGCAACAAGAGCTTTTAAAAATAAAGAAAGTGATGAAATGGTTGTTGCAACTTTGTTACATGATATTGGAGATGATTTAGCACCAATGAATCATTCTCAATATGCTGCATCTATACTAAGACCTTATGTTTCAGAAAGAACTTATTGGATTGTTCTACACCATGGTCTTTTTCAAACTTACTACAGCGCCCATCATTTAGGGGGTGATAGAAATGCAAGAGATAAATTTAAAGACCACAAGTATTATCAAGACACTATAGATTTTTGTGAAAAATATGACCAATGCTCTTTTGACCCTAATTACAAAAGTATGACTTTGGAAGATTTTAAGCCATTAGTTAAAAAAATATTCGCAAAAGAGCCTAATTATTATCTTTAAATTTAGCTATAAATCACTACTTACAGCGCATGATTGATTCAAAAGAAAAAATTATAAATTATTTTAAATCAGGTATTAAAGAGTCCAAAAATTTCAAAATTGGGATCGAGCATGAAAAGTTTTTATTTAATAATTCGTACAATAAAAGGATTGATTATCCAAAAATAAAAGAAATGTTTACAGCCTTACTTGAATTTGGCTGGAATCCAGTTTTTGAAAAAGAAAATATCATTGCTCTTAATAAAGGTGGAAAAAATATAACTCTTGAACCAGGTAACCAAATAGAATTATCAGGAGATCAATTAAATCATATGCATGAAGCTTGTGCGGAGTCACAAGACTATTTGTTTGAATTAAAACAAGTTACAAAAAAATTAGATATAAAAATTGTTAGTGCAGGATTCGATCCAATATCTAAATTAAATGAAATACCAAACAATCCTAAACAAAGATATGAATTGATGACTAAGGATATGCCTTTAGGTGGTGAACTTAGTTTAGATATGATGTATCGAACATGTGGCACACAATTAAATATAGATTATAGTTCAGAAGAAGATTTTATTAAAAAGTTCAGAGTAGCAAATTCTATAGTGCCTATTGCAATTGCTTTATTTGCTAATTCCTCAATTGTTGAGAAAAAAAATAGTAAATATTTATCTTATAGATCTAAAGTATGGCAAAGCACTTCTAGAGGTGGATTGCCTAAATTATTTTTCGAAAATATGAATTTTGAAAAATATGCAGATTTTGTAATTAATTTTCCTATATTATTTATACAAAATGAAGATCAGTATATTTCGGGTAGGAAATATATTTTTAAGGATTTTATGGAAGGAAAAATTCAAGAAATTGGAAATAGGCTTCCAACTGAAATAGACTTAACAACTCACTTAAGCACAATATTTACCGAGAATAGACTAAAAAAATATATAGAATTGAGATCAATGGATACCTGTGGCTGGGATTGTTTGTGTGCAGGACCAGCTTTCAATATAGGTATGCTTTATGGAAATTTAGATGAAGTTCATGAACTAATTTCGACATGGGAAAACGATAAAATAATTAATGCCTATTTAGAGGCACCAAAAAAAGGATTTAATACTCAATTAATGGGTAAAGATCTTCTTTATTGGTCATCTTCACTTTTAGATCTTTCAAGGAAAGGGCTGGAGAATAGAGATGTTTTAAGCAAGAAAGGTAATAACGAGACTGTATTCCTAAACCATCTACAAAAAGTAATTGATAATAAGACAACAAACGCAGATCATATGATTAGTAAATTTTCAAAAAACGAAAATTTAGACGAATTGTATGATAAATAAAATTATAGCTGTTCAAGGAAATCATCCTTCTAAACTAAATCCTTTAACGGATACAAGTGTTTTTTTAGCAAACGAAATTCAGAACAAAAAATATAAAATTTTCTATTACGATCCAAAAGACTTATCAGTTGTTAATTCAAAAGTTACAGCTAAGGGTTTTTTTATTAAATTTAACTATAGCAATAAAAAATTCTATAAAATTACAAAAAAACAAAATCTAGACTTAACAAAATGTAGATTTATTCTTATTCGCCAAGATCCACCTTTTAATCTTGAGTATATTTCAACAACATACATTTTGGATACAATTAAGACTAAAGTTAAAATAATTAACAACCCTACCGCTGTAAGGAATATTTCCGAAAAATTGTATTCATCTAAATATCAAAAATACATGCCAGCTACTATTTTTACTCAAAATATGGATGAAATTAAAAAATTTTTCCAAAAAAACAAAAAAGTTATTTTAAAGCCCATCCATAGTTTCAGTGGAAACGATATTCATTTACTAACTAAATTTAATTCAAAATTAGTTAGTAAATTTATAAAAAAACACGATCATATTATGTGCCAAAAATTTCTTCCTAAAATAAGTAACGGAGATAAAAGGGTTTTTATTATTAATGGGAAAGTATGTGGTGCAATTTCAAGAGTTCCAAAGAAAGGTTCAATTTTAAGTAATATGAGTAAAGGAGCAAAACCCACTAATATAAAATTAACAAGTAAAGAAATTAAAATTTCAAAACTGATTGCAAAAGATTTAAAAAAAGAAAATATTTTTTTTGCAGGGATTGATTTTATAGATCAAAAACTCAATGGAGATATAAATGTTACTTCTCCAACTGGACTTAAAACACTTTATGATCTATCTGGAAAAAATTTAGCTAAAATTTTTTGGAAAGAACTTAAAGCGTGAACAATTTAACTAATCAGCAAAAAGGTTCTTTGATGGCTTTTATAGGAGTTATGTTTATTACTCCTGACTCTTTGTTAATTAGATTATCAAATATTGATACTTGGGGAATGCTTTTTTACCGAGGAGCAATACCGTTTGTGGTAGTTCTAATCGGTCTTCTTTTATTTTATAAAAATAATTTCTTAAAAGCTTTGTTTAAAATTGGTTATCCAGGTATTTTTTATGTAATTAGTTTTTCTATTTGTAATATTACTTTTATTATTTCAATTCAAAATACTAATGTAGCAAATACTTTATTAATGGTAGCTCTTGCACCGATGCTTTCAGCAATCTTAGGAGCTATTTTCTTAAAAGAAAAACCAGATAATAAGACTTGGGTTGCTATAATAATTACCTTTATTGCCTGTGTTTATATTTTTTACGACTCTTTAAGTCTTGGTAATTTTTATGGAGATATGTTTGGTTTAATCACTTCTTTTGGATTAGCGTGTAATGCTAACATTGCTAGATACGCTAAAACTATTGATTTAGTGCCTGCTGCTGTAATTGGAAAATCGTGCGTTGCTATATTTGCCTTTTTCTTTGTTAAAGACTTTGCATTAGTGGGAAATGATCTTTTTTATATACCTTTAATGTGTGTGATGTGTGTAGCCATACCATTTGTTTTAGTCACCATTGCACCAAGATTTATAACTGCAGCTGAAGTTAATCTATTTTTCCTACTAGAAACCATACTTGGACCGATATGGGTATGGATGGTTATTAAAGAACAGCCCTCTAACGAGACTATCTATGGAGGTATCGTTATCATTATTACGATAGCAATTCATTCTTTACTGGCCATAAAAAAAACACAAACCAAAACTACGTAGCCAGAAAATATTAAACTTAAAAACTATATATGCAAAAAGAAGTAAAAAAGTCTTGGGCTCTATTTATAGGGATAGGGGTAATGATGATTGCTCATGGTTTGCAAATGCAAGTTATGGGCATTCGATCAGTACTTGAAGATTTTAGTGTTTTTACAACTGGTATCTTTATGTCCGGATATTATGTTGGTTACTTTGTAGGCTCAAAAACAACACCTAACTTTGTTCAAAAAGTTGGTCATATAAGAGTTTTTGCTGCATTCGCTTCACTTGCATCTTTAAGTGCTTTAATTGCTGTTGTTTATGTAAATCCATTTATGTGGACAATTAGTAGATTTATAACAGGTATAAGTTTAGTTAGTTGTTATGTAGTTACTGAAAGCTGGTTAAATGACAGGGCAACCAATAAAAATAGAGGACAACTATTGTCTGCTTATATGATGGTAATCTATTTTGGATTAGCTATAGGTATGTTGCTACTTAATGTTAGCAAACCAGAAGACTACGAACCATTTATTTTAGTTTCTATTTTACTTTCTCTTGCGCTTGTTCCTATTTTATTAACTAAAAGACCTGCCCCTAAATTTAAAAAGATAGAAACAATAAGTATAAAAGAATTGTATAAGATTTCACCACTTGGTTCATTGAGCTCATTCTTTACTGGTATCATTCACGCAGCATTCTTTTCTTTAATATCTGTTTACGCAACACTTGCGAAATTTTCTTTGGTTGAAACATCAATACTTTTATTTATTGCAACAATTGCAGGAGTGATTGGGCAAGGACCAATAGGTTATTTTTCAGATACATTTGATAGAAGAAAAGTAATTGTTATGACAACTTTTGGAAGTTGTTTTTTAGCGTTTATTTCAATTTTAACTTCAAATGATCCTATTCAAAATATTTATTACATGGATGAATTTGCTTTTAGAAAAATTATATTTTTTATTGCTGTAGGATTGTATTCAAGTTTATGTCTTCCTTTGTTTTCACTTAACCTTGCCCACACAAATGACTTTGTTCCTAAATCAAAATTCGTAGCAGCTGGAGGTGGTTTGCAATTTATCTTTGGTGTGGGTGCAATTAGTGGTCCTATTTTGTGTTCTATATTTATGGAATGGTTTGGTTTAAATGGTTTATTTATTTTTTTAATTATTGCTCATGCGATAATTGGTGGATTTGGTTTATATAGGATGAAAGTTAGAGAAACTGTTGAAAACCCAGACTCAACTTTTACACCTGTACCAGCAACAATTACACCTGCTGGACTAGAACTAGACCCAGATACACCCGCAACACTTGATGAAAATCCAGTTAATGAAACTGTAAAACCTTAAATATTAATAATTTCTATTTTATCACCGACATTAATTTTGGAAGATGAGAGAATTTGGCATCTAAGGCCTCCTTTTCTCATAAATTCTTTAAGGATATTTTTTTGATCGAGCATTTCAGTCAAATGTCGACACGGACGACATAATTCTACCCCCTCCAATTCAACATTTCCTACCTTTAATTTTTTTCCAATTAAATCATTTAATTGAATGCCTTTTGTAACAACATTCCTTCTAAAATTGATGTAAGGTAAATCGAGCCCAAATTTAATATTATATTCATCAATATTTTCAGCCTCTATTAAAGATAATTGATTGTAAGGATCATTAAAATCATGAAAATGTCGATCACCTACTATTCCTTTATTAGCTAAAACCTCAATTGAATTTACTTCCTTGATTGGTTGATTGTTGTTAGCGGTAATTCCTAATTTAAATACTTCGGCCATAAATTATTGAAGAAATAGTTGAGCTCATATAATCTTTTTAAAATAATATGACTTATCTATCATCAAATCAACTTAAACAGTATGAAGATCAAGGTTACATATCCCCTATTGAAGTTTTGTCTAGTAGTGAAGCATTAGAGGCAAGAGAAGAAATCGAATTAATTGAAAAGAAAATGCCAAATGAAATAGATAAATCGGGAAGATATAATGTTCATTTAATTTCACCAAAACTTGATTCGATCGTCCATAATTCAAAAATTTTAGATGCAGTAGAAAGTATTATTGGAAAAAACATCTTAGTTTGCAGCACTACTTTATTTATTAAAAACCCTAACGAACAAGGTTTTGTAAGCTATCACCAAGATGCAAAGTATATAGGATTAGAACCACACAATTGGATTACAGCATGGGTAGCATTAACAGATTCAAATGAAAATAACGGATGTATGAAAATGTGGCCTAAATCACATTTGAATATTAAAGATCACAATGAGAAATTTAATGAAGGAAATTTACTTACCAGGGGACAAACAGTAGAAAATGTACCTGAAAACGAAGTTAAATCTATAGAACTAAAAGCTGGTCAAATGTCTTTGCATCACCCAAGAGTAGTGCATGGGTCAGGAATAAATAAGAGTAATCACAGAAGAATAGGATTTGTTATTCAAAGTTATATAGGGACAAACGTAAAACAAACCTTGGGTAAAAATAGTGTCCAAATTGCAAGAGGAGAGGATAAATATCATCATCATGAAATTATAAATAGAACTAATGTTTTAATGAGCGAAGAAGGTATTTTACTTCGAAAAAAAGAAAATGATTACTTGCAAGAAATTTTTTATAAGGGTGCAAAACAAAAAGGATCTTATTGATTTATGAAAAAAGCACTTAACCTTGGAGTAATCGGAATAGATCATGGTCATATTTTCGATATGCTAGATGAAATGATCAAAGAAGGTTGTAGCTGTAATTACTTTTGGACAGATGGGGATCCTTTAACTCTTCAAGAATTTAATAAAAAATATCCAAATATTAAAAGAAAAGAAAATAAAGAGGAAATATTAAATGACTCATCTATTGATATGATTTTAATATCTTCGATCCCTGTAGATAGAGCTGGTCATTCAATAGATGCATTAAAAGCCGGGAAAGATGTTATGGTAGATAAACCAGGCTGTACTACGTTAGATCAGTTAAATAATTTGAAAAACACTGTTAAAGAAACTGGAAAAATATGGTCTGTAAATTTTTTCTGAAAGATTTCACGTAGCTGCAGTTGCTAAAGCTGAAGAATTAGTCAATGAGGGAAAAATTGGTAAAGTAAAGCAAACGATTGGTACAGGTCCCCATAGACAGGGTAATTATGAAAGACCTGATTGGTTTTATAATCGTCAAAGTTATGGAGGAATTATTACCGATATTGGTTCCCACCAAATTCATCAATTTTTGGTTTTTACAAATTCAAATCAAGCAAAAATCAACCATGCATTAGTAGAAAATACGACAAAGAAAGATATGCCTGGTTTTCAAGATTTTGGTGAAGTGAATCTTACTGGTAATGGTGGGCATGGCTATATTCGTCTTGATTGGTTTACTCCAGATGCCCTTCCAACCTGGGGAGATGGAAGATTGCTAATCCTTGGAGACAAAGGTTTTATTGAAATAAGAAAATATACAGATTTAGCAAAATCAGAAAAAGGTAATCATTTATTTTTAGCGAATAATGATGAAGTGAAACATATTGATTGTTCTAATGTTAAGCTACCCTACTTTAGAAATCTAATTAATGATATTTTAAACAGAACAGAAACTGCATGTCCTCAGGATCTTACTTATCTTTCAATGGAACTTGCTATTAAAGCTCAAGAGCAAGGTGAAAAAAAATGAAAAAATATCAAGTAGCAATAATTGGAACCAATATAGGAGCAAAGCATTTTGAGGATTTTAAAAAAGTATCTGAAAGATTTAATGTTCACACATTATGTGGTTTAACTCGTGAAGTTATTGATAAAATATTACAATCAAATACTGAGACAAAAGTTTCTCTAAATTTTGATGATGTATTAAAAGTTAAAGAAATTGATATTATTGATATTTGTCTCCCCCCCCATTTACATTTTTCTGCTTGTAAAAAAGCTATGGAAGCTGGAAAGCATGTGATTTGTGAAAAACCGTTAGTTTCAAGTCTTAAAGAAGTAGATCAGTTAGAAAAGATCAGTAAAGCAACTGGTAAGATTATTTTTCCAGTATTTCAATATCGATATGGTCTAGGGTTTTCAAAATTAAAAGCATTAATCAAATCTGGTTTGGCTGGAAAACCTTTGATTAGTTCATTAGAAACTCATTGGAATAGAGGTAAAGATTATTATTCAAAGCCTTGGAGAGGAACTTGGGAAGGAGAACAAGGTGGTGCAATATTAAGTCATTCTATTCATATTCATGATTTAGTTAGTATGATCTTGGGGCCTGTCTCAAATGTTTTTGCAAAATTAACAACTAGAGTAAATGATATTGAAGTTGAGGATTGTGCTGCCCTTTCTATTGAAATGAAAAATGGAACTCTAGTGACAAGTTCAATTACATTGGGTGCAGCAAATGATACTAGTAGACTTCGATTTTGTTTTGAAGGGTTAACGGCTGAGTCTGGTGCATCACCAGATAAACCATATAGTCCTGCTGATGATAAATGGGACTTTTTGCCAAGAGCTCCTATAACTCAAACTCAAATAGATGAAGTGCTATCAAAAGTAAAAGAACCAAAATCATGGTATGCTGGTATGTTTGAAGAAATTGCAAATAAACTAGATGGATCTAATAGTGATGAAGTAACTTTATCAGATGCTAGAAAATCTCTAGAATTTGTAACTGCAGTGTATGATTCTTATAGACAAAATAAGAATATTAAACTTCCAATCAATAAAGATAATCCTTTATATAATTCTTGGTTACCTTTAAATAATTAAATATGGGAGATTCAAATAAAGCACCAAACGATTTTTTTGATAATTGGAATAAAATCCAATCAATGTCATATAAAAATGTCATTGAACTACTTGTGAAGAGAAGTAGTGAAAAAAAAATATTAGCTCTAATTCAATTTGAATTAGATCAATTTTCTGAAAATGTTCAAAAGGATTTGACTATTTCTGAAACAAGTTCTTTCTATCAAGAAATATCTAATCTTTTAAGAGATTCAAACTGGTGGTCAACAGCTACAGTTACAGATGCTTGTAAATATTATTTAAAGTGTGCAAGAAATAATATTTCTTATTTTGAAAACTATGTAGAGGCAGATAGTGATTTATCTCAAAATCAAAAAAATGAGATATTTGCGTTATATCAATTATGTACTTTATTTGTTTCTTGGAATGCTATTAAAGAAAAAAAGATCAGAGAAATTATAGATATTAGAAAAAGTTTATTTTTTAGATAAAACTAAACTGTATGAACAAAGAAAACGCAAGTAAACTTTGGAAAATTATTCAGGAAGCTGGCGATTATTTGGTGGGGCAATTACCTAACCACCCAAATCACCCAAAAGGAAGAAACCCCTATGCTCATGTTGCTATTTGTGTAAAAAGCAAATTCAATGCAAGTTACAAGGATATTCCTGATGAACAGTTTGATGAAGTGATAAAATATATTGAGTTTTTAAAAGAAAATCCTAGTTAGCTTTAATTGTATTTAACAATTCATCAACATCACTATCTTTAGTATTCCAAGCAGCAACTAATCTTACCGCTTTTCCATCTAATTCTTCTTCATTCATTTTGTAACCTTCAGAATTTAGATGTTCTATTTTTTCTCTTGGAAATTTTGCAAATACTTCATTTGCTTCAGTTGGGTAAGCAATTTCAATATCATTATGCTTACTTAACCCTTCACTTAACTTTTTACCCATTGCATTAGCATGCTTTGCATTTCTCATCCAAACATCATTTGAAATGTAAGCATCGAGTTGAGCAGAGACAAAACGCATTTTAGATAACAGATGCCCTGCTCGTTTCATTAAAAATGCAATGTCCCCTACTAATTCTTTCTTAAAAAAAATGATTGCTTCAGCTGCCAGACATCCATTTTTAGTTGCTCCAAATGACAAGACATCAACCCCAGATTTCCAAGTCATTTCAGCAGGAGTTACATCTAAAGATACCAATGCATTAGCAAATCTAGCGCCATCCATATGTAAATTTAGACTATGTTTATGAGTGATTTCTGCAATTTTTTTAATTTCATCTAATTGATAAACTTCACCTGTTTCACACACTTGAGTAATGCTAACTGATGAAGGTTGTGTATGATGAACAATTCCTTTTCCACCTATTGATTGATCCAACTCATCTGAAGTTATTTTTCCCATTATTCCATTTAAAGGAACTAACTTTCCTCCCCCTGTATAAAATTCAGGTGCACCACATTCATCAGTATTTATATGGGACATCTTATGACAATAAATGTTTCCATAAGAAGGTGTCATTGTAGATAATGCTAAAGCATTAGCTGCAGTACCTGAGGCAGTCGGAAAAACAATTACTTCTTTTTCAAAGATTTCTGAAAACTTATCTTGTAATTCAGTTGATATTGGGTCATTCCCATAAGGTGTGCTATCTCCTTCATTGGCTTTTAAAATTGCATCCAATACCTCGGGACAAGCACCAGCAACATTATCAGAAGCGAATTTAACTCGCTCTCTTTTTATTTTAATTTTTGCCATAATTATTGTTTTGGAAAGTAATCTTTAAGCTCACCCTCTCGGTAAACATCTGCAGTACAGCAGTGTAAACCTCCACCAAAAGCGTAGGCATCTCTAAGCTCTACGGGTATAACTTCCATTCCTAATTTATCTAATTGTTCAGCTTGGTATTTTTCACTTTTTTCCACACATACAGTTTTGGGATCTAAAACTAAAACATTCATTGATAGCCAAGTTGATGAATAACATAACGGTGGTGGTTCGTTATGTGCTGGTTGTGCACTGTCTACAATTTCCCAGCCATTATCTTCAAATAATTTTCTTTGTTCCTTAGGAAGTCTTCTTTGTGGGTTATTGATAATTAAACCTTCTTTAATTGGGGTAAAAGTTGCATCAATGTGAATTGGATAAGGATCACCTGGAAAATTAAATGCATGAACTCTGTGATCTTTATAATGTCTCTTTAACCAATCAATTCCTTTTAAATTTGTTGTAAAACCATGTTGAACAACTAAATCTTTACCAAATCTTAATACGTCCGCTGCATCAAATAATGGTTCTTCTTCAGTGGTTACAAAATATTTTTTTTCAGTCCATTCTAATCTTTTTTGAACGCCAATTTTATCTGATAAATAATCTTTTCTATAATCTGTATCCGTTAATCTTGGCTTTGGAGCAGACTCGTGTCTCATGTTAGGATCTTGATTATAATAATCTTTTAGAAGTGGTCGGTAACATAAATATTCAAACCAACGACAACGATAACTCATTGTAGCTTCTAAAATTTCGTTTCCTACTGTTAACAAAACATCTCTTGGAGGCATACAGCCAAACATGGTTTCTGCTTCCCAATCAGGTGTAGATGTTTTTTGATTAAAATCTATTGGTGTTGGTCGATCAACTTTAATACCTCTTTTTTGAAGCATATTTGAAAAGTTATCTAATAATTCATTTGCCTTATCTACAGTGTCTTTAGTTCTTGGACCAAACTGACCCCGCATATCACTATCTTCAGGAACTTTAGCGTCTAATGCTGGCTCTGGTGCCGGTATACAAGTACCATCTGCTCTCCCAACAATTACATGTTTTAATGGATCCCACTCGTTCCAACTATTAACAATAGTTTTATTCTCACTCATAAAGATTAGTTTTTTATAATATTATGCTCAGGACCAAAAGGAAATTTTGTAATATTTTCTACTCCATCTTTGCCTATTACCAAAATATCATGTTCTCTATATCCACCTGCACCAGGATTACGTTCTGGGATCATGATCATTGGCTCCATAGACACCACCATATTTTC
This sequence comes from uncultured Pelagibacteraceae bacterium, assembly GCA_902573755.1. Classification (GTDB taxonomy): domain Bacteria; phylum Pseudomonadota; class Alphaproteobacteria; order Pelagibacterales; family Pelagibacteraceae; genus Pelagibacter. Next base: position 42,334 of record CACGLD010000005.1, read on the forward strand.
TTCAAGAACAGTATCAATATCTTCTCTTAATTCTAAACCAGCTTCTCTTCCATAAAAGTGTGAAAGCATACCAAATGAATGTCCGTAACCAAATGTTCGATACTGAAGGTAACCAAGCTCAGCAAAAAGTTCGTTAAGCTCATGACAAATATCAGAACATTTAACACCTGGTTTAATTAATTCTAATCCTCTTTTATGAACTTTAACATTTGCCTCCCAAGCTTTAAGAGAAGCATCATCGGCATGATCTAAAAATAAAGTTCTCTCTAGTGCAGTGTAGTAACCTGAGATCATTGGAAAAGTATTTAAAGATAAAATATCTCCTTTGACTAATTTTCTATTAGTCTTTGGATTGTGAGCTCCGTCTGTATTGATACCCGATTGAAACCATACCCAAGTGTCCATATATTCAGCACCAGGATAGCTTTTAACAATCTCTCTTTCCATTCTATCTCTAGCTGCAATTGCTACTTCGATCTCCGTATTATCTTCTCTTATATTTTTAACTATTTCTTCACCACCAATGTCTGCAATTCTTGCACCATTTCTAATGATCTCAATTTCTTCGTTCGATTTAATCATTCTAAGTTTCATTAAATCTTTTGAAACATCACTAAATACTGAGAAAGTAAAAATAGAACCTATTTTTTCTCGCATATCTAATGTGACATGATCATTTTCAATTCCAATATTTTTTGGAGGCTCATCTCTTCCAATAATTGAAACAATGGCTCTTAAAAAATTATCTCTTTTCCAATCAGTATAAATTACGTTATCACAATGAGATCTACGCCATGGTTGACTTGCATCAATGTTAGCTGAAATTGTTGAGATTTTATTTTGAGTGATAACACATCCGTATGGTCTACCAAAAGAACAATAAATAAAACCTGTGTAATATGCAACGTTATGCATTGAGGTTAAGATAACCATATCAAGACCATTTTGGTCCATCACTGATCTAAGTTTACTTACTCGATCGTTATATTCTTTATCTGTAAATGGTAATTTTACTTTTTCACCGTTTTTAAGTTCAAAAAAATCTGGCCGTTCCATATTAGTTTAATGCTATGTATCTTTTGTTCCATCTCATTATTAAACTGTAATAAAATATAGATACGAAAAGAAAAAAACCACCGATTATAGTATTTGCGGATGGTACTTCATTAATTCCAAATAATGGCAGCCAAACCCAAAAAATTCCTCCTACAACTTCAGTTAAAGATAATAGAGTCAATTCTGCTGCTGGTATCGCTTTAGATCCAATTGAATATAAAATTAATCCAAAACACACTAACGTCCCATGCAAAGAAAACAAAGTTCCATTATAGCTAGATGAAAAGAAAACTAAGTTGTTTGATAAAATCATAATTGTCGCAAAAACAAAACAAAAGAAACCAGCAAAAGCTACAGTTGTAAATTTTGGTGTTTCTTTTCTCCATCTAAGCGTTACAGAAAAAACTGAGAAACCAATTGAAGAAGTTAAACCAAATACAAAACCAATTAATGATTTTTCTCCAGTATTTCCAAGTGCCATAATAATAATACCAACTGTTGCAATTATTATTGATATCCACACGTTAAGAGAAATTTTTTCTTTTAAAAATAAAAATGCCAATAATGCTG
>CACGLD010000006.1 GCA_902573755.1 uncultured Pelagibacteraceae bacterium
AACATCCTAGAGAAAATTTAAGTATAGATGATCTAAAAAAATTAAAAACAGTATTTAAAGAGAATGGGACTGTAACACCTGGAAATTCCTCAGGTATAAATGATGGTGCTGCGGCCTTAGTTTTAATGTCTAGAGAGCAAGCAGAAAAAAAATCATTAGAGTCATTGGTTAAAATTGTATCTTGGGCTACTTGTGGGGTTGAGCCTTCATTAATGGGACTAGGACCCATACCTTCTATTCAAGAAGCTTTATCTAAAGCTAATTGGAAAATGGATGAAGTAGACTTATTTGAAATTAATGAAGCCTTTGCAGCACAAAGTATTGCTGTAATTAAAGAATTAAAAATTCCTGAACAAAAAGTTAATGTTAATGGAGGAGCAATTGCTTTAGGTCATCCGATTGGAGCTTCTGGGGCAAGAATTTTGGTTACTCTTATTCATGAAATGATTAAGCAAGATAAAAAAAAAGGTTGTGCGGCACTCTGTATTGGTGGTGGTATGGGAATAGCCATGTGTATTGAGAGAAGCTAAAAAGCTTAAAATTCATTTATTTTTTTATTTTTTGTACAATAAAAATACAAGATTAACGAAAAAACGTTATTAATGTGTTAAAATAAAATCCAATAATGTTTTTTTGGGTATATAAAACATTTTAAAAAATGAGCGAAAAATTACTTGTTCCTGACATTGGTGACTTTGAAAATGTTGAGGTTATAGAGATACTTGTAAAACCTGGTGATCAAATCAAAGAAAATGATCCAATAGTTACAATTGAAAGTGACAAATCAAGTGTTGAAATCCCTTCTACAATTGCTGGAAAGGTAGATAGTTTAGCAGTTAAAGTTGGTGATAAAGTTTCTAAAGGTGATTTATTGCTTAATCTTACATCATCATCAAAAACATCATCAGAAAGCACTCTTCCAAAAGATACAGAAAGTATAATTAAACAAGCTGAAGAAGCAATGGCTGAAAAAAAAGAGGAAAAAAAAATTATATCTGAACCTATAATTGAGAAAAAAAAAACTACAATTCAAGTAGTTAATGGTACTGATATTGATCCACTTGAAACTCAAGATTGGTTGGAATCTTTATCTGCAGTTATTTCGAAAGATGGAAATCAAAGAGCTCATTTTTTAATTAAAGAACTCATCAACAAAGCTTATCGCGAAGGCGCAAACATTCCTTATACTCAAAATACACCATACATTAATACAATACCTCCTGAGGCCGAAGTAAAGTCTAGTGGTGACCAAAATATTGAAAGAAGAATTAGATCTTTAATTAGATGGAATGCAGCAGCAATGGTAGTTCGAGCAAATAAAAAATATCCTGAGCTTGGTGGACACATCGGTACATTTGCATCTGCTGCAACATTATACGATGTTGGTATGAACCATTTTTGGAGAGCAAAAAATAATAAATTTGGTGGAGATTTAATATATTTCCAAGGACATAGTGCTCCAGGAATGTATGCAAGGGCATTCTTAGAGGGCAGATTAAATGAGAAACAATTAGATAGCTTTAGACAAGAGGTAAAGCCAGGAGGTTTATCATCATATCCACACCCTTGGTTAATGCCAAAATTTTGGCAGTTCCCCACAGTATCTATGGGGTTAGGACCAATGCTTGCTATATATCAAGCTAGATACATGAAATATCTAATCAATAGAGGTTTGATTAAAGATGAAGGAAGAAAAGTATGGGCTTTTTTAGGTGATGGAGAAATGGATGAGCCAGAGTCAATGGGAGCAATTGGTCTGGCTGCAAGAGAAAATTTAGATAATTTAATTTTTGTTGTTAACTGCAACCTTCAAAGATTGGACGGTCCAGTTAGAGGTAATGGAAAAATTATTCAAGAACTTGAGGGAAGTTTTAGAGGAGCTGGGTGGAATGTAATAAAAGTTATTTGGGGATCATATTGGGACTCATTGCTTGCTAATGACAAAACTGGTCACTTAATAAAAATTATGAACGAGACCGTAGATGGTGAGTATCAAGCAATGAAAGCAAGAGACGGTGCTTATGTGAGAGAAAAGTTTTTTGGAAAATCTCCTGAAGCATTAGAATTAGTTTCAAGCATGTCAGATAAAGATATTTGGAGATTAAATAGGGGTGGACACGATCCTCACAAAGTTTTTGCAGCATATGATAAAGCAACCAAAAATCAAGGAAGTCCAACAGTAATTATCGCTAAAACTATTAAAGGTTATGGAATGGGAAAATCAGGTGAAAGTGTGAATACTACTCACCAAACTAAAAAATTAGATGTTGATGATTTGATGTATTATAGAGATCGATTTGATGTTCCTTTAACAGATGAACAGGTGAGAAATATTGAATATTTTAAGCCCGACGAAAAATCACCTGAAATAAAATACATTAAAGAAAGAAGAATTAAATTAGGTGGATTTTTACCTGAACGATCTACTTTTGCAAAACCAATAAAAGCACCAACCAAAGATATTTTTGATTTTATGAAAGTATCGACTGGTGAAAAAGAAATGTCTACTACAATGGCACTTGTAAGAATGCTAACGAATTTATTAAGAGATAAAAATATATCTCCTAGATTAGTTCCAATTATTCCCGATGAAGCAAGAACTTTTGGGATGGAAGGTTTTTTCCAAAAAATTGGAATTTATGCACATGAGGGGCAAAAATATGAACCTGAGGATTCGGCTCAATTAAGTTCTTATAGAGAAGATAAAAGTGGGCAAGTTTTAGAGGAAGGTATCAATGAAGCAGGTGCTATGTCATCATGGATAGCTGCTGCTACTGCATATACTAATCATGATATTGAAATGATCCCAATTTATATTTTTTATTCAATGTTTGGTTTTCAAAGAATAGGAGATCTAGCTTGGGCAGCTGGGGATAGTCAGGCTAGAGGATTTTTGGTAGGCGCAACAGCTGGAAGAACAACATTAGCTGGAGAAGGCTTACAACACCAGGATGGGCATAGTCATTTAATTGCATCAACTATTCCAAATTGTGTAACTTATGATCCTACATTTCATTATGAATTAGCGGTAATTTTTCGAGAAGGTCTAAGAAGAATGCATGAGAAAAATGAGAATGTTTTTTACTATATTACAACAATGAATGAAAATTACTCACACCCAGAAATGCCTAAAGATAAAAATTGTGAGGAAGGCATTCTAAAGGGCATGTATAAAATAAAAGAATTTAACAAATACAAAAAAACTAAAATCCAACTTTTAGGATCAGGAACAATCTTAAGGGAAATGATGTCCGCCGCAGAGATTTTACAAAATGATTATCAAATTGACAGTGAGATATGGAGTGTAACAAGTTTTAATGAATTAAGAAAAGATGGAATGGAGGTAGAAAGATATAATCTTTTGAATCCTGATAAAGAACCTAAAAAATCCTATGTTGAGCAATGCCTGGGACAAACAGAGGGCCCAGTTATGGCTGCATCTGATTATATGAGAATGAATTCAGATCAAATCAGACCTTATACTAATAAAAGTTTTTATTCATTAGGAGCGGATGGTTTTGGAAGAAGTGATACAAGAAAAAATTTAAGAAAATTTTTTGAGGTAGATAAAGAACATTTGGTTGCTTACGGTTTAAGTATTTTGGCAAAAGAACAGCTTATAACTTCTAAATATGCAAAAGATGCCATGAAGAAGTATAATATTGATAGTAATAAACCAATGCCAACAAAATTATAAATGTCAGAAACTGAGATTAAAGTACCTAATATCGGAGATTTTAAAGATGTTGAGGTTATTGAGGTATTAGTTTCTGAAGGTCAATCAATTAAAAAAAATGATGCTCTAATAACAATTGAAAGTGATAAATCTAGCGTAGAAATACCATCAAATTTAGAGGGTAAAATTAAAAATTTAAAAATAAAAGTAGGAGACAAGGTTTCTGAGGGTGACTTAATTTTAACTATAGAGAGTTCTTCTGAAGTTAAAAATGAAGAAGTTAAAGAAAAACCAGAAATTGAAAAAAAGTTTAAAAAAATTGAGATAATAAAACCTGAAATCCAAGAAAAAACTTTTTCTAAAAATAATATTTCAGATATTTCATCTGCAAGTCCAAAAGCTAGAAAATTCGCTAGAGAACTTGGTGTAGATATTAATCAAGTAGTGGGAAGCCAGAAAGATGGCAGAGTTGTTGAAAATGATATTAAAAAATTTGTTTCATCTAATTCAAAAAACAACGTTGAAGTAAAAGATATTAAACCAGATAAAATTAAAAACGAATTTGAACATTCTGAATTTGGTGAAATAGAAATTAAAGATATACCAAGAGTAAAAAAATTATCATCAAAATATCTTACAAATTCATGGACAACTATTCCTCATGTTACAAATCACGACGAAGTCGATATAACAGAAATGGAAAGTTTTAGAAGTTCATTAACAGATATGTATACTGGAGAAAAAATTAAAATTACACCTCTAGCCTTTATAATAAAGGCTTTAGTTGCATCTCTTAAAAAATTTCCTAGTTTTAATTCTTCTATCGACGAAATTGAGACTGGAAAAATGACTTTAAAAAAATATTACCATATTGGGATAGCAGTTGATACGCCAAATGGATTAATGGTTCCGAAAATAAGAAATGCAAATAACAAAAAAATTTCTCTGATAAGTAAAGAATTAAAAGAGGTAAGTGAACTTTGTAGAAATTTAAAAATTGATAAAAAAGAATTGTTTGGTGGGTCGATGACGATTACGAGTTTAGGTGGTATAGGAGGTTCATTTTTTACACCTATAATTAATTATCCTGAAGTTGCTATATTAGGAGTAGGTAGATCAGAAAAAAAACAAATTTTTATGAATGGGAAGTTTCAAACCAGGACTATGCTGCCAATTTCTTTATCTTATGATCACAGAATTATTGATGGTGCAGAAGCAGCTAGGTTTAATAATGATCTAAAAGAAAATTTAGGCAAAAATTTTGCCTATAAACTAGCTGTCTAATTAAAAATGAGTAAATCCATATCTTTATTTAGTGCCTTATTGTGCACTTTTATTTGGGGAACAACTTTTATTGCCCAAGATACGGGCATGGATAATATTGGCCCTTTTACATTTAATGCTGTGAGGTTTTTTGTTGGTTTTCTAGCCATAATTCCACTTATGATTTTATTTGAATTAAAAAATTTTAAATCAGAATTTAAATTAGATAAAAAAACTTTCATAATTTATTCATTATTAATTGGAATTTCTTTATTCTTAGGCTCAGCACTCCAACAAGTTGCTTTGCTTTATACAGATGTTGCAAATGCTGCTTTTTTTACGATTTTTTATGTTCCAATGGTACCGATTATCATCTTTTTGTTTGGTAAAAAATCTATGCATTGGAGTGTATGGCCTTCTGTAGTTCTATGTTTAATTGGTGGATATTTATTAACAAATTTTCATGATGCAACAGTAAGATTAGGAGATACTTTAGTTGTTCTCGGAGCTCTATTTTGGAGTACTCATATCATTTTTACTGGGATCATTATAACTAAATACAATCTACCACTTACTTTAGGAGCTGCGCAGACTTTAATTGTGGCTATTTTTTCATTTATAATTGGAATTATTTATGAAGAATTTATTTTAAGTAATATTTTAATGGAAATTTATTCAATTTTATATGCAGGTATATTATCTGGTGGATTTGCATTTGTATTACAAATTTATGCCCAGCGTAATATTACTCCCGCACCTGCAGCTATAATTTTTTCTCTTGAAGGTGTATTTGCGACTATAGCTGCTTGGTTTATTTTAAATCAAATTTTAGATGTTAATAATTTACTTGGATGCTTTTTTATTCTATGTGGAGTTCTCTTGTCTCAATTACTACCTTTAATTAAAAAGAAATATACTTAATAAATTAAACTAAATAAAATTAAAGCAATTATTATTCTATAAATTACAAACGCATTCATTGAAAATTTATTTATATAAATTAAAAAGAATTTAACTGTTAGAAAAGAAAAAATAAAAGAAGATATAATTGCGATAACAACTAAGTAATTAAACTGAATTGATTGTTCAAAAACATCTTTCAAGCTTAAGACACTAGCTCCAGCCAACGCTGGAATCGAAAGTAAAAAAGATATCTTACTAGAGTCTACTCTATTAAATTTTAAAATTCTCGCAGCTGTTATAGTTATTCCTGCCCTACTCACTCCGGGTACAAGAGAGAAAATTTGGAAAATACCTATAAATATTATTGACTGAAAATTTAAATTTGAAGAAATTTTCTTATCAAACCGATTTTTGTCTGAGATGTATAAAATAATTGAGAATATTAAAGTAGTCCAAGCAATGACTTCTAAATTTCTTAACTGATAAATTAAATTTGTACTATAAAGTATGTATCCAACAATTATTAATGGAATAGATCCTAATACAATTAAATTAAAAATTCTTTTATTTTTTCTGATATCAAACAATTCATCTTTAAAAAAATAAATTATAGCTATTAGTGAACCTAGATGGAGGCTGATATCAATTAGCAAAGAACTAGATTTAAATTCATATAAAGTAGAAACTAAAATTAAATGAGCAGAAGAACTAATAGGAATAAATTCAGATATTCCTTGAATTGCAGAGAGAATTAAAACTTCTATAATATTTTGAAACATTGTTTCTTCGTAACTTATAAAGTATTTATTTAAAACAATTCGATTCAAGCATAATAGCTATGCAATAATTAAAAACGTGTTAATTGGCGGTAATAATTTAAAAATTAAGGTCAATATATATGACCTATTTTATGCTTTATATACATAAATCAGAGTATATTTTGCCAAAACTTAAATAATATTATGCCTGATAAAATGCTCAAATTTGTTAAAATAGGTCAACAAACTCCACCTAAAAGAGAAGTTGATACGAGAAAGAAAGATTTTAACGAAATTTATGACGAGTATATCAATGAAAAAGCCAAAGAACAGTCGAGTAGGTGTTCGCAATGTGGAGTACCTTTTTGCCAAGTTCATTGTCCTTTAAGTAATAACATTCCAGATTGGCTTAAACTGACAGCAGAGGGAAGATTAAAAGAGGCGTATGAATTATCCCAAAGCACAAACAATATGCCTGAAGTGTGTGGTCGAATTTGCCCCCAAGATAGATTATGCGAGGGAAATTGTGTAATTGAACAGTCTGGTCATGGAACAGTAACTATCGGATCAGTAGAAAAATATATTACAGATAATGCTTGGGCTGAGGGCTGGGTAAAACCAATTAAGGTAACAAATGAAAAAAATCAAAGCGTAGGAATTATAGGAGCAGGTCCTGCTGGTTTAGCTGCTGCAGAACAATTAAGAAAAAATGGATATAAAATTACTGTCTACGATAGATATGATAGAGCAGGAGGATTATTAATTTATGGAATTCCAAATTTTAAATTAGAAAAAGAAGTTGTAGAGCGAAGAACAAAACTCTTAAAGGATGGAGGAATTGAATTTGTTCAAAATTTTGAAGTTGGTAAGGATGCAAGCCTAGATCAATTGAGAAAAAAACACGATGCAATTTTAATTGCAACAGGAGTTTATAAAGCAAGAGAAGTAAACTTACCTGGAAATGATCTTGATAATATTTTTCCTGCAATGGATTTTTTAACAGCATCTAATAAAAAAGGTCTAGGAGATGATGTTGAGTTGTTTGATAAAGGAATTTTAAATGCAGAAGGTAAAGATATTGTTGTAATAGGTGGGGGTGACACAGCAATGGATTGTGTAAGAACTTCAATAAGACAGAAGGCAAAATCTGTTAAATGTTTGTATAGAAGAGATAAGGAAAATATGCCAGGTTCTGCTAGAGAAGTTGCAAATGCAGAAGAAGAAGGTGTTGAGTTTGTTTGGTTATCAAGTCCTAAAGAATTTAAAGGTAAAAATAAAGTAGAAAAAATAATTGTAGATCAAATTAAATTAGGTGATCCAGACGAGACAGGAAGAAGAAAGCCACAGGTACAAGAAGGCTTAAGTTACGAAACAAAAGCAGATATAGTTATCAAAGCACTAGGTTTTGATCCTGAGGATTTACCAAATTTATTTGATAGTAGTGAATTACAAGTAACAAAGTGGGGAACTATTAAAACAGATTTTGATACTATGGAAACAAATATAAAAGGGGTGTTTGCTGCTGGTGATATAGTTAGAGGAGCTTCATTAGTTGTTTGGGCGATAAAAGATGGAAGAGATGCAGCAGCTTCAATTAAAACTTATCTAGAGAGTAAATCAAAAGTGGAAAAAAGAGTAGCTTAATGGAAAATTATAAAAAGAACCTTCATCTTTTAAAAGAAAATAATGTTTATTCAGAAGATATGGAGCATGATGCTTGTGGTGTTGGTATAATTGCATCAACCGAAGGTAAAAAATCTCGTAAAGTTGTAGAGTATGGTATTGAAGCATTAAAAGCAGTTTGGCATAGAGGCGCTGTAGACGCCGATGGGAAAACAGGTGATGGAGCTGGAATTCATGTTGAAATACCAAAAGATTTCTTCATTGAAAAGATAGAAGTGACAGGACACACACATGATAATTCTGAAATATGTGTGGGTATGATATTTCTACCTCGGAATGATTACGCAGCACAAGAAAGTTGCAAAACTATTGTTGAAAGTGAATTAACAAAAAATGATTTTAGTATTTATGGCTGGAGACAAGTTCCAGTTAATCCAAAAGTTTTAGGAGAAAAGGCATTCCAAACAATGCCTGAAATTATTCAAGTATTGTTTAAACCTTATGATCCAGAATTAACAAATAAAGATTTAGAAAGAAAAATTTATGAAACTAGAAGAAAGATAGAAAATGAAGCTTTTAAAAAGTCTTTAAACAATTTTTATATTTGTTCATTGAGTTCTAAATCTATTATTTACAAGGGGATGTTTTTAGCTGAAGCTATCTCAGATTTCTACCTTGATCTAAAAGATGAGAGATTTGTTTCAAGGTTTGCTATTTTTCATCAAAGATTTTCAACAAACACAGCACCTAGCTGGAATTTAGCTCAACCCTTTAGAGCTATAGCGCATAATGGAGAAATTAATACTTATAGAGGAAATAAAAATTGGATGAAAGTTCATGAACAAGAGATGAACAGTCCCCTTTTTGATGATGTTGAGAACTTAAAACCTGTTATACAACAGGGAGCATCAGACTCTGCTGCATTAGACAATGTTTTTGAATTATTAAATATATCTGGTCAGCCAGCGCCCTTGGCAAAGCTTATGTTAGTTCCAGACGCATGGTCTAAAAAAAATAAAACTCTACCGAAAGATCACCAACAATTATTTAATTTTTTAAACAGTACTATGGAGCCATGGGATGGACCAGCTGCTATTGCTGGAACTGATAATGAGTGGGTTATAGCCGCAAATGATAGAAATGGGTTAAGACCTTTAAGATATGCAGTTACAAAAGACAAATTATTATTTGCAGGTTCTGAAACAGGAATGATTGAATTAAATGAAAAAAGAATTTTGTCAAAGGGAAGATTGGGTCCTGGGGAAATAATTGGAGTTAGAATAGAAAAAGGTAAAGTATTTACTAATAAGCAAATAAAAGATTATTTAGCCAAAGAGTATAAACACTTTAATTCACAAATTATCGACCTAGACGATAAGTTAACTATTTCAGATGAAAAAAATTCTTTTTCAGGAGATGATTTAAGAAGAAGGCAATATACTTTTGGAATAAGTTTAGAAGACCTTGAGCTCATACTACATCCTATGGCAGAAGATGCTAAAGAAGCAACTGGATCCATGGGGGACGATACACCATTGGCTGTTTTGTCAGATAGGTATAGACCGTTATACCATTTTTTTAGACAGAATTTTAGTCAAGTCACAAACCCACCAATAGACTCTTTAAGAGAAAACAAGGTTATGAGTTTGAAAACAAGATTTGGAAATCTTGGAAATATTTTAAATTTTGATAATTTAACAAAGCAAAATATTTATGTTTTAAATAGTCCAATATTATCAAATTCTCAGTTTGAAAAATTTATAAATTTTTTTGGCAACAATTCATCTATAATTGATTGTACTTTTTCTAAGGAAGAAACTTTATTTGATTCAATTAAAAAAATTCAAAAAGAAGCTGAAATTGCAGTAAGACAGGGAGTTACTCAATTGATCTTAAGTGACAAAGAGCTTTCTAACTTAAAACTTCCAATACCAATGCTTTTAGCAGTTGGATCAATTAATTCATTCCTTGTTGAAAAAAAACTAAGAGGATATGTATCAATAAATGTTCAATCTGGAGAGGCTTTAGATACACACTCTTTTGCAACATTAATAGGAGTTGGAGCAACTACTGTAAATCCATATTTAGCATTTGATAGTTTATTTCAGCGTCATGAAAAGAAATTATTTGGTCAATTTAGCTTTGATGAATGTGTAGAGAGATACATAAAATCAGTAAATGCAGGTTTATTAAAGATCATGTCTAAGATGGGTATTTCAGTTCTAAGTTCTTATAGAGGTGGATGTAACTTTGAAACAGTAGGTTTAAGTAGAACAATTGTTGCAGATTATTTTCCAGGAGTTGTCTCTAAAATTTCAGGTATTGGACTTACGGGTATAGAGAAAAAAATTAGAGAAATCCATAAAGAGGCATTTGAAAGTTCTGAAACCATATTGCCGATAGGCGGTATATATAGATATCGTAAAAATGGTGAAACTCATCAATATCAAGGAAAATTAATTCATTTACTTCAAAGTGCAGTAGGATCTAATTCTTATGATGCTTATAAAAGATATGCGGATGGAATATACAGTTTACCACCTATTAATCTTAGAGACTTAATTGATTTCAGAGAAAAAAAATTAAATGGGCCAATAGATATTTCTGAGGTTGAGCCAATAGAAAATATTTTAAAAAGATTTGGAAGTGGGAGTATGTCTCATGGAGCCTTATCTAAAGAGGCACATGAAACTTTGGCAACTGGTATGAATAGGATCAAAGGTGCCTCATGCAGCGGTGAAGGCGGTGAAGACGCAAGTAGATTTAAAGTTTTAGATAATGGTGACAGCGCAAACTCAAGAGTAAAACAAATAGCTTCTGCAAGATTCGGAGTTACAGTTAATTATCTTAATAATTGTAATGAGATAGAAATTAAAATTGCACAAGGCGCTAAGCCTGGTGAGGGAGGCCAGCTACCAGGATTTAAAGTTACAGAGGAGATTGCTAAACTTAGACATTCAACTCCTGGAGTAACTTTAATATCACCACCGCCACATCATGATATTTATTCAATCGAAGACCTTGCACAACTAATTTATGATTTGAAACAGATAAATCCTAAAGCAAGAATTGGAGTTAAGCTTGTTGCTTCCTCTGGAGTAGGAACAATCGCAGCTGGTGTAGCTAAAGCAAAAGCAGATATAATATTAATTTCTGGACACAATGGTGGAACAGGAGCAACACCACAGACTAGTGTTAAGTATGTTGGAATACCATGGGAAATGGGTTTGACGGAAGCAAACCAAGTATTAACTTTAAATAATCTTAGACATAAAGTTACATTAAGAACGGACGGTGGAATTAAAACTGGAAGAGATGTGGTGATAGCTGCAATGATGGGCGCTGAAGAATATGGTGTTGCTACTACAGCATTAGTTGCAATGGGATGTATAATGGTAAGGCAGTGTCATTCAAATACATGTCCTGTAGGCGTTTGTACACAAGATGAAAAGCTTAGAGAAAAATTTACTGGAACTCCAGAAAAAGTAGTTAATTTGTTCACATTTATAGCCAGTGAAGTAAGAGAAATATTAGCAAATTTAGGTTTTAAATCATTAAATGAAGTGATTGGTAGGACAGACTTGTTAAAACAGGTTAGTAAGGGTTCTCCAAATTTAGACGATTTAGATTTAAATCCTTTATTTGTTCAAGCTGATACTGGAAATAATCCAAGGTATTGTGAGGATCAAGAAATAAACAGTGTACCAGATACTCTTGACCAACAAATTTGGCCAGAAATTGAACAAGCTTTAGATAATTCTGAAAAAATTGAGAAAGAATATCAAATAAAAAATACTCACAGAGCAGTAGGCACAAGAATTTCTCATCACTTGTATAAAAAATATGGTTATGAAAAACTTGATGAAAACTTTTTAGTTTTAAATTTTAAAGGATCAGCGGGTCAATCATTTGGTGCATTTTCTTCTAAAGGTTTAAAACTTGTATTAAAGGGAGATGCAAATGATTATGTTGGTAAAGGTTTGTCAGGAGCTACTATTTCAATAAAATTACCTGAAGAGAGTAATTTAGTTTCAAACGAGAATACAATTTTAGGAAATACTGTTCTTTACGGAGCTACTTCAGGAAAACTTTTTGCTGCTGGCCAAGCTGGTGAAAGATTTTCTGTAAGAAATTCTGGTGCAGTTACTGTAATTGAGGGATGCGATTCTAATGGATGTGAATATATGACAGGTGGAACTGTAGTAATTTTAGGAGATGTTGGTGATAATTTTGCAGCTGGTATGACAGGTGGAATGGCATTTATATATGACAAATCTCAACAGTTTGAAAAGAAAGTAAATTCAGAGTCAGTAGTTTGGCAAAATGTAGAAACAGATTATTGGAAAAAATATCTAAAAAGTTTAGTGAGTGAGCACTTTAAAGAAACTGAATCTCAATTATCGAAAAAAATAATCGAGAACTTTGATGATGAAGTAAATAATTTTGTTCAGGTGTGTCCTAAAGAAATGTTGGATAAGTTAAAAAATCCAATTACTTTAAAAAAAGATATAAAAAAAGTTAGCTAAATTAATAATTGAAGCTCTTTTAAGATTATATTTAACCATTTTTTATTTGACAAACTGTGATCACCTTTTTTTATAATATTTAATTTTTTCTTAGCTTTTGGAAATAATCTTAAAACTTTCCTTGAATATGAGACAGGAACTGCCTCATCTTTTTCACCATGTACCATTGTTACTTTAATATTTGAATTTATTTTCTTATTTAAGACTTTGTTTTTCCTTCCATCTTTTATTAATTGTAATGTAATTGGGTATTCATAATTGCCATGTTTTAATTGATAAATACCCTTACGTATTGTTTCTTCTTTCATTTTTTTGGTAAATTTTTTCCACATTAAATTTTCTAAAAATTCAGGAGCAGCTCCTATTCCTAAAAATCCTTTAATTTGTTTTTTGAAAATTTTGAATTGATTGAGCGAAATCCATGCGCCCATACTTGAGCCAATTAGTATAAATTCTTTTTTTTTAACGTATTTTTTTATTAAAATTGATGTCTCTTTACTCCATTTTGAAATATTTCCATTTACAAATTTTCCAGAAGATTTCCCATGACCAGAGTATTCTAGTGCCAAAAAACTAGTTTTATTTTTTTTAGCAAATTTCAAAAATGCATTTGGTTTTTTTCCTTCAAGATCTGACATAAAGCCATGCAAAAAAACTATAAAAGAACTATTTTTAAAAATTTCAGAAATATGTCTAATTTTCTTTGTATTTGATATTTGATGAAATCTGAAATTTGCCATAATCGTTTATAAGTTTTGTCTATTAATATATAATCATATCAAATGTCATCTAATTTAAAAGTTTTACAAGTAATACCAAAACTAGGTTATGGGGGAGCTGAAACAGGCTGTTATGATATTGCGCATTATTTACCAGAAAATAATTGTAAATCATTTATTGTAACAAGTGGTGGTGAATTACTTAAATTTGTAGATAGAAAAAAAGTTAAAATTTTTAGACTCCCAGTGCAAAGTAAAAATCCTTTATTAATCTTAATTAATGCTTTTATCTTAATTGGAATAATTTTAATTTATAATATTTCTTTAGTTCATGCGAGAAGTAGAGCGCCTGCTTGGTCATGTTTGTTAGCAACAAAAATCACAGGACGAAAATTTGTAACTACATTTCATGGAACATACAATTTTAAAGGTAATATAAAAAAAATTTATAATTCAGTAATGACTAGAGCAGATTTAATTATTGCAGGATCTAATTTTATTTTTTCTCATATTAAAAAAAATTATTCAAAATATTTAAATGAGAAAAATAAATTAATGGTTATTTTTAGAGGAATAAATGTCGACTACTTTGATCCAACAACCAAAATTGAAATTGACGAGAAAAAATTGTTAAAAAAATGGGACATTGAAAAAGATAAAAAAATTATACTTTTACCTGGTAGATTAACTTCTTGGAAAGGACAGGAAGTATTTATTGAGGCAGTTAACTTAGTGAATACAGAACTGGGTTATGAAGCATTTTATGCCGTTATTTTAGGTAGTGATCAAGGTAGAGATTTATATAAGAAAAAATTAATAAGACTCTCAGAGCAATACAGATTATCAAAACAAATAAGATTCATTGATCATTGTAAAGATATGGCCTTAGCTTATAAAGTTTCTGATATTATTGTTTCAGCCTCAACTGAACCAGAAGCTTTTGGCAGAGTTGCTGTCGAAGCACAATCAATGGAAAAACCAATTATAGCAAGTAACATTGGAGGTTCTAACGAAACGATAATTGATGAAAAGACTGGTTTTTTATACGAAGCAGGAAATGCTAAATCATTAAGTGATAAAATTTTAAAAACCCTTAACATGGATGAAACTCTATTAAAATCAATTGGTAATGAGGGAAGAAAAAACATAGTTCAAAAATTTAATGTTGAAAAAATGTGCTTTTCTACTTATTCAGAGTATAAAAGATTATTAAATTAAATGCCGATAATAACATTACCTGACGGAAAGAATATTGATTTTCCTAATAAAGTTACTGGACTTGAAGTAGCTGAAAAAATTAGTAAATCATTAGCCAAACAAGCCATGGTCATAAGCGTTGATGGTGAGCTTAAAGATCTTGATTTTGTAATTGAAAATGATTGCTCTGTAAAAATTTTTACCTCAAAAAATCCTGAGGGCTTAGAAACTATAAGGCATGATACAGCTCATATTTTAGCTATGGCTGTTCAAGAATTATTTCCTGGAACACAAGTTACAATTGGACCCGTGATTGAAAATGGATTTTATTATGACTTTGCTAGAAAAGAACCATTTACAGAGGATGATCTTGTTAAAATTGAAAATAAAATGAAAGAGATTGTTGATAGGAATGAAATAACAAAAAGAGAAGTTTGGGATAGAAACAAAGCAATTAGCCATTTTAAAAAAAAAGGAGAAATTTATAAAGCCGAGTTGATTGAAGCGATACCTGAAAATGAAGATGTATCAATTTATTTTCATGGAGAATGGCATGATTTATGTAGAGGCCCACATTTATCCTCTACAGGTAAAACAGGGAAATATTTTAAACTTACAAAAGTATCAGGAGCATATTGGAGAGGAGACTCTAATAATGAAATGTTGCAACGAATATATGGTACGAGTTGGGCAACTCAAAAAGATCTAGATGAATATTTGAAAAGAATAGAAGAAGCCGAAAAAAGAGATCACAGAAAATTAGGTAGAGAAATGGATTTATTTCATTTTAGAGAAGAAAGCCCTGGCTCAGTGTTTTGGCATGAAAGAGGATGGGGTTTGTTTCAAAAGCTCATTAACTACATGAGAAGCAGACAAGATGCAGCTGGTTATAAAGAGGTCAATACTCCAGAGGTACTAGATAGACAACTATGGGAAAAATCTGGGCATTGGGAAAAATATGGAGAAAACATGTATACTTCTGAAACACCAGATGAGAAAGTTTTTGCAATTAAACCAATGAATTGTCCTGGTCATATCCAGGTATTTAATCAAGGCTTAAAAAGTTACAGAGATCTTCCGTTACGTTTTGCTGAATTTGGTAAAGTTCATCGTTATGAGCCATCAGGCGCTTTACATGGGTTATTAAGAGTAAGAGCCTTTACCCAAGATGATGCTCATATTTTTTGCACTGAAGATCAAATTACTAGCGAATGTTTAATTGTTACAAATTTAATACTAGATATTTATAAGGATCTTGGTTTTGAAAATGTGATTCTAAAATATGCAGATAGGCCAGAAGTAAGGGTTGGTGATGATTCAGTTTGGGATAAAGCAGAAGCTTCTTTACTTGAAGCTGTTAAAGCTTCTAAATTAGAATATACCATTAATAAAGGAGAGGGAGCATTTTATGGTCCTAAAATTGAATTTGTTTTACGAGATGCTATCGGTAGAGATTGGCAATGTGGAACTTTGCAAGTAGATTTAAATTTGCCTGGAAGATTAGATGCTTCTTATGTTGACAAAGATGGAACTAAAAAAGTTCCTGTTATGTTGCACAGAGCATTATTTGGTTCCCTAGAAAGATTTATTGGAATTTTAATTGAAAACTATGCAGGTAAGTTTCCATTTTGGATATCTCCTTTACAGACTATGGTAATACCTATTTCAGAAGAATTTAATGATTATGCAGTTGAAGTATCAAATAAAATTAAAAACTCAGGTATAAGTTCTGCAGTAGATTTAAAAAATCATAATTTAAATTATAAAATTAGAGATCATTCTTTGGCAAAAATACCGCTTTTATTAATTTGTGGTAAAAAAGAAGTTGACTCCAATTCAGTAACGATTAGAAGATTAGACTCTAATAAACAAGAAAATATGGGTATAGATCAATTCTTAAAAACATTCTCTGCTTTAAACAAAGCATCTTCAAACTAAGTGGCAGATTTCAAACAAAATTATTTTCAAAGAAGAACCAAGGACAGAGGTCCAAGATCAAATAATAGAATTTCTTCTCCTGATGTACAGGTTATAGCAAGTGATGGAGAAAATCTTGGAGTGATGAAAACCAACGAAGCTATTTCCATGGCAAAAAATCAAGGTTTAGATTTAATTGAAATAGCACCTAACGCAAATCCTCCTGTATGTAAAATAATGGATATGGGTAAATATAAGTATGATGCTCAGAAAAAAGCAAATCTTGCGAAGAAAAAACAAAAAATTGTTTCGTTAAAAGAAATTAAAATGAGACCTGTTACAGAAACTCATGATTACGAGTTTAAAGTCAAAAATGCTAAAAAATTTATAGCTAAAGGAGACAAGGTTAAATTCACTATAAGATTTAAAGGTAGAGAACTTCAGCATTCCCATCTAGGAAATGAACTAATGGGTAAAATTAAAGAAGATATGAAGGATATCGGCAAGGTAGAATTGCATCCCAAGTTTGATGGGAAGCAAATGATCATGGTAATTCAGCCTTTATAAGCTTTAATAGAGGTTGTAAAATTATATCTTTCTTTGTATAAGTCCGCAGAATTATGCCAAAACTAAAAACAAAAAGCTCAGCAAAAAAAAGATTTAAAATATCCGCTAAGGGTAAAGTTATTTCTGCTCAAGCAGGTAAAAGGCATGGCATGATAAAAAGAACGAATTCACAAATAAGAAAACTTAGAGGCACTACAACATTGTCTAAACAAGATGGAAAAATTGTTAAGTCATACATGCCTTACAGTTTAAGAGGTTAATAATGGCAAGAGTTAAAAGAGGTGTAACTAGTAAAGCTAAACATAAAAAAGTTTTAAAAGCTGTAAAGGGTCAATGGGGTAGAAGAAAAAATACCATTAGAGTGGCCAAGCAAGCTATGGAAAAATCCATGCAATACGCTTACAGAGATAGAAGAAATAAAAAAAGAGATTTTAAATCATTATGGATACAAAGAATCAATGCTGGCGTTAGAGCTGAAGGCCTAACTTATTCAAAATTTATCAATGGATTAAATAAATGTGGTATAGCAATAGATAGAAAAATTCTTGCTGAAATTGCTTACGATAGCCCTGAAGCATTTAAAACCATTGTACAAAAAGCTCAATCAGCTTTAAATTAATCTTCGCTATTGTTTTTATTTCTTAAGGAAATAATCTACTAATATGTCAGACATAAAAAATATTAGAGATCAGTTTATATCAAAGCTAGAAAATGATTTAAGCAGTGATCAAATAAATGAAATCAAAAGCGAGCTGTTTGGTAAAAATGGTTTAATTTCCTCTAAATTTAAAACAATAGGTTCAATTCCAGAGACTGATAGAAAAAAATTTGCATCAGATTTAAATCAAGTAAAAGATGAACTTCAGAATTTGATAACTTATAAAATCAATGAGATAGAAGGAAAAAAAATAAACGAAAAATTAGAAAAAGAAAAGGTGGATATAACTTTACCTGAAAGATCATTTGTAAGAGGAAAGGTTCATCCGGTCTCCCAAACTATTGATGAAATTTCATCTATTTTCTCTGAAATAGGATTCAGTGTTGAGGAAGGCCCTGATGTTGAAAATGAATATAATAACTTTACTGCTTTAAACACACCTGACAATCATCCAGCAAGAGATATGCATGATACATTTTACTTAGATGAAAACAAAGAGGTTTTATTAAGAACCCATACTTCACCAGTTCAAATCAGAACTATGCTAAAAGACAAACCCCCATTTAAGATCATTGCTCCTGGGAGAACTTACAGATCTGATAGTGATCAAACACATGCACCAATGTTTCATCAAGTAGAAGGTTTGCATATTGATACAAATATAAATATGGGACATTTGAAAGGATGCTTGAATTATTTCATTAAAGAATTTTTTGAAGTTGAAAAAATTAAAATGAGATTTAGACCAAGTCATTTTCCATTCACAGAACCATCAGCTGAAGTAGATATTGGTTATGAAATAAAAGATGGCAAAATAATTATCGGAGAAGGTGATAAGTGGCTTGAAATTTTAGGCTGCGGCATGGTGCATCCTAATGTTTTAAGAAATGTAAAAGTAGATCCTTCTAAATATCAAGGATATGCCTTTGGTATAGGTATAGACCGATTAGCAATGCTTAAATATGGCATTAATGATTTAAGAGCATTTTTTGATTGTGATTATAGATGGCTAAATCATTTTGGTTTTGATCCGCTTGATGTTCCTTCAAATTATAGAGGTCTAAGCAGATGAAGATTACATATGATTGGTTAAAAGATCATTTAAAAACAAGTGCCAAAGAAAATAAACTTCTTGAGAAACTAACAGACATAGGTCTTGAGGTTGAGAGTATAGAAAATTTATCTGAGGGATTAGATTTATTTAAAGTTGCAAAAATTATAAAAACAGAAAAACATCCTAATGCAGATAGACTTAAAGTTTGTGATGTTGATGTTGGTAATAAAGAAATCAAAAAAGTTGTTTGTGGTGCTGCAAATGCAAGAGAGGGCCTTCTTACTGTATATGCCCCACCAGGCGCAATAATCCCAAAAAACAAAACTAAACTTGTTGTTGCTAAAATAAGAGACGTTACATCATATGGAATGCTTTGTTCTGAATCTGAATTGAATTTATCAGATGAAAGTGATGGAATTACGGAGCTGTCACCATCTAAATATGCAAAAAGTATTGGAAAAAATTATTTTTCTAAATCAAGCTCTAATCTTATCGATTTATCAATTACACCAAATAGATCTGACTGTCTTGGAGTTCGGGGGATAGCAAGAGATTTATCTGCCGCAGGTTTTGGAAACTTAAAAACAGAAAAAGATAAAAAAATTAAATCTAATAAAAAACAGACCTTAAAAGTAAAGATAACAAAAGAAAAAAATCAAGGCTGTTTATCTTTTGGTAGCTGCCTGATTATTAATGTCAAAAATACAGAGAGTCCTCAGTGGTTGAAAGATAAATTAATTTCTATAGGCCAAAAACCAATATCTGCAATTGTAGATATTACTAATTATGTCATGATTGATATTAATCGTCCTTTGCATGCATATGATGCCGACAAAATTGAGAAGGGAATAATTGTTAGAAATTCAAAATCAGGAGAAGAATTTACTGCTCTAGATAATAAAAATTATAAACTAGATGATGGAATGTGTGTAATTAGTGATAATAAAGGTGTCTTAGGCCTAGGGGGAATTATTGGTGGAACAAGATCTGGTACAGAGTTAGATACAACAAATGTTTTATTAGAGTCGGCTTATTTTGACCCAAGATCAATTAGAAAAACTGCAAAAAAATTAAATATCGATACAGATGCTAAATTTAGATTTGAAAGAGGTATTGATCAGCTGTCTATTGAAGATGGATTAAATAAAGCAGCTTTTTTAATTAAGGAAATTTGTGGTGGTGAAATTAGTAAAATAGATATTCAAAAAATTGAGTCTTATAAAAACAAAATAATAAAATTTGAACCAAAAACATTTGAAAAAATTACCGGTTTTAAAATTTCAACCAAAGAAATGATAACCATTTTAGAAAAACTTGGTTTTAAATTAAAAAAAGAAAAAAAATTTTTTAAATTATCAGTTCCATCTTGGAGACCAGATATTGTTCAAGAAATTGATATAGTTGAGGAACTTGTAAGAATTAGTGGCTATGAAAAAATAAAAATAGAAAATCCAATTAAAGAAAGATCCAAAAATACTTTAAATCTAACTCAAAAGTTATTTCATTTTCTTCAAAGGGCAGTAGCATCCAAAGGGTATTTGGAAGCAATTACTTGGTCTTTTACAGACACTAAATATAACGATCACTTTAAAGAAGATAATAAGGAAATAAAAATTGTAAATCCAATTAGCTCTGAATTAGGAGTATTAAGAAATTCTATTTTTTCAAATTTAGCAATGTATATGAGCAAAAACTTAGATAGAGGAATTAAAGATTTATCAATATTTGAAATAGGGCCAATATTTTATGGTCCACAACCTGGAGAACAGAACACAGTTGTTTGTGGACTGTCAGCTGGAAAAAAATCTAGACTTTCATGGATTGAAAAAGAGAGAAATGTAGATCTTTTTGATATTAAAAGAGATGTTATACAAACTTTAGTAGAAGCTGGTTATGACTCAGAAAAATTTTATATTGATAACGAAAGTCCCAATTATTATCATCCAGGAAAATCAGGCAGAATATTTTTAAATAAGGGAAAAGATAAGGTAGCTGCTTATTTTGGTGAAATTCATCCAAACATTATCAAAACTCTAGATATTAAAACAGATTGTTTAGTTGGATTTGAAATATTTCTAGATAATTTAAAACTTCCAAAAAAATCTTTAAAAGATCAAAAAACAAAATATTCAGTATCTGACTTTCAAAAATCTGAGAGAGATTTTGCATTTATTATTGATAAAAAAATAAGTGCGCAAGATTTAGTAAGTGTCATATCAAATATTGATAAAGATTTAATCTCAAACATTAAAGTATTTGATGTTTATGAGGGAGAAAATATTCCTGAAAATCAAAAATCAATTGCTATCAGTGTAACAATTCAGTCTTCAGAAAAAACTCTAACGGATAATGATTTGGAAAAAATTAATAATTTAATAATAGAAACAGTTGAAAATAAAACTGGCGCTAAAATTCGTTCCTAAAATAAATTAATGAGTTCAATTGATAATATAAGAAATTTCGCAATTATTGCACATATTGATCATGGAAAATCTACTATTGCTGATCGTATTATACATAGTTGTGGTGGATTAACTGAAAGAGAAATGAAAGCTCAAGTTTTAGATTCTATGGATATTGAACGCGAAAGAGGTATCACAATTAAAGCGCAAACTGTAAAATTAAATTATAAAGCTAAAAATGGAAAAAATTATATTTTAAATATTATTGATACACCAGGTCATGTAGATTTCAGTTATGAAGTAAGTAGATCTTTATATGCTTGTGAAGGTTCAATTTTGATTGTAGATAGTACACAAGGAGTAGAAGCCCAAACTTTAGCAAATGTTTACCAAGCTTTAGATACCAACCATGAGATAGTGCCAGTTTTAAATAAAGTTGATTTACCAGCATCAGATTTAGATAGAACAAAAAAACAAATTGAAGAGGTGATAGGAATTGATACTGAAAATGCAATTCCGTGTTCAGGTAAAACTGGTGAAGGTATAGAGGAAATTTTAGAACAAATAATAACAACATTGCCTGCACCAAAAGGAGAAAGCTCAGCCGATCTAAAATGTTTATTGGTTGATAGCTGGTATGACACTTATTTAGGCGTAGTGATATTAGTGAGAGTAATAGATGGTAAACTTTCTAAACACATGAAAATAAAAATGATGTCTACTAATCAGGAGTATATTGTTGAAAAAGTTGGTGTTTTTACACCAAAGCCAGTAGACATAAATGAACTAAAAACAGGTGAAATTGGATTTATTACAACTGGTATTAAAGTTTTGTCTGAAACAAAAGTTGGAGATACGATTTGTGATGCTTCAAAACCCTTAAATGAAGCATTGCCAGGATTTAAACCAAGTAAGCCAGTAGTGTTCTGTGGACTATTTCCAGTAGATAGTTCTGAGTTTCAAAAACTTAAAGATGGTCTAGCTAAATTACAATTAAATGATGCAAGTTTTTCATTTGAACCAGAGTCATCTTCTGCTTTAGGATTAGGTTTTAGATGTGGATTTTTAGGCTTACTTCATTTGGAAATTGTAACCGAGAGACTAGAAAGAGAGTTTGATGTTAATTTGTTAACAACTACACCAGGTGTTGTTTATAAAGTTTACCTTAATAATGGAAATGTAATTGATCTTCAAAATCCATCAAGTTTACCCGATCCAACTTTAATAAAATATATTGAAGAACCATGGATAAAAGCAACAATCATTACTCCTGACCAATATTTAGGTTCAATTATAAAAATGTGTCAGGATAAAAGAGGAATTCAGACTAATTTAAGTTACTCAGGCAACAGAGCAGTTGTGAATTATGAATTACCTTTAAACGAAGTAGTTTTTGACTTTAATGATAGATTAAAATCAATGACTAGTGGATATGCCAGTTTTGATTATGAAATAATTGAACATAGAGAGGGAGATTTAGTTAAATTAGGAATACTAGTTAATGGAGAACCTGTTGATGCTTTAGCTATGATGATTCATAAAGATTTTGCTCAAAAAACCGGAAGAGAAGTTTGTGAAAAATTAAAAGATTTAATTCCTCGACATAATTTTATGATCCCAGTTCAAGCTGCGATTGGAGGTAAAATTATCGCAAGAGAGACAATAAAAGGTTTTAAAAAGGATGTTTTAACTAAAATTCATGGTGGTGGAGCAACAGACAGGAAAAGAAAACTTTTAGAAAAACAGAAAAAAGGAAAAGCTAGATCAAAACAATTTGGAAGAGTAGAAATTCCACAAGAAGCATTTATAGGAGTTTTAAAAATACAAAAAGAATAATTTATGGAGAAAATAAATTGGGGAATCATTGGCTTAGGAAATATTGCCCAAACTTTTTCTGAAGGATTTTTAAATGTTAAAAATGGAAGACTTTTGGCAATTTCAAGTTCTAACGCATCTAAATTAGAATATTTCAAAAATAAGTACGAAATTAATGATAATTATATTTTTAAAAAATATGAGGACTTATTAAATTGCAAGGATATAGATGTTGTATACATAGCTCTACCAAATAATCTCCATTTTGAATGGATAATAAAAGCAATAAAAAGTAATAAAAAAATTTTGGTTGAGAAACCAGCACTCACAAATCTTAAAAATGCTAAAATAGTAAGTGATGAAGTAATAAATAAAGAATTATTTTTTGCAGAAGGATATATGTACAGATATAACCCTC
This sequence comes from uncultured Pelagibacteraceae bacterium, assembly GCA_902573755.1. Classification (GTDB taxonomy): domain Bacteria; phylum Pseudomonadota; class Alphaproteobacteria; order Pelagibacterales; family Pelagibacteraceae; genus Pelagibacter. The sequence continues at coordinate 23,497 of CACGLD010000006.1, forward strand.
AAATTTTAAAAACAATTGAAATAATAAAAAGTCAAGAACTTGGAAAAGTAATTTCTATGGAATCTTTTTTTTGTAAAAATTTACTTACAAAAAAAAAATTTCTTTTTTTTAACAAAAAGAAAAAAATCGATTTAAATAATAGACTATTTAATAAAAATTTAGGTGGAGGATGTATTTTAGATTTAGGCTGTTATCCTGTATCTTTTAGTGTTTTAGTTGCTTCTTTAATTGAAGGAATAAACTATAAAAAGTTTAAATTAAAAAACATTAAAAGAGAAGATGGATATATGGGTGTAGACATCAATGCAGAAGCAGATATTTGTTTTGATGAAAATTTCACTTCAAAAATAAGATCATCATTTAAAAAATCTCTTGGATCAGATACAATTATTAATTTCGAAAAAGGATATTTGTTAATTAAAAATACATGGACAGGTAACACAGAGATATTTAAAAATACAAAAGATAAAAATGAAATTTTAAAGGGCAAATTTGAAAAAAATATTTACTCTTATGAAATTGAAAAAATTAGCAAAGATATCTTTGAGGGAAAAAATAAACCTTCATTTCCTGGAGTTTCAATTATGGAAACAAAAATTAATACAGAAATATTAGAGATGTGGTTAAATGATTGAAAATAAGATTATCGATTGTATTACTTTTTTTGATAACAATTTTATGTTTGAATTGAGATATAACATATTATTTGACCAAGTTGATTATTTTGTTGTTTGTGAGTCTGAGTTTGATCATAAAGGTAACAAAAAAGGAAAAAATTTTATTTGGAAAGATTATTATGATCAAAAAAAAATTAAATATTTTTTAAACTCCAACCCTTTTCCAAAACAAACTAATAGATGGGAGAACCAAGCGATTCAAAGAGAATATTTACTAAATTATATAGACTTTGCGAAACCAGATGATTATATTTTTTTTTCAGATCCAGATGAAATCATAAAACCTGAATTACTAAATAATTTTATTTTAAAAAAAAAATATGGAATATTTTTACATAATTTTTATAATTATAAATTTAACTTATACAATTCAAATGAATCACCATGGGAAGGATCTAGAGTTTGTAAAAAAAAAAATCTTAAATCTATTGATTTTATGAGACAAAAAGTTAAATCAAAGAATATAAACTATAAATTTTATAGAATTGATAAAGAAAAAAATATTCAGATATTTCAGGATGCAGGATGGCATTTTAATAACATAATGACTCCTGAAGAAATTTCATTGAAGTTAAAAACTTTTGCTCATTCTGAATTTTCCTTAGAAAAATATAGTTCTATAGAAATAATAAAAAAAAAAATTGAAAATAAAGAAGATTTATTTGAAAGAGGGCATAAATATAAATCTGTGAAATTAGATCAAAGTTTTCCTAAGTATATTTTAGATAATAAAGAAAAATTTAATGAATTTATTTTATAGATCTACCAGGAGAGGTGGCCGAGTGGTTGAAGGCGCACGCTTGGAAAGCGTGTAAAGGAGTAATTCTTTCATGGGTTCGAATCCCATTCTCTCCGCCATCAAATAAGCTTTATTTTTCAAGGTTAATTTAGGTATTTTAGATTTTTTTTGTTAAGATAAATCAGCAATTTTTATAAATAATGCTATAATTTTCTTTTTCCAAAAATTAAAAAAATGACAAATAAAAACACATATCAGGCAGACTCCATCAAAGTTCTAAAGGGTCTTGAAGCGGTTAGAAAAAGACCGGGTATGTACATTGGAGATACAGATGATGGAACTGGTTTACATCATATGGTCTACGAAGTTGTTGATAACTCTATTGATGAGGCATTAGCAGGATATTGTAAAAATATTAATGTAAAAATTAACTCTGATGGAACAATTACAGTAAATGATGATGGAAGAGGTATCCCTGTTGATATCCATAAGGGAGAAAAAAAATCAGCAGCAGAGGTAATTATGACCCAACTTCATGCTGGTGGTAAGTTTGATCATGATTCTTATAAAGTTTCAGGTGGATTGCATGGCGTTGGTGTTTCAGTTGTCAATGCGCTTTCAGAAAAATTAAAGTTAGAGATATTCAGAGATGGAAAAAAACACTATATAGAATTTCAAAATGGTGAAGCCAAAGCTCCTTTGAAGGTAGTAGGAAAAGCAAAACAAACTGGTACACAAATTACTTTTTTACCTTCAAAAGAAATTTTTTCTTCAACAAAATTTAGTGCAAATATTCTTATTAAAAGAATGCGAGAATTAGCATTTTTAAATAAAGGAATTAAAATAATATTTACCGATTCAAGTCAAAAGAAAGAGAAAACATCCGAGTTTAAATTTGATGGTGGTGTTCTAGAATTTGTAGATTTTTTAGATGAAAAAAGAGAAAAACTTCAAAATAAAAATGGCAATGATTTGTTTAGAAAACCAATATATATCGAAGGAAAAAAAAATAATATTGAATTAGAGTGTTCATTAAAATGGAATGCAGGATATACAGAAGATATATTTCCATATACGAATAATATTTATCAAAAAGATGGTGGAACTCACTTGTTGGGATTTAGAAGTGCATTAACTAGAGTAGTTAATAAATATGCAAATGAAAATAATTTATTAAAGAAAAATAAACTAGCAATCTCAGGCGACGATATCAAGGAAGGTCTAACTTGTGTACTTTCAACTAAAATTCCTGATCCAAAATTTTCATCTCAGACAAAAGATAAGCTAGTCTCATCAGAAGTAAGGATGATTGTTGAAACATTAGTAAATGAAAAATTGTCTATTTGGTTTGATCAAAATCCGTCTATTGCAAAAATTATTTTAGCTAAAGTTATTCAGGCTGCAATGGCCAGAGATGTTGCTAGAAAAGCAAGGGAAAATGTAAGAAGAAAAGGAGCCCTTGAATTAAGTGGTCTTCCTGGAAAATTAGCTGATTGTCAAATTGGCAAACAAGAAGGAACTGAATTGTTTATTGTAGAGGGGGATTCAGCGGGTGGATCTGCTAAACAAGGAAGAAATAGAGCAAATCAAGCAGTTTTACCACTTAGAGGAAAAATACTGAATACTTACGTAGAAGATTTAAATGTTAAGAAAAATGGTAACGGCAATGGAAATGGTTCAGATCAAAGGACAAAGGCTTTGTCTAAAATGATTTCTTCAAATGAGATTGTAACCTTGATTAATGCTCTAGGTTTGGATCCAAAAGCACAAGAGATTGATTTAAAAGATTTAAGATATGGAAAAATTATTATTATGACGGATGCTGATGTAGATGGCTCTCATATAAGAGCCCTTCTTTTAACTTTTTTCAATAATAAACCATTTAATAAATTAATTGAAAATGGCCATGTTTATTTAGCGCAACCTCCTTTATTTAAAATTAACAAAGGTTCTAAAGGTATTTATATTAAGGATGAGAAGGATTTAGAAGATTACATAATAAATAATAACAAGGAGTTAAAAAAAATTAAAAAAGGATCTAAAGATTATTCAAAAAAAATTGATGAGGAAAAATCAAAAATGAATATCCAAAGATTTAAAGGTCTTGGAGAAATGAATCCAGAAGAATTGTGGAGTACAACATTAGACCCAGAAACAAGAAATCTACTTCAAGTACAATACTCAAAAGATTTGAAAAAAGATCAAAGTTTAATCCATACTTTAATGGGTAATGACGTTGCATTAAGAAAAGATTTTATAGTTTCTAATGCTATAAATGTTAGAAATCTTGATATTTAAAAATGAAGTTCTTTGAAACTTCAAAATATCATTCTTTTAAAAAATCAACATATATAACTCTCAGATGGATCGGAATTATTGGACAATTAATTGCAGTAAATTTTGTATATTTATTTCTAAATCCAAATTTTGATTTTATTACCTCAAATTTAGTTATATTTTTAGGAATATTAAGTAATTTATATTTAATTTTTATTTATAAAAAAACACAGTTATCAGATAGATCTGCTTTTGTCTTCCTGCTTATAGATATTTTGCAATTAGGTATCCTTCTTTATTTGTCAGGAGGAATAACTAATCCATTTGTAATTTTTATATTAATACCAAGTGTTTTTTCTTCATCAAATTTAAGCTTAAGAACTAATGCTTTGTTAGTAATCTTAACAATAATTATAATTATAATTTTAACTTTTAGTTATCAAGATTTACCAATTAATTTAAATAGCGATTTTCACAATAATCATTATTTTTATTATTCTATACCAACATCATTAATTATTGCTTTGGTATTTTTAAATTATTTTGCAATGACATTTGGAGCGCAATCTCGATTGAGAAAAGAAGCTTTAGGAAAAATGGAAGAAGTAATGGCTAAAGAGCATGAGCTCTTATCTTTGGGTGGTCAAGCTGCTGCTGCAGCACATTCTTTAGGCACTCCACTTTCTACAATAACAATAATTGCTCATGATTTAATGAAACAATTTAGGGGCCAGAAGGATATAAAAAAAGATATCGAATTATTAAACAGTCAAGTTGATAGATGTAATGAAATTTTAAAGCGTTTAACTCTTAACCCTGTAGAAGAAGATGATTTTATAGATAAAGATATTAATATTAGAGATTATTTACACGAAATTATCTCATCATTTAAGGAAATTAGTAAAAAAGATTTTATTTTTAATTTTGATCAAGATTCAAACCCAAAAAAAATAAGCAAATCTATAGAGATAGTTTATGGATTAAGAAATTTTATTGGAAATGCCAACAAATTTGCTAGAAATACCATTTTTATTAATTTAAAAAGTGACAGTGAAATCACAGAGATTACTGTAGAGGATGATGGTAATGGTTATCCTAGAGACATCATATCAAAAATTGGAGAACCATACTTAAAATCAAATTATTCAAAAGATAGGTCAAAGGAAGGCTTAGGTCTTGGGTTGTTTATTGGAAAAACTTTATTAGAGAAAAATTTTGCATCAGTAAACTGTAGAAATTCAAAAACACGTAGTGGAGCTGAAGTTAATATTAAATGGAAGAATAGAGAATTATTTAATATTTAGTGGTATCTTTTCTTTGTTTCAAATAATGAGCTTAATTGAGATATCATAACATCTCCTAATTCATTTACGTCAGTAATTTTTATTGCTTTGTCATAATACCTTGAAACATCATGACCTATTCCTATTGCTAGAACTTCTATATCGGATTTATTTTCAATAAATTTAACAATCTTTTTTAAATGTTTTTCTAAAAAATCTCCTGAATTAACAGAAAGAGTTGAGTCATCCACAGGTGCTCCATCAGAAATTACCATTAAGATTTTCCTTTCCTCTTTCCTTTTTTTTATTCTGTTGTAAGCCCATGATATTGCTTCCCCATCAATATTTTCTTTAAGCAAACCTTCTTTAAGCATCAGTCCCAAATTATTTTTTGCTTGCCTCCAATGAGTATCTGCACCTTTATATATAATATGCCTTAAATCATTAAGTCTACCTGGTGTTTTAGGTTTTGAATTTTTAGTCCAAAGCTCTCTACTTTGTCCACCTTTCCAGTTTTTAGTTGTGAAACCTAAAATTTCAACTTTAACTGAGCATCTTTCTAGAGTTCTAGATAAAATATCTGCACATATGGCTGCAATAGTAATTGGTCTTCCTCTCATGGATCCAGAATTATCAATTAACAAAGTTACTACTGTATCTTTAAAATCTAAGTCCTTTTCTTTTTTAAAAGATAAAGAATTATAAGGGTCCATTATAATTCTTGGAAGTTTAGAGCTATCTAACAAGCCTTCTTCTAAATCAAATTCCCAGGCCCTATTTTGTTTTGCAAGCAATTGTCTTTGAAGTTTATTTGCTAATTTTGTTATTACATCTTGGAAACCAATTAGCTGTTGATCTAAGCTTTTTCTTAGTTTAGTTGCTTCATCAGCATTTTCTAAATTCTCAGCTTTTACTATTTCATCATACTGTGTAGTAAAAATTTTATAATCAAGATTAATATTATCTATATTTTTTTTTACTATTTGTTCTGAACTCTGTTCATCTGATTTAACTTCGTTGAGTTGTTCATCTAAGTTAAATTCATCAATGCTATAATCAGCATCTAGAGAGGCTTGGGTTTCTTGATCATTATTTTCATCTTTATTATCCTCTTTATCACTATTCTGATCATCATTTGAAGGATTGTCTTGCCCTTGATCCTGATTTTCTTCTTTTTTTTCGTTATCTTCATCGCTTTGAAAAATATCCATTTCTTCCAATATTTGAGAAAACTTTGAAGAGTAAGTATTTTGATCTTCTAGATTATTCATCAAAAATTCCTTATGCTTTTCAATAGAGTTTTCAAAATCTTTCTCCCAAAAATTTAACATTCTAGATGTCAGAGCATTTAACTTTATTTTATGAAAGTTTTTGAGCATATATAATTCAAAAGCCTCTGCCACAGGTACATCCTCTTTTGTTTTTAATTGATCTTTTCTTTTACGATTAATTATTTGTGAATAGTTTTCATGAAAGTTTTTTTCTATACCTTTAAGCATTTGACCGCCCAAGGCCTCATATCTAATTTTTTCAGCAATATTATAAAGTGATCTAGATGAAGTGTTGCTAGGTAAGTTTTTTTTATAAATGAACTCACTAGAAAATTTTTTTTTAAGTGCACTTGAGTCAGTCTCAGCACGTAGTCTTATAAAGTCACTTGGATTAGTAAGATTATCGATTTCTAATGAAATAATATCTTTAGCTTTTTTTTCTTCTAAGTTTTTTTTATTTAAATCAAAATCATCCGAAATTACTTTTGCTGTTGAATTTAAAGCAATTCTGAATTTTTCTTTTAAGTTTGATTCTTTAGAGCTCATTTAAATTTGAATATTTACCAAGGACTCTGGCAATTCTTCACCAAAACATCTCTGATAATATTCTGCGATAGTATTTTTTTCAATATCATCACATTTATTTAGAAAAGTTACTCTAAAAGCGTAACCAGTGTCTTTAAAAATCTCAGAATTTTCAGCCCAATGCAATACAGTTCTGGGGCTCATTACTGTTGAAATGTCTCCTGCTATAAATCCTTTACGTGTTAAGGATGCCACTTTTATCATGTTGGCAACCTTCTCTTTTCCCTTTGAGTTATTTAAGTTTTTATTTTTTGACAAAACAATGTCCATTTCTCTATCTAGGCTTAGATAGTTTAATGTCGTAACGATATTCCATCTATCCATCTGACCTTGGTTAATTTGCTGCGTACCATGATAAAGACCTGTCGTATCACCCAGTCCAACAGTATTTGAAGTAGCAAATAGTCTAAAAAATTTATTTTGTTTAATTACTTTATTTTTATCTAGTAATGTAAAATTTCCCTCAGCTTCTAAAACTCTTTGAATTACAAACATTACATCAGGTCTACCAGCATCATATTCATCAAAAACAAGTGCAACTGGATTTTGAATAGACCATGGTAAAATTCCTTCATTAAATTGAGTTACTTGTTTACCGTCTTTAAGAACTATTGCATCTTTTCCAATTAAATCAATTCTACTTACATGACTGTCTAAATTTACACGGATACAAGGCCAATTTAATCTTGCAGCAATTTGCTCAATGTGAGTAGATTTACCAGTACCGTGATATCCTTGAACTAAAACTCTTTTGTTAAATGCAAATCCAGAAATAATAGCTAAAGTAGTATCTCTATCGAACTTATAGTTTTTATCAATTTCAGGAACATATTCGTTTTTTTTTGAAAATGCATCTACTTCCATTTCCGAATCAATTCCAAAAGTTTGTTTTAATGAAACTTTAATATCTGGTTCTGTGTTAAGATTTGGTGTCAATTTTTTCCCTATAGGTATTTTTTAACTGAGTATAAGCTAATGTTATAAGTTTAAGTTTTTCCTCGTATTTTTTATTTCCAGAATTCATATCAGGGTGAAATTTTTTCACAAGTAATTTGAATTTATCTTGTATTTTCTTCCACTTTAAACCCACAGAAACCCCCAATATTCCAAAAGCTTTTATATCTTTATGATCGAATTTAAATTGACGCATATGATTATAATCTCCATTTATTTTTTCTTTATCGAACTCATCTCTCAAAGTTGTATTCCATAACACTTTGAAAAAATTATCTGAGGAACTAAAACTTTGCGTGGGTTTGTGCCAAGTCATGTCAGATTTTAAAAAATCCATTACTTGGTCATCATTCATTCCCGAAAAATAGTTCCAATTTTTATTAAATTCTTTTACATGCTCAAGGCAAAGCATTCTAAATTTTCTGCTATTATCTTTTTCAACTGGTGCCTTATATTCACCTATTTCATTACAATTTTTCCAGTCACAAATATTTTTCATGATATATAATAACATATATGGATATAAATGAGTTAATTACAATTGTAAAAAATAAATTATTAAATCAAATAAATATTGAAAGTATAAATATTGAAGATAAATCTTTTCTTCATAAAAATCATAAAGGAAATCAAGAAGGAAAATATCATTTAAAATTAATTATTGTTTCTGAAGAACTAAAAAAAATGAATAAAATTGAAAGTAATAAAAAAATTTACAAGATTTTAGACCAAGAATTAAAAGAATTTATTCACTCAATTCAAATTTTAATTAGTTAAAAATTTTCTTAAAAATAAATTTAACTTTTTTTTGGAGTATTGTTTGTTGAAAATTGGCTTACCAATTTTTTTTAACAAAACTAAGTTAATTTTTTCAGAATTATTTTTTTTATCTTTGATCATAAAAGATAAAATCTTATTTAAATCTCTGATAGTAAAATATTTTTTTATAGAAGAAGGTAGACTAGAGTTGTCAATATGATTTATAATTAAATTATATTCATTTTTACTGAGCATATTTTCTTTTAAACTAAAATTAAGTGCTGTCTTCATTCCAAGTATCACGGCTTCACCATGATTTAGTTTATGGCTGTACCCTAAGCCTGCCTCATAAGCATGGGCAAATGTATGACCAAAATTTAATACTTTTCTTAATGCTGTTTCTTTTTCATCTTTTTCGACTACCTTTTTTTTAATTTTACAACTTTCATAGATAGCTTTTTCAATAAATGGAGATGAAAGATTTAAAATTTTTTTAAGATTTTTATTCAAGAAATTAAATAATTTTTTGTTATCAATTAATGAATGCTTCAATATTTCTCCATATCCACAAATTATTTCTCTTTTTGGTAAAGATTTAAGAAATTGAATATCTGAGAGAACCAGTGATGGTTGATAAAAGCTTCCTATTAAATTTTTACCGTATTTAGAATTAACTCCAGTTTTTCCCCCGATTGATGAATCAACTTGAGCTAAAAGAGTTGTTGGAATATTTGCAAACTTAAGGCCTCTTTTGAAAAGATTAGCTGCAAAACCACTTACATCGCCTGTAATTCCTCCTCCTAAAGAAATTAAAACATCATTTCTTGAAAAGTTTTTATTTAATAAAACTTCTAGAATTTTATTAACGCTATTAATATTTTTGTTTTTTTCACTAGCATTAAAAAATAACACAAAAATACTTTTATTTTTAAAAGACCTTTTAATATTTGAAACAAATTTTTTTGGAACATTTTTATCAACAACAATCAAACATTTATCAAAATCAATTGAATTTGATTTAAAAATTTTTGATATGCTTGAGGTTAAATTTGATCCAATAATTATTGGATATTTTTCGGTTTTAGTTACTATATTTAATTTAGTTTGTTTCATAAATTTTTACAATTTTATTTACTATTTCACTTTTAGTAAGATTATCACACTTTATCTCATATAAAGCTTTAGAATAAATGTTAGATCGTTTCTTAATTAAATCAATTAACTCAGCATCGGTTGCATTAATCGCCAACGGTCTTTTTTTACTGTTTTTAATTCTATTTAACAATGTTTTATCATCCCAATTTAGCCAAAAAGATAAATGATTTTTTAAAATTTCTTTTCTAATGCTGTTATTTGTAAAAGCCCCCCCCACCAAGTGAAATCACAGTAGAGTTTAATTTAAGTTTTTTTAAAGTTGTTTGTTCCTCAATTTTTCTAAAATAATTCTCACCCCTAACTTCAAAGATTTTTTTTATTGTAATGTTTAAATTTTTTTCAATTTCTTTATCGATATCTACAAATTTTAATTTTAATTTCTTAGCTACTAAGGATCCAATAGAGGTCTTACCAGAACCCATCATCCCCAAAAAAACTAGATTTTCTTTTGATTTCATAAGTTTCTTTATTGAAAAAACATAAATATGTCTTAATTTGAAATTATCTAAAAGTATATGCAATTCATTAAAAACACAAGTTCAGGCAAAGTAAGTATCATAGGACTTGTGATTAAATCTATAATCGGATTAGGGGTTATTTTAGGTATTATTTTTTTTCTAAGTACAATTGATTTTCCTGCACCTAAAAAAGAAATTGAAAAAATTATTCCAAATGAAAATTTTAAAATTGTTAAATAAGAAAATTCTTTTAATTAAATTAGTTTGTCTCATTTTTTTTACACCTGCTTTTGCAGAAGAGAAACCGATTGATATTTGGAATATAGAAAAAAAAGATAATCAAGCTATTTCAGAAACAAATATTTCAAGTGAAAATTCTAGCGGCACTACTCAGAATAGTGTTTATGAACTACAAACAAATAAACAAACAGATACTATTAAACTTGATAAAGAATTTTCATCAAAAGAAATTAAAATTGTTGGACTATATGATCCTAGTGAATACGGTTTAAGTATGGATATGTGGTCAAATTCTGATGGAACTAAATTAAAAAATTTATTTCAGAATATTAATAAGTTTAATCTTTCAGAGGATGCATCTGATATAATGCACATATCTTTATTAACCAACGCTTATTCTCCAACTCAAAATATTACTGAGCAAGAATTTATGAGCTTTAAATCTGATTGGTTAATAAAAGATGCAAACTTAGAATTAATAGAAGAATATTTAATTAAAAATCAAATAATAAATTTGCATCCAAATTTAACAAGATATTTGGTAGATACTTATTTATCAGAATCAAACGTAAAAAAATCATGTGAGATTTTTTCTAAAAATTCTGAACCAATTCAAGATGAATATCTATCAAAATTTAATTTATATTGTTTAATCAATTATGGAAAAAATGAAGAAGCACAACTAATCTTAGATTTAAAAAAAGAGTTAGGTTTTGAAGATAGTTATTATGAAAACAAAATAAATTATTTATTTGGATATTTAGATGAGGCAGATAAAGAAATATCAATAAATTCAATTTTAGATTTTCATTTAGCTCATAGAACCAACCCTGAGTTTTCTTATGAACCAAGTGACGATACACCTAAAATAGTTTGGAAATATCTTTCAGCCGCTAATTTACTTTTTAAAATTCAAGATATAGAGATTACTGATGTAGAAAAAATTTCTACAATAGAAAAAGCTGTTAATGATAAAAATTATTCTGAAGAGGAGTTATTCGAATTTTATAAAAAATTCCAATTTAATATTAATCAATTTTTAAATGCAAAAGAGGCATATAAATCCCTATCTTCAATCGAGGGACGCGCTCTTTTATATCAAAGAACTCTTTTAGCTGAAGAACCAAAAATCAAATTAGAATTTATAAAGATATTAAAGGATCTATTTATATCTGATCAAATAGGTGATGCCTTTGATTTAGAATTAAAAAAATTTTTAGGTGAAATTAATGTTGATGATGTACCTTCAAATTTTACAACATTTTATAATAACAATCTAAACAAGAAAGAGACAGCAGATAAAAAGATTAAATATAATAGTAAAATTTTACATCAATCAAAACTTATAAATTATTTTAATGGGGACTATGCAAAATCTAAAATTGAAGAGGATCTAGATAAATTTTTAAAGAAAATTAAAAAAGATAAAAAATATTTTTTATCAAAAAAAGATATAATTTTTATAGAGGCACTTAAATCTGATGGAGTTGAAATTTCAAAAAAATATGACAGTCTTTATGAGGTGAAGCAATCAGAAATGCCTGCCGATATTCAAACAATGATAGATAATAATGAGATGGGTGCCGCATTGTTGAGAATAATTGAGGTAATTGGACCTGATAAAATTGAAAATATTGATGAAGATACAGTTTATTTTATTATCAATACTTTAAATCAATTAAATGTTGATTTAATTAGAAACAAACTATTGCTAAAAGTTCTTCCTTTAAAAGTATAAAAATTATAATAAAATCAAATTATGGCTATCAGAACTATAATAACAGAACCTAATAAATTACTTAGGCAAATATCTAAACCAGTCAATAGCGTTGGTAAAGAAGAACAAAAATTGATGGATGATATGCTGGAGACAATGTATGACGCAAATGGAATTGGTCTCGCGGCCATACAAGTTGGTGTACCAAAGAGAATTATTGTTATGGATATAAGTAAAGATGAGAATAAAAAAGAGCCAAGATATTTCGTAAATCCAGTTATTAAAAATAAAGATCCAGAAAAAGCAACTTATGAAGAAGGATGTCTTTCTGTACCAAATCAGTTTGCAGAAATTGATAGACCTAGTAAGTGTGAAGTAGAATATCTTGATTATGATGGAGAAAAGAAATTGCTAAAGGCCGATGGTCTTCTGGCAACATGTATTCAGCACGAGATGGACCATTTAGAGGGAATCCTATTTATTGATTATCTTTCAAAATTAAAAAGGTCAATGATAATTAAAAAATTATCAAAATTAAAATCTACTTCTGTAGAAGCTTAATCAATGCTAAAAAAAATAGTTTTTATGGGTACTCCCATGTTTGCTGTTCCAATTTTAAAATCACTTTATCAAAATGGATATCCTATTTCTTGTGTTTATACACAACCACCTCAAAAATCTAAAAGAGGTCAAAAAATTAACAAGTCACCAATTCAATTAATTTCAGAGACTTTAAATATAGAATTTAGAACACCAAATTCATTAAAAGAAAATTTAGATGAATTAGAATATTTTAAATCTTTAGAGGCAGATTTGGCAATAGTTGTTGCTTATGGTCAAATTATACCAAAGTCATATTTAAATTTAACTAAAAAAGGATTTATTAATATACATGCATCTATTCTTCCAAAATGGAGAGGCGCTGCTCCTATTCAAAGATCAATTATGAATTTAGATAAAGAGACAGGAATTAGTATTATGAAAATAGGGGAGGAACTAGATACAGGACCAGTATGTAATGTTTATAAAATTAATATAGAAAATAATTTAAATGCTGAAGATATTAATGAAAAGTTATCAAGTTTGGCTGCAGAGAAAATTTTAGATAATATAGATGATATATATGAGGATAAAGCAAACTTTATAGAACAAGATCACTCATCAGCTACATACGCATCAAAAATTCAAAAATTAGAGGGGCAGATTAATTGGAAAGAAGATGCTAAAATTATAATTGGTAAAATAAATGGACTTTATCCAGTTCCAGGCGCTTATTTCATGTTTAACGGTGAGAGATATAAAATATTAAAAGCAGAAATTGGACAAGCACAAGGAAAACCAGGTGAGGTTTTATCTGACCATTTAGAAATTTCATGTGGAGATAAAAAATCAATAAAAATTAAAGAAATACAAAGACAAGGAAAAAAGCCTCAAAGTATTGGAGAATTTGTTTTAGGAACAAAAATTAAAAAGGGTTCATTTTTATAATGAATAGATACCAAATACTTATTGAGTATGTAGGGACAAATTTTAGAGGATGGCAAATTCAAAAAAAGGGTCCAACAATTCAAGGATTAATTCAAGAAAAATTATCAAAATTATTAAAAGAAAAAATTGTTTTACATGGTCAAGGAAGAACTGATGCAGGGGTTCATGCATTTGAGCAATCTGCGCATTTTGATTGTAAAAATAAAATAATTGATAAAATTAAATTTTTAAAATCCATAAATCATTTTTTAAATTTAAAAGACATTGCAATTAAAAATATTAAAAAAAGAAATAATAAATTTCATGCTAGATTTTCAGCAAAACAAAGAATTTATAAATACTTTATTTTTAATCAAATAAGCCAACCAATAATTGAAAAAAATAGAGCATGGCATGTTCGTAGGCCTTTAAATTTAGAATTAATGAAAAAGGGTGCAAAAAAGTTATTAGGAACTAATGATTATTCAACTTTTAGATCTTCAAGCTGTCACGCTAAAAGTCCAATTAAAACTATTAAATCAATTAAAATTAAATCATCAAAAAATAAAATTGAATTTCAATTTAGTTCGCAATCATTTTTACAACATCAGGTTAGATCTATGGTTGGTTGTTTAAAATATTTGGGAGAAACTAAATGGGATTTGAAAACTTTTGAAAAGAGATTTAAGTCAAAAAAAAGAACACTGTGTGCTCCTCCAGCACCACCAAGTGGTTTATTTTTATTTAGAGTTCTTTATTAATTTATTTTTATTGCTCATAGCAAACTTTTTATTTATTCGCCATCTAGACTCAGCTCTTACAATATACCCGCAACAGTTTTTTGATTTACATTTACAAGGAAATTGTTTGTAGTTTTCATCATAACCAAATCCATAATCACAGGTAAACTCCTCACCTTTTTTAATATCTTTGATTGCTTTGACCCAAATTTTCAATCCCTTTCCATCGTAATCACAATTATTATCACAAGAATGATTAATTAAACCTGCTGTATTCCATGGAAAATCTCCATCTAGATCATATCTTTTATTTATTGTGAATAAATATATTGGTTTACTATTATCGTACTTATCAGAATCTTGTGTTTGTTTTTTTGTTATAAGTTTTCCAACATAGTCAATTATTTTGGTTCCCTCTTTAATGTCACGAGTTGCATAAAGCCCTCTTCCTTTATTATCAATGCCAGACTTTTTTATTTTATATAATTTCATGAAGATTTTTATTTAGAGTTTTCTAAAGAATTATCAATTAAATTCTAAAAGAGCATCAACGTGTCTTTTAGTGCTTTCTCGAAGTGCATTTAGGTCATAACCGCCCTCTAAAATTGAAACAACTTTTCCATTACAAAATTTTTTAGAGGCCTCTAATATTCTTTTGGTAATAGTGAAATAATCCTCTGTTTTTAAATTAAATTGAGCGAGAGGGTCATCTTCATGGGCGTCAAAACCAGCGCTAATCAATATAAACTCTGGTTTAAACTCTTCTAATTTTTTTAATACACGATCAAATACATTTAAATATTCTTCTGAACTTATGCCAGCTGGCAAAGGTATATTAAAGATATTGTTAAATTTACCTCTTTCTTGTTCTGAACCAGTTCCTGGGTAGTAGGGATATTGGTGAGTTGATATAAAAAGAACATTTTTATTCTCATAAAAAATATCCTGTGTTCCATTACCATGATGTACATCAAAATCTATTATTGCAACTTTCTTATATTTATACTTTTTCAACAAATAATTTGCACCGATACTCACTGAATTTAAAATACAAAAACCAGCTGCTTTATTTTGTGAACTATGATGTCCAGGAGGTCGAACACTACAGAATGCATTTCTAAATTCTTTTTTTTCTACTCCGTCAATTGCAGAAATTATTGATCCAACTGCATCGAAGGTTGCGTCTTTGCTTCCAGGTGAAACGATTGTATCACCATCAAGTGAGGAAAACCCTTTTTTGGGGAAAGAACTTTTTACTAAATTTAAATAATTATTTTCATGTGTAGTTAAGAGAATATCATCCGAAACTTTAGATGGTTTCTTCCATATAAGATTTTTATTATTAAGTTTTTTAAAATTTTCTACTATGACTGATACTCTCGCTATTTGTTCTGGATGCCCAGGTCCTGTATCATGATTTTCAGATGTATCTGATGTAATTAAGCCAGTTTTCACTTAAAGTAATTATCTAAGATTTTAGTATAAATTAAAGTTAATCTTTTTAAATCAGATAATGACACACACTCTCCTACCTTATGCATAGTTTTTCCCACTAATCCAAATTCTAAACATGGAGCTATTTTTTTTATGAATCTAGCATCCGATGTACCACCAGTTGTAGATAATTTAGGTTTAATTTTAGTAATTCTCTTAATTGTATTTTGTATCATAAATGTAGTTTTGTTAGGTTTAGTTAAAAAAGCCTCACCAGAAACACTATATTCAATTTTATATTTTGATTTATTTTTATTACAAATTTTTTTTATTATTTTATTAATTTTATTCTTTAATTTGTAGGATGTATGTTTGTTATTAAATCTAATATTAAAAGAAGCACCAGCTAATCCTGGAATTACATTATCAGCTGAATTATCAATGTTAATTTTGGTTATTTCTAAATTTGTAGGTTGAAAATCCTTTGTTCCTTTATCAAATTTAATTTCTTTTAACTCTTTTAGTATTTGGACTAAAGCTGTTGATGGATTGTTAGCTCTATTTGGGTAAGCAACATGACCTTGAATACCAATGACAGACAATTTTCCAGTCATACTACCTCTACGACCAATTTTTATCATTTCTCCTAATTTATTTGGATTTGTAGGTTCTCCTACTAAGCAAAAATCTATTTTTTCTTTTCTTTTTCTCAAATATTCAACAACTTTTTTTGTTCCATTAATTGCAATTCCTTCTTCGTCCCCAGTAATTAGAAGGCTAATAGACCCATCAAATTTTTTATTTATTTTAGAAAAATTACTTACCGCAGTAACAAATGCAGCTATTGAGCTTTTCATATCATTTGCACCTCTGCCAATTAGGTATCCTTTCTTAACAGCAGGTTTGAATGGATTAACAGTCCAATCATTCAAATTACCGGGTGGTACTACATCTAAATGACCTGCATAACAAAAATTTGGACTTGCGGTACCAAGTCTTGCGTAAAGATTTTTTACAGGATAACTATTTTTATCTTTGAAATCTAGAATTTTAGTTTTAAAGCCAATTTTTTTTAATTTTTTTTCTAAAAATTTAATAACACCGGCATCAGTTTTTGTAACAGATGGAAACCTAATTAGCTCTTTTGCTAATTGAAGTTCATTAATTTTTTGCATTTTTATTCTCTTAGAAGATCGTTAACTGATGTTTTAGATCTCGTTTTTTCATCAACTTGTTTAATTATTACTGCACAATACAAAGATGGCGCTTGTGGATTGTTTTTATCTGGTAAGGATCCTGGAACTACCACAGAATAAGGTGGAATTTTTCCATAAGTTATTTCACCAGTTTTTCTATTAACAATTTTTGTTGATTGTCCAATATACATTCCCATACTAAGAACAGAGCCTTCCCCAACTATTACGCCTTCTACTACTTCAGACATTGCTCCTAAGAAAACATTATCTTCAATAATTGTTGGTAATGCTTGAGCAGGTTCTAATACACCCCCAACTCCAGTGCCAGCTGAGATATGACAATTTTTTCCAATCTGACAACAGCTTCCAGCACGACTAAACGTGTCCATCATCGTCCCTTCATCAATATATGCTCCGATATTTACATAACACGGCATCAAAACTGCATTTTTTCCAACAAATGATCCTTTTCTAACTGGTGAATTAGGCACCATTCTAAACCCAGCTTTTTCATGATCTTGTTTTGTCCATCCTGCTGTTTTTCCTTTAAGTAAGTGAGCTTTGTCATACCAACTACTATATGGACCATTTAAATTTTCCATTGGATACATTCTAAAACTTAACATGATAGCTTTTTTTAGATGTTGATGTGTAACCCATTCACCATTTATCTTTTCAGCTACTCTTGCTTTTCCACTATCTAAATCATCAATAATTTGATTTACAGCATCCTTTAAAGATTTATCAGAATTTTGGTTTACTTGGTCTTTATTTTCCCAAGCTTCATTTATAATTTTTTCAATACTCAT
>CACGLD010000007.1 GCA_902573755.1 uncultured Pelagibacteraceae bacterium
AAGGTAAAAAATTATACGAAGGTAAAGCTAAAATCATTTACGCAACAAATGATAAGAATTTAGTAATTCAATATTTTAAAGATGATGCAACTGCATTCAATAATCAAAAAAAAAACTACCATTGAAGGCAAAGGTGTTCTAAATAACAGAATATCAGAACATATTCTCTCTAACCTCTCTCAAATAGGTATTAAAAATCATTTGGTAAAAAGATTAAATATGCGTGAACAAATCATAAAACTTGTAGAAATAATTCCAATCGAATTCATTGTAAGAAATGTTGCAACAGGTTCCATAACTAAAAGATTGGGTATTGAGGACGGCACTGTATTAAAAGAACCTTTAATTGAATACTGCTTTAAAGATGACAAACTTGGAGACCCATTAATATCTGAAGAGCATATTTTAGCATTTGATTGGGCCTCAAAAAAAGAAATCGATAAAGTTAAAAAAATGATTTTAAGAATTAATGATTTTATGATTGGAATGTTTAGGGGTGTTGGAATTAAACTTATCGATTTTAAATTAGAATTTGGAAGAATTAAAATTGATGGAATAAATGAGGTTATTTTAGCAGATGAAATTAGTCCTGATACATGCAGATTATGGGATAGTATTACAGAAAAAAAATTAGATAAAGATCGATTTAGAAAAGATCTGGGTGATTTAATTCCAGCTTATACTGAGGTTGCTAAAAGATTGGGTATACTTCATGAACAATCAAATGTTTCGGCAGTAAATATAACTAAATTATCTTCGGTTAAAAGAAAGAAAAAATGAAAATTTCTGTAATCATCACTTTAAAAAAAGATGTACTTGATCCACAAGGAAAAGTTATTCATCAAACTCTTGATGGAATGGGTTTTGATGATGTTAATGAAGTTAGGCAGGGTAAATATTTTGAAATAGATACTAAAGAAACTGACAACGACAAAGCAAAAGCAAAAGTTGAAGAAATGTGTAAAAAACTTTTGGCAAATCTTGTAATTGAAAATTATAAAATTATTGATCCAAAGTAATTAATGAAATCATCAGTTATTACTTTTCCTGGTTCAAATTGTGACAGAGACATGGATGTCGCTTTAAAGAAATTTGGATTTAGGAATAAAATGGTTTGGCATGATGATGCTGAATTACCAAAGAGCGATTTAGTTGTATTGCCAGGTGGATTTTCATATGGTGATTACTTGAGATGTGGAAGTATGGCATCTAAATCAAAAATAATGCAATCCGTGATTAATTTTGCAAATTCAGGGGGTATGGTTATGGGTATCTGTAATGGATTTCAAATATTAGTAGAAACTGGTTTACTTTCTGGTGTTTTGCTTAGAAATAAATATTTAGAATTTATTTGTAAAAACGTTTTTGTAAAAATTAACGATAAAAAAAATAAATATTTTAAAAATGTTGATAACGAGGTTTTAGAATTTCATATAGCTCATAATGAAGGAAACTATTTTTGTACCAATGATCAATTAAAAGAAATTGAAGATAACAATCAAATAGCTATTAACTATTGTGATGAAAACGGGAAGATAGAAGATCAATTTAATCCTAATGGATCCATAAAAAATATAGCTGGTATATTTAATAAAGAAAAAAATGTTTTAGGAATGATGCCACATCCTGAACGGATGATAGATTCATCTTTATCTGGTGAAGATGGATCATTATTTTTTAAAAATTTAATTAACAACTTAAAATGATTGTAAACGAACAAGTAGCAGTTGATCATGGTTTAAAGAAAGCTGAATACGCTAAAATTTGTGAACTATTAAAGAGAACTCCCAATATCACAGAGCTAGGTATTTTTTCTGCAATGTGGAATGAGCATTGTTCTTATAAATCATCAAGATTACATTTGAAGAAGCTCCCTACTAAAGGAAAAAAAGTCATTCAAGGTCCTGGTGAAAATGCTGGCGTTATAGATATTGAGGATAATGATGCAATAGTTTTTAAAATAGAAAGTCATAATCACCCTTCATTTATTGAACCTTATCAAGGTGCTGCAACTGGTGTTGGAGGAATAATGAGAGATGTGTTTACAATGGGTGCAAGACCAATAGCAAACTTAAACTCCATCCATTTTGGATCACCACAACACAAAAAAACTAAAAATTTATTAAGAGGTGTTGTTCATGGCATAGGTGGTTATGGAAACTGTATGGGCGTTCCTACAATTGCTGGCCAAACAAGTTTTGATAGCTCGTATAATGGAAATATTTTGGTTAATGCTATGACCTTGGGATTGGTCAAAAAAGATAAGATTTTTTACTCTAAAGCTGCTGGGCTAAATAAGCCAGTTATTTATGTTGGATCTAAAACTGGAAGAGATGGAATACATGGTGCCAGTATGGCTTCAGCTAGTTTTGATGAAAAAATTGAAGAAAAGAAACCAACAGTTCAAGTTGGAGATCCATTTACAGAAAAACTTTTACTAGAAGCTTGTTTGGAATTAATGGCTGGAGACTCAATTATAGCAATACAGGATATGGGTGCTGCTGGATTAACTTCTTCAAGTATCGAAATGGCTTCAAAAGGAAACCTTGGTATTGAAATTAATTTAAACAAAGTCCCTTGTAGAGAAGCCAAGATGACACCTTATGAAATAATGCTTTCGGAAAGCCAAGAAAGAATGTTGATTGTTTTAGAAAATGGCAAAGAAGAAAAGGCAAAAAAAATATTTGATAAATGGAACTTGGATTTTGCAGTGATTGGAAAAACTACTAAGTCAAAAAAAATAGAACTTTATTTTAATGAAGAAAAAGTTGCAGACATTCCAGTTAATACATTAGTTGAAAACTCTCCTATGTATGATCGAAAATGGAAAAAAGCAAAGTTACCAAAAAAAAATAAAATTAAAAAAGAAAATATTAAGCATTTAAAAATTATTGATGTATTAAAGAAAATTTTAGCAAACCCAAATGTATGTAGTAAAGAATGGATTTGGCAACAATATGATCATACAGTAATGGGAGATACTATTCAAAAACCTGGAGGAGACGCAGGTGTTGTAAGAGTTCATGGGACAGATAAGGCAATTGCTGCTTCAGTAGATTCTTCTGCAGCTTATTGTTGGGCACATCCTTTAACTGGTGGAAAACAAGTAGTTTGTGAAAGTTTTAGAAATCTTATTTCTGTTGGTGCAAAACCAATTGCAATCACTAACTGTTTAAATTTTGGAAGCCCTGAAAATGAAGAAAATATGGGTGAATTTGTTGAATGTGTTCAAGGTATAGGTGAGGCAAGTGAATACCTTAAGTTCCCTGTCGTTTCTGGAAATGTATCTTTCTATAACCAAACAAAAGACAAAGGTATAAAACCCACACCTGCAATTGGTGGTGTTGGTTTAATTAAGGATTATAAAAATATGATCTCTATGGATTTTAAAGAAGTTGATAATTTAGTTTTAGTAATTGGTAAAACTGAAGGACATATTGATCAAAGTTTATTTGCAAGAAATATTTTAGATGAAAAAAATGGACCTCCACCTGAGGTAAATTTATTTAATGAAAAAAATAATGGAGAAACATTACTGAAATTGATTGATAACAATTTAATAAAAAGTGCACATGATGTTTCGTTAGGTGGTATAATTACTGCGGTAGCGAAAATGTGTATTAAAGGAAAAAAAGGAATAAATATTAAAAAACCTAAATATTTAATTAATGAAATAGAATACTTGTTTGCTGAAGATCAAGGGAGATATATTATAGAAATTAACAAAAAAGATTTTAAAAAAGTAGCTGATATATTTAACAAAAATGCAGTCCATTTTGATGAACTTGGTGCGATTATTGAAAATGAACTATATATTAATGATAAGACAAAAGTTACAATTGACGAATTATCAACTTCGAATAAAAGTTGGCTTATAAATTATATGAGTAAATAATGGCGATGGATTTAAAAGAAATTGAGAATTTTATAAAAGAGGCAATGCCAGATGCAATTGTTGAAATACAAGATTTGGCAGGTGATGGAAATCATTATTCAGCTACCGTTACCTCGTCTCAATTTTCTGGGAAAAGTAAAATTGAACAACATAAAATGGTTTACAACTCATTAAAAGGCAGAATGGGTAATGAACTGCATGCATTAGCAATTAAAACAAAGGAGAGCTAAAATGGATCAACAAACAAATGATTTAATAAAAAATGAAATTGAAAACAATGAAGTATGTTTGTTTATGAAAGGTACACCTGACGCTCCACAATGTGGGTTTTCAATGGCTACCTCAAATATTTTAAAAATACTAGAAGTGAATTTTAAAGGTATAAATGTTTTAGAAAATCAAAATTTAAGAGAAGGTATTAAAGTTTTTAGTGATTGGCCAACAATTCCTCAACTTTATGTTAAAAATGAGTTTATAGGTGGATGCGATATTGTTAAAGAAATGTATGAAAGTGGTGAGCTAGCGAAACTTCTTGAAAGTAAAAATATAAATTTTAAAACTAAAAGTTAATTTTTTCTTAAAATATTTCTTATATGTTTTGATAAAAACTTTCTGAATAATGTAAATCTTGAAATTTTTTGAAAACTATTTTCTTTTTTATTTACTAAATTAAATTCTATATTATCTTCCCAATAAAGCTCAAGAACTAAGCTTTGTCTAAAAATTTTAGAAAACTTCTTTGACGTGGATACTGTAATCACGGGTTCTAGATATTGAATTTTCTCTGATATATTTAATTTATTTTCAATATCATCAAATTCCATATGCCAAATATGATCTTTTTTATTTTCAAAAACCAAATTATCTTCAAGCACTGTTGGCAATTCAATATAACCTTTTGAAGAAACTCTGCTTAATTCTTTTATGAAAGTAGTCACATCTTCAACATGTTCTAATACATGAGAGGCTATCACAAAATCAAATTCATAATCTTCGAATGGTAATATTTTTCTATCTAATTTTATAAAATTTTTATTTTTATAAAAATTTGATAAATCTTGAACGTCACAAACTATTGTAGCGTTTTTATGTGCTGAGTATCCGCAACCGATATCAAGAACTTTCCAATTTGGATTTTTGTTTAAAAGATTGTCTATGAATTCTTTTGATGATCTCTTTATCAAGATATTATCTTGAGTAGTATTCAATTACTAAATTTGGCTCCATAACTATTGGATAAGGAACTTCTTCAAATTTAGGAATTCTTACAAATTTAAGCTTCTTATTTTTCTCATCCATTTGAATGTATTCAGGAGTTTCTCTTTCTTTATTTGCAAGAGCAATATCAATTATTGCTAACTGTTTCGATTTATCTCTAATCTCAATTGCATCTTCTTCTCTAACTGAATAACTGCCAATATTTACTTTTTTTCCGTTTACTTTTACATGGCCATGATTAATTAGCTGTCTTGCTGAAAAAATAGTAGTTGCAAACTTAGCTCTGTATATTACTGCGTCCAATCTTCTTTCCAATAAACCTATTAAATTTTCTCCTGTATCTCCCTTAAGCATAACTGCTTTTTTATAGATATTTCTAAATTGTCTTTCGTTAATATTGCCGTAATAAGCTTTTAATTTTTGTTTCGCTTGAAGCTGAATACCATAATCAGATGGTTTAGATGTCTTTGTTTGACCATGTTGGCCTGGTCCATAGGCTCTAGTATTAAATGGACTTTTGGGTCTACCCCAAAGGTTAACTTTTAATCTTCTGTCTACTTTATGTTTAGAGTTTAATCTTTTTGTCATTTGATAGTGGGCTTTATAAACTTACTCATCATTTTGTCAATCAACGTTTTTTACCTAAACTTGCAAATACCCCTGATAAAATACGTGTTTCTTTGGTTGATAATTCCATCCTATAAAAAATATTCCTCAAGTTTTCAAGCATTATTGGTTTCTTCTCTTTTGATTTAAAAAAATTAATCTCTTCAAGATTCTGTATGCAAAGATTTGCCATAGCAACTATCTCTTTTTTAGATGCTGATTTAACTTTACTCGATTTCTTAAAAGAAGATGTTTTTGAATTAATTATGCTTGATAGATATTGAGTAATTATTATTAAGCTGTGAGATAAATTTAATGATTTAAAATTAGGATTAGTTGGAATTTGAAGAGTATAATTTGCATAGCTTATTTCATTGTTTGATAAACCAGATGCTTCTGAACCAAATAAAAAAGCTATTTTCTTTTTATAATTAATTTTTTTTAAATCTTCTAATTGGATATGTTTAATATTTTTATTTCTAAATCGTGCTGATGTTGCAATTACAATATCAATATTTTTTAAAGATTTTTCTAAGTTTTCAAAATTCTTTGCTTTTTTAATTATATTTTTTGCTCCTACTGAAGTTGCCAAAATTTTATCATTTGGAAATATTGGTTTTGGATCAATAACAATAAGTTTATTAAAGTTAAAATTTTTCATTCCCCTTGCACAGGCTCCAATATTTTCTGAGAGCTGAGGTTTGTGTAAAATGAAAGAAATATTATTAAGTGACATTAATCTATGCCATGATTTCTGTTATAACTAGAAATAGCCGATGGTTTGATATTATTTAAATATTTATGATCTACTGACCAAATAGAAACTTTTAATGGATAACATTTTGCTACATCGGATGAATGTTCAGATCCACAATCACCTCCTGGACAAGCAGAAAGAACACCCAATAAATCTGTTTCAGCAAAAAATTCTAAATAATCACCAGGTCTAACTGGACTTGCTTTCATAAAGTATTGTTTGGTATCATTGGTAAATCCAGTTAACATAAAAACATTTAATACATCGTGAACAATTTTTTCTGCAAAGTCTAATTGAACATTTTTTTCTTTAACCAAAGCTCTTGTTAAATTTGAATGGCAACAATAATGATAATTTTTATCACTCAAAAGTTTTGATGTATACGGATCACATCTAGTACCAATTACATCATGGACCGATCCTCCATCTTTATCATAATCATACCAATCTAAAGTATCCCAAGTTATTGTTGCTAAAGATCTAAGATAGGGAAAACTACTAAACATTTTATCGCCTACTGAAAGATGAGTTCCATAAAGTGCTCTTGTTTTTCCTGAGTAAAATTTTTCCTCTAAGTTATTTAAATTAAATAAATTTAAATCACCTACTTGAGGTCCCTCTAAACTTTCAATTCTAAAAAACTCACCAAATTTAACTTCGAACGTTTTTGCATCTCTTGGAGGTATTATGACTTCCTCTTTTTTAACTAAGTGTTCACGAGCGGAATGTAAAATACTTAAATTTTTTTCTTCAATATTGGTATTTGGGTAACAAACTATTGGTTTGGCTCCTATTCTATCTTTTAGATCAGATGGTTTTTCTGAAAATTTTTTAATTTTCATTCTTACGAACTTCCAGGAGCTTTATCCTTAAATAACTTATAATCTAAACTATCAACAAGAGCTTTGAAAGAAGCATCAATGATATTTGGTGACACTCCAATAGTAAACCAGTTAACACCCTTCGAATCTGTACTTTCAATACTAACTCTTGTTACAGCTTCAGTACCGGTATTTAAAATTCTAACTTTATAATCAACTAGTCTTAAATCTTTTAAATATTCTGAATATTTAGCAAGCTTGTTAACATTCTTTCTAATTGCATTATCTAGAGCATTAACAGGTCCATTTCCTTGTCCTTCACACAAAATTTTTTCTCCATCTACTTCTAACTGAGCTTTTGCATATGAAACTATTTCTCCTGCATTATCTTTCTTTACCGAAACATCATATTCATTAATAGAAATATATCTTGGTATCTCCCCCATTAATCTTCGGGCTAATAATTCAAAAGATGCATCAGCACCATCATAACTATAACCAATAAATTCTCGATCTTTCACTTCATCTAAAAGTTTTTTAATTTTTGGATCACTTTTCTCAACTTTAATTCCTATTGAATTCAATCTCGACATTATATTTGATTGTCCCGATTGATCCGAAACAACTATATTTCTAGAGTTTCCAACTTCTTCTGGATTAATATGTTCGTAGGTTTTAGGATTTTTTTGAACAGCTGAAACATGCATTCCACCCTTGTGTGAAAAAGCAGAAGCTCCAACATAGGGTAAATGTTTATTTGGTTTTCTATTTAATATCTCATCTAATAATCTTGAACATTGAGTTAAGTTTTTTAAATTTTCTCTTTTAATGCTTAGTTCAAACTTATCTGAAAAATCTTTCTTTAAAAAAAATGATGGAATTAATGACATTAAATTAGCATTTCCACATCTTTCTCCTAAACCATTAATTGTGCCCTGGACTTGTCTAACACCTGCTTGAACTGCTGCAAGGCTGTTAGCTACAGCATTTTCTGTATCATTATGAGCATGTATTCCTAAATTTTTTCCTGAAATTTGCTTGCTTACTTTAGATACAATTTCTGTTATCTCGTGTGGGAGTGTACCGCCGTTAGTATCACATAAAACAATCCATCTAGCACCATTATCAAATGCAGCTTTTAAACATGACATTGCATATTCTGGATTAGCTTTATATCCATCAAAAAAATGTTCAGCATCAAACATGAACTCTTTTCCAGATTTAACAATGTGTTTTGTGCTTTCACTAATATTAATTAAATTCTGCTCATTACTTATTCCTAAAGCGACATCCACTTGAAAATCCCATGATTTTCCAAACAGGCAAACAGAAGTACTTTTTGAATTAATTAAAGATGAGAGCATAGGGTCATTCTCAGCGCTATGTTCTGTTTTTTTAGTCATTCCAAAAGCAGTTAATTTTGTTGATTTAAAATTATGATCCTTATTGAAAAACTCAGTATCAGTTGGATTTGCTCCGGGCCAACCTCCTTCAACATAATCAACACCCAATTTATCTAAAGCTGATGAGATTTTTTCCTTATCATCAATTGAAAAATCTACACCTTGGGTTTGTGCTCCATCACGCAGTGTTGTATCAAATATATAAAGTTGTTCCTTGCTCATTTAAATTTCCAAGTCGTTTTACCATCTTTATCTTCTATTAAAACACCTTTGTCTAAAAGTTGATTCCTAATTTTATCAGCTTCTTCGTAATTTTTGTTCTCTCGTGCCTTATTTCTTTCCTGAATTTTTTGTAAAATTTCTTTTTCAGAAACTAAAGCTTTGTTAATTTTAAATTTAAGCCAATTTTCTTTACTTTCATTTAATAGTCCTACAAATTGACAAGCAGAAACAAATAGAAATTTATCTTCATCGTTACCTTTTTGAGCTTTGTCATATAATTGATGTAAATTAGCAATATATCCAGGAGTGTTTAAATCATCATAAAGTGGCTGAAGAATTTCATCAGAAACTTTAGAATTATTTTCAATATCTAAATATGAATTGTACCATTTATTTATAGTGTTTTGACAGTCGTCCAGAAGTTTATCATTCCAATCTAATGGTTGTTTATAATGAGCACTAAGTAAAGCTAATCTCAAAACTTGACCGCTTATTTTATTTCTAAAATCTTTTATTTTTAAAATATTTCCCTGAGACTTAGCCATCTTTTCATTAGACATAGTGATGAATGCATTATGCACCCAAATTTTTGCAAATATTTTTGTATCATTTGCACATCTTGATTGAGCTATTTCATTTTCATGATGAGGAAATAACAAATCTATACCACCCCCATGAACATCAAACTCATCTCCTAAAAATTTCTTTGACATTGCTGAACACTCTAGATGCCATCCTGGCCTTCCTTTTCCCCATGGAGATTCCCATGAAGGTTCGTCATCTTCTGAAGGTTTCCATAAAACAAAATCCTCTGAATTTTTTTTATTTTTACTTACTTCTATTCTTGATCCAGCAATAAGATCTTCTAATTTTTTATTTGATAGCTGCCCGTAGTCCTTAAATTTTTTAACTTCAAAATAAACATGCTTATTATTTTCATAAGCAAATCCTTTTTTTATTAATTCAGAAATCATTTCAATCATCGAACCTATATTTTCTGTTGCTTTAGGTTGATAGGTTGGTTCTTCACAATTTAGGTAATTGCAATCTTCACTAAAACTTTTAGTTACTTTGCTTGTTAATTCTGAAATTGAAATATTATTTTCTTTTGAAGATTTAATAATTTTATCATCCACATCTGTAATATTTCGCACATAAGTGACTTTAGAGTAATTTTTTTTAAAAATTTTAAACAGAATATCAAATACAACTATAGGTCTTGCGTTCCCAATATGAGGATCATCATAAACAGTTGGACCACACACATACATTCTAATATTATTTTTATCTAGTGGAACAAACTTCTCTTTTCTATTTGTTAGATTATTTGTTAAAAAAATATCTTTACTCATTGTTTTAGGAATATACTTAAAAAATAGATTTGTGAATCTATTTGATTAATTTGGAATTTTGCATACAGGAATTGGCTCCATTTTATGCAAATTTTGTTTTCTAATAGTTTCGTATTTAGCTCGATTAGCTGAATTAGGATTGTCCATAGCTTCTTCTAATTCTTCATATTTTAGTCCAAGTTGACCTTCATCAGTTCTTCCATCGTCCCATAATCCATCCGTAGGGGCCGCATCTATAATTTCTTTTAAAATTCCAAGCTCTTTTCCAAGCTCCCAAACTTCTGTTTTATTACAATCTGCTATTGGTGATATATCTACCCCACCATCTCCGTATTTTGTGTAAAACCCAACACCAAAATCTTCAACTTTATTTCCTGTTCCAACTACTATTCCTTTATTCGCTGCAGCAACTTGATAAAGCGTTGTCATTCTCAATCTAGCTCTAGAATTTGCCATTCCATGTTCATTTTCAAAATTTGATAAACTGGAACTAAAAGCCAAAAATAACTCATCTAAATTGATAGTATGTGCCTCAACATTTTTAAAATTTTTAACTAACCAATCTTGATGTTTTAAACTTAAATCATGTTGATGTGATTTCTGTTTGATTGGCATTGACAAAACAATAGTTTTTAAACCTGTCATTGCACTTAATGTGCTAGAAACTGACGAATCTATTCCTCCAGAAATTCCTATAACCAATGACTCTGCCTTGCTTGGCATATTATTTACATAATCTTTAATCCAGTTAGAAATAAAATTTACTTTTTCTGAAGCATTCATGATTCCAAAGTATTAGATATTTTAAATTTTACAATGTCTTAAGATGCCGCTCTATCTGCATTTTTAGAATAAGAGCTATTCTTTTTAATCTCATCTGAAATCAAGAAAGCTAATTCTAGAGCTTGGTTTGCATTTAGTCTTGGGTCACAATGTGTGTGATATCTTGATGATAAGTCTTTTTCGGATATCTTTTGTGCACCACCAATACATTCTGTTACATCTTGACCAGTTAATTCTATATGTAAACCACCAGCGTAACTTCCTTCGCTTTGGTGGCATGCAAAAACATTTTTAACTTCTTTTAAAACCCTGTTAAATGGTCTTGTTTTAAATCCTGTCGCAGCTTTTACTGTATTTCCATGACAAGGATCACATGACCAAATTACATTTAAACCTTCTTTTTTTATTGCCCTAATTAATTTTGGTAAAAATTTTGAAACATTATCTGCACCAAATCTTGATATTAGTGTGATTTTACCTTTTTCATTCTTAGGATTTATTCTATTACAAAGATCAATTAAATCATCAGCCTTTAAAGTTGGTCCACATTTAATTCCTATTGGGTTTTCTATACCTCTACAAAACTCAACATGACCACCATCCAATTGTCTTGTTCTATCCCCAATCCAAACAAAGTGAGCAGACGTGTCATGATTTTCTCCTGTTGTGGAGTCTGTTCTTGTCATTGTTTCTTCAAAAGGAAGTAGTAAAGCTTCATGTGATGTCCAGAAGTTAACAGTTTTTAATCTTCTGTTAAAATCTGAATTAATTCCACATGCATCCATGAAAGCTAGTGCATTTGCAATATTATCTTCTAATTCTTTAAATCTTTTTAACTCAGGTGAATTCTTAATAAAACCTAAATTCCAATTGTGAACATTCTTAAGATCTGCAAAACCTCCATGACAGAATGCTCTTATTAAGTTTAAAGTTGCTGCTGATTGCGAGTACGCCTTAAACAATCTTTTGGGATCTGGAACTCTTGCTTTTTCATTAAATTCCATGCCATTAATATTGTCACCTAAATAACTTGGAAGCTCTACTCCATCTTTTATTTCGGTAGGTGCACTTCTAGGTTTTGAAAACTGCCCAGCTATTCTTCCAACTTTTACAACTGGTAATGAAGCTGAGTAAGTTAAAACTAATGACATTTGCAACATTAGTTTGAATGTATCTCTTATATTATCTGGATTAAATTCTGCAAAACTCTCAGCACAATCACCGCCCTGAAGTAAAAATGCTTTTCCATCAACAACATCAGCTAATTGAGTTTTAAGATGTCTTGTTTCTCCAGCAAATACTAATGGAGGAAATGTTGCTATCTTATCCAAAACTTTATCCAGTTCTTTTTTAACTGGATATTCTGGAATATGTTTCACAGGATATTTTCTCCAACTATTTTTTTTCCAATTTTTCATATTCAACCTAGGGGTGTTTTAACAGAGATATATATTTTTACAAGAATCTAAAAAAAATGTTTAAATTTATGAAAATTTACCATTTACATCAGAAGAAATATACCAGGCATCGAACAGTGTAAGCTTATTAAAAACTCTTTCATAGTTATTTTCTGACATCAGTTTATCTATTTCGCTTTGCATGTTTGTAAAATTATGCTCAACAGTAAATAATTTTGGTTGATATTTTTGAAAATTAAATGATTTAAGAATTTCAAATTCTGAGCCTTCAGTATCTATAGAAATATAAGATGGACAAATATCTCTAAACTCACTCTTTATAACATCATTTAAGGATATAGTTTCAACTTCTACATTTGTTCCTGCTTCATTTCTTTTCTTTGAATTTCCAGGCATTGAAGCTTGGTCACTATATTTAAAGTCATCTATAGTTGATAAAATTCCTGTTTTTGAAGAAAAAAAATTAATTTTTTCACCAGAATTTTTCCAAATACATTTATTAATTAATTTTGACTTTGGTCTATTTTTTTTTAATTGATCTATCCATTGAGGATCTGGTTCGGCTAAAACTCCTGACCAATTAAAACTGTTCTCCAAAGTATAAGAGTTTGACAAATGGATTCCATTTGTTGCTCCAAATTCAAGGAAGGTTTTTTTAGAATTATCCTGAACAATAAATGCTGCAAATATGTCTTGGTATAGTTGAGATTTGAAATCTATTCTATTTTCCTTAATAAAATTAATAAATTTTTCTATCAAAACTTTTTTTGTATCAACTAATAATCCTTTTTCTAAAGCTTGTTCAAAAATAATATAACTTGGTATTTTATTGTACTTAGAAAAATTTGCAAAACGCCAAAAGTCTACTGGATTATTTTTAAAATCGATTTTTATCAACTTTTTATTCTACAGTAACTGATTTAGCTAAATTTCTAGGCTTATCAATGTCATAACCTTTTTTAAGAGCAGAGTAATAAGCAAGTTTTTGAAGTGGAATAGTCAAAAGGAATGGAAGTAAGTCATCATTTGTATTCTCAACTTCAATAGTTTCCCAAATATTTTCTGACACAACTTCATCTTTGCTTTTGCTTGTTATCAATAATACCTTCGCTCCTCTAGCGATAACTTCCTGCATATTAGAAATTGTTTTTTTGTAATAATTATCTCTCGGGGCCAAAACAACTACTGGCATGCCCTCTTCTATTAAGGCCAAAGGTCCATGTTTCATTTCCCCCGCTGGATATCCTTCAGCATGAACATATGAAAGTTCTTTTAGTTTTAATGCACCTTCTAAAGCTATTGGATATGAATACCCTCTTCCTAAAAACATTGAACCTTTAGCTTCATTAAATGTTGAGGATATTGCCTGGATATCATTATCATGAAGCAATGTTTTCTCTATTAAGCCAGGCAAAGCTTTTAAATCTTTAATCTTTTCTTGATATTCTTTTTTTTTAATTTCATTCCTCATTGATCCAAGTTTTAAAGCCAAAATATATAAAACAAGTATTTGTCCAAGGAATGCTTTTGTTGATGCCACTCCAATTTCAGGACCACAATGAATTGGTAATACAAAATTAGAATCTCTTGCTATTGAGCTTTCGATGACATTAACAACAGCACATGTTTTCATACTGTGTTTGTTGCATATATCTAAAGCCGCATAAGTATCTGCTGTTTCCCCAGATTGTGAAACAAAGACATATAAAGTGTCTTTTTTAAATCTATTTTTTCTATATCTAAATTCTGATGCTATATCTATGTTAACATCTAAATTTGTAAGTTCTTCAAACCAATATTTTGCCATTAAGCAAGAGTGATATGCTGTTCCACATCCTATTAAGGTGATTGAATTAATCTCTTCTATTTTCCAAGGAAAATTAAAAATATTTATGTCTTTATTTACATTATCTACATATTCTTTAATCCCAGTTTTAATTGTAGTCGGCTGTTCTTCAATTTCTTTTGCCATGAAATGTTTAAAGTCACCTTTATCGTAATTTGCTTGATCTGATGATAGTTCTAATATTTTTTTATTAACTTTTTTGCCTTCTTCATTGAAAAAAAGAACTTGATCTTTTTTAACAATGCAAAATTCACCATCATCAAGATAAGTAATTTTATTTGTCATAGACTTTAAAGCATAAGAATCTGATCCTAGATAGTTTTCATTTGGACCATAACCAACAGCTAAGGGTGACCCTCTTCTAGCACCAACTATTAAGTCTGGCATATCTTTAAAAACAATTCCAAGAGCAAAACTACCATGAAGTTGTTTTAAAGTTTTTGTGATGGCTTCTTCTAATTCTGAAGTCTTTAAATGTTCTGTTATTAAATGAACAATTACCTCTGTATCTGTCTGTGATTTGAAATTATGACCTTTGTTAATTAAATATTTTTTTAATATTGTAGAGTTTTCAATAATTCCATTATGAACTACAGATACGTTATGAGAAGAATGAGGATGAGCATTTAAACTATTTGGAATTCCATGAGTTGCCCATCTTACATGACCTATACCAATAGTTCCTTTTAAGTTTTTTAAATCAAAATTATTTTCTAAGTTATCAACTCTTCCCTCTGATTTTACTTCATTGATTTCACCATCTGAAAGTGTGGCTATTCCTGCTGAGTCATATCCTCTATACTCTAATTTTTTTAATGAATTAATTATATTTGCAGAAACCGGTTTGTTACTTGATATTCCAATAATTCCACACATAAATTATTTTTTCTTTCTTTTGTAATTCTTAACTTCTAATTGTGGCGATCTTGTTAGTGCTAAAGATTTTTTATTAATGTTCTTTGTAATTACTGATCCAGCTCCAACAATACTATTTTCATTTATAGTTACTGGAGCAACTAAAGAAGAGTTAGAGCCTATAAATACTTTATCTTTAATTTTTGTCTTATATTTATTTACTCCATCATAATTACAAGTAATTGTGCCTGCTCCAATATTTACTGATTTACCAATTTGAGCATCTCCTACATAAGACAAATGGTTAACTTTAGATTTATTTCCTAAAGTACTTTTTTTAATTTCAACAAAATTACCTACCTTGGATCCTTCTTTTAAAATTGTATTCGGTCTTATTCTAGCATATGGACCAATCTCTACTTTATTTTCAATTTTACAAGATTCTAAATGTGAAAAAGATTTTATAATTACATTATTCCCGATTTTAACCTTAGAACCAATAACAACATAAGGCTCTATAGTTACGTTACTTCCAATCTTAGTATCTTTTGAAAAAAAAATAGTTTCAGGACCCATCATCTTTACGCCTGACTTTATAAATTTTTCTCTAAGTTTTTTTTGATTTAAAACTTCCATTTAGATTTGATTTACATTAAGTATATAAATTGATTAATTCACAATTTATTTCTTTAAAATACTTTTAAAATGAAACAAAAATTTACAGTTTTATTCGATTTAGATGGTACGTTAGTTGATACAGCTCCAGATCTGATGAGAGCACACAACCATGTTATGCAAAAATTTGGTTACCCAACCAAATCAACTGAAGAAATTAGAAATCTTGTAGGTAAAGGTGCTGGCGCAATGATAGGAAGATCAATATGGGGTCAGGCAAAAAAAGAATTTGGTAAAGTAAATGATGAAAAAGTTAAAAAAGAAATGGTCACTGAGTTTGTAGATTTTTATGGAAAAAATATAATAAACGAAAGTACACTTATCAATGGTGTAAAAGAATTTTTAAATTGGTGTAAAAATCAAAATATATCCATGGCTGTTTGTACAAACAAGCAAGAGCATTTATCAAATGATCTTTTAAAAAAAATTGGCATCTATGATTATTTTGAATATGTTGCTGGTTCAGATACTTTTGATTATTGCAAACCAGATCCAAGGCATCTTACCTCTGTGGTTGAAATTCTAGATGGCGATATAAAAAAATCGATAATGATAGGTGATAGTGAAACTGATGCAAATGCTGCAAAGGCAGCTGAAATACCAATTATTTTATTAGAGGACGGATATACTGAAAAAAGTAAAGACGAAATTTATCACAATCACTTAATAAAAGACTTTATAGGTATTGAGAAAATAATATCTGAATATCTTTAATATTGATTAATTTATTTTAACTATTAAAACAAATTCACAAATTAGGAGTTATTTTGTTATTACATACAGTTAAAGTATATCCCTCAAAAATTAATCTTCCAAAGAAGAGGCAGCTAGCATGGAAGATAGCTGAGATAGCAAGTGATAATGCTAAATTAAATAAAGATGCTATTGAAATGGTTATCAATAGAATAATTGATAACGCTTCAGTTGCTATTGCTTCATTAAATAGAAAGCCGGTAATTTCATCTAGAGAAATGGCTTTAAGACACTCTAGAAAAAATGGTGCAACTTTATTTGGTCTAAATTCAAAATTAAAATTTGATTGCGAATGGGCAGCATGGTCAAACGGAACAGCTGTTAGAGAATTAGATTTTCATGATACTTTTTTAGCTGCTGATTATAGTCATCCAGGTGACAACATTCCTCCACTAATAAGTGTTGCGCAACAAAATAAAAAAAGTGGATTGGATTTACTAAGAGGAATAATTACTGCATATGAAGTTCAGGTAAATTTAGTTAAAGGTATTTGTTTGCACAAACATAAAGTTGATCACATTGCTCATTTAGGGCCTAGTGTAGCTGCTGGATTAGGAACGATGTTAAAATTAAATACTGAAACTATTTATCAGGCTGTTCAACAGGCACTACATATAACAATTTCTACAAGACAATCAAGAAAAGGAGAAATTTCAAGTTGGAAAGCTTATGCTCCAGCACATGCAGGCAAGCTTGCGATAGAAGCTGTAGATAGAGCCATGAGAGGTGAAGGTGCTCCAAGTCCAATATACGAAGGTGAGGATAGTGTAATAGCAAGAATATTGGATGGTAAAAAAGCTAACTATAAAGTCCCATTACCAAAAAAAGGTGAAAGCAAAAAAGCTATTTTAGAGACATATACAAAAGAATATTCTGCTGAATATCAATCTCAAGCATTAATAGATCTAGCTAAAAAGCTAAAAACAAAAATTTCAAATTTAAATCAAATTAAAAAAATTGATATATTCACAAGTCACCACACACATTATGTTATAGGTACAGGTGCTAATGACCCTCAAAAAATGGATCCCAAGGCTAGCAGAGAAACATTAGATCACTCTATAATGTATATATTTGCTGTAGCTTTGGAAGACGGAGATTGGCATCATGTTAAATCTTACACTAAAGCAAGAGCTAATAGAAAAAGTACAATTAAAATTTGGAGATCAATTAAAACATATGAAGATAAAAAATGGACAAAGAAATATCATGATCCAAATCCAAAAAATAAAGCATTTGGTGCTAAAGTGGTAGTAACACTTCATAATGGAAAAAAAATAACAGAGGAACTAGATAGAGCAGATGCACATCCATATGGAGCTAGACCGTTTAAGAGAGAAAATTATATAAATAAATTTTTAACTTTAACTGAGGGTATTTTAGATAAAAAAGAAAGTGATCGTTTTTTAAAAACAGTACAAAATTTAAAAAATTTAAAATCTGGTCAACTTCATAAACTAAATATTGAAGTAAGTAAAAATAGATTGAAACGAAATAGTAAAAAAGGAATTTTTTAATGCACTTTGTTGAAAAAGAACCAAGTCAAAAAAGATTAGATTTTGATCAAAAATTAAAATCAAATAAAATATTAAGAGTTCCTGGTGCATATAATCCACTAACAGCAAAATTAATAGAAGAAATTGGATATGACGCAGTTTATGTATCTGGTGGAGTAATGGCTAATGATCTTGGTTTTCCAGATATTGGTTTAACAACACTACAAGATGTCAGTACAAGATCTTATTTAATTTCTAGAGTAACAAATCTACCAACAATAGTTGATATCGATACAGGATTTAAATCTTGCAAAGAAACTATCGAAACATTTGAAGAATTTGGAATAACAGGAGTTCATTTAGAAGATCAAATTGAGAGAAAAAGATGTGGGCATCTTGATAACAAAGAACTAATTTCAACTGAAGCTATGGTTAAAAAAATTAAAGAATGTGTTGCTACTAAAAAAGATCAAAATTTTAAAATTATTGCACGTTCAGATGCTAAAAGCGTTGAAGGTCTAGATAAAATGATTGAAAGATGCAAAGCCTACATTGATGCTGGTGCTGAAATAATATTTCCAGAAGCTCTTAAAGATGAAAATGATTTTGAAAAAGTACGTAAAGAATTAACTGGTTATTTATTAGCTAATATGACTGAATTTGGTAAGTCAAAATTATTTAATTACAAAGAATTAGAAAATTTTGGATATAATATTGTTATTTATCCTGTAACAACACAAAGATTAGCAATGAAAAATGTAGAAGATGGATTAAGAGACATTTATGCAAATGGACATCAAAACAATATCATTGATAAGATGCAAACAAGAAAAAGACTATATAAATTAGTTGATTATGAAAAATATAATTCATTAGATGAAAAAATTTATAATTTTAGCACGGAAGGACATGAATAATGAGTGATGATATTAAAAAAGGCTTACTAGGTATAGTTGTTGATGAAACTGAAGTTTCAAAAGTAATGCCAGAAATAAATTCTCTTACTTATAGGGGTTATGCAGCTCAAGATTTATGTGAATACTGTAGATTTGAAGAAGTTGCATATCTGATTCTTAATAAGGATCTCCCAAATACTATCCAACTTAGACAATTTGAAAAAGAAGAAAGAAACAACAGAGAACTAACAAAAAATTTGTACGAAATAATCAAACACATGCCAAAAAAATCACATCCAATGGATGTTGCAAGAACGGCTGTGAGTGTAATGGGATTAGAGGATAAAGAAACCACAGACTCTTCATCAGAAGCAAATATGAGAAAAGCTCTAAGAATTTTTGCAAAAACTCCAACTGCCTTAGCTGCTTTTTATAGAATCAGAAAAGGTAAAAAAATTATTAAACCAAAAAAAACATTAACTTTTGCTGAAAACTTTTTCTACATGTGTTTTGGTAAAGTACCTCAAAAAGAAATAGTAAAAGCATTCGATGTTTCTTTAATTTTGTATGCTGAGCACAGTTTTAATGTTTCAACATTTACCGCAAGAACGATAACAAGTAGTTTATCTGATATTCATGGAGCTATTACTGGTGCTATTGCAAGTTTAAAAGGTCCACTTCATGGTGGTGCAAATGAAGAGGTAATGCACATGATGAATAAAATAAAAAAACCTGAAAATGCATTAAAATGGATAAATAGTGCTTTAAAAAACAAAGAAGTTGTGATGGGTTTTGGTCATAGAGTCTACAAATCGGGTGACTCGAGAGTTCCAACTATGAGAGAATACTTTGGTAAGGTTGCTAAAATTAAAAAAGATAAAAAATTTGAAAAAATTTATGACATTGTAGAAAAAGTAATGATCAAAGAAAAAAATATTTACCCAAATGTAGATTATCCTACTGGACCAACTTATCACTTAATGGGCTTTGATACTGATTTCTTTACGCCTATTTTTGTTATTTCAAGAATTACTGGATGGTCAGCCCATATCATGGAGCAACATGCTGCTAACAAACTTATCAGACCTTTAGCTAGTTACAAAGGAAGTAAGCATAGAAAAGTTATGCAGCTAAATCAAAGGTAATCTAGTCTAAATCTAGATCTCCACAGGTTACTTTTGTAAATACACATGTGGTGTAATGGTAAGTGGACTTAACATCTTTAACTACCCCAAGTGCAGTTCCTTCAACTGTTCCTGTTACCGTATTGCAGGCTGAAAAAGTAAGAAAAAAAAATATTATATAATATTTTTTAAACATTAGATTTAACTAAAAGCTTCTGCCCAAGTACCCTGTGTTGATGCTTTAGAATATTCGGTCGCTCTACCTTCGAAGAAATTCATATGCTCAACTGCATTAAGCATTGTATCCAACCAAGTTAGTGGATTTTTTTGAACATCATAAATTGGTTCTAATCCTAATTGAATAAGTCGTCTATTTGCAATAAACCTAATGTAATCTTTAACTTCTTGAGCAGTTAAACCTTCCATTGGACCCATTTCAAAAGCCAGATCAATAAAAGCGTCTTCATGCTCAACAATTATTCTACAAGCTTCATAAAGCTCTTTTTTAAGTTTAGGTGTCCAGATTTCAGGATTTTCTTTTATGAATTCCTTAAAAATTCTGATCATAGAATTACAATGAAGAGTTTCGTCTCTCACAGACCAGGTAACTATCTGTCCCATTCCTTTCATTTTGTTGTGTCTTGGAAAATTCAATAAGATAGCAAAACTTGCAAACAACTGTAATCCTTCTGTAAATGCACTAAACACTGCAACTGTTTTTGCAATATCTTCTTTAGAATTTACATTGAAACCCTGCATGTAATCATACTTGTCTTTCATCTCTTTATATTTCATGAAAGCTGAGTATTCAGACTCAGGCATACCAATGGTATCTAAAAGATGAGAATAAGCGGCTACATGGACTGTTTCCATTGCAGCAAATGCTGTCATCATCATTAATACCTCTGTTGGCTTAAATACAGTTGTGTAATGTCTTAAATAACAATTATTAACTTCTACATCCGCTTGAGTAAAAAATCTAAAAATCTGTGTTAATAAATTTTTTTCTGGTTGAGACAAATTTTTCTGCCAATCTCTAACATCGTCTCCTAAAGGTACCTCTTCTGGTAACCAATGAATTCTTTGTTGAGTTAACCACGCATCATAACACCATGGATATCTAAAAGGTTTGTACACTGGATTTTCTACTAATAGACCCATCTTTTTTGGTTGAATAATCTCTTTATTAATTTTTTCTGCTACTGACATGATAAACACTCCTCGTACTCTGGCTGCTCGTTTGATTGTTGATTTTTAGATTTATAAACATTTGCTGTAATATCAGTTGATTTAGCATCATTAATATTTTCAGCTCTTTGAATTGATTTTGATCTACAGTAATAAAGGCTCTTTAAACCTTTCTTCCATGCATCAAAATGAATTTTATGTAATTCTTTTTTATGAACATCTGCTGGTAAAAATAAATTTACTGATTGAGCTTGTGAAATATAAGGAGTTCTATCACCGCTAAGTTCAATTATCCAATTTTGATTAAGCTCAAATGCTGTTTTAAATACATCTTTTTCTAAGTCAGTTAAGAAATCTAGATGGCTAACAGATCCTTGATTGGTAGTGATTGTGGACCATGTCTCATCATCGTTTTTACCATGATTTTGTAATATTTCTTCTAAATATCTATTTCTAACATTGAAAGATCCTGACAAAGTTTTGTGTGTATAACTGTTTGCTGCAATAGGTTCTACTCCTGGAGATGCTCCACCACAAATAATTGAAATAGAAGCTGTTGGAGCTATTGCTGTTTTGTTTGAAAATCTTTCCTTATAGCCATACTCAGCTGCATCTGGACAAGCGCCTCTTTCTTCAGCCAAATCTTTAGATGCTTGGTTTACTTTTTCATCAATGTTTTTAAATATTTTTTTATTCCATGACTTTGCCATTACAGACTCAAGTGGAATTCTATTTTTTTGTAAGAATGAGTGAAAACCCATTACACCTAAACCAACACTTCTTTCTCTTTCTGCTGAATATTTTGCATCTTTAAACTGATCAGGTGCTTTATTAATAAAATCAGATAAGACGTTATCTAAAAATCTCATCACATCATTAATCATATCTGGATCATCTTTCCATTCATCATACTTTTCTAAATTTAAAGAAGATAAACAGCATACAGCAGTTCTATCCCTTCCATCTTTATCAATTCCTGTTGGTAAAGTTATTTCACTGCACAAATTAGAGGTTTTAACTGTAAGGTTTGCTAACTTATGGTGCTGTGGAATTTGTCTATTAACAGTATCAATATAAATAATGTAGGGTTCTCCTGTTTCTATTCTTGCAGTTAATAATCTAATCCATAAATTTCTTGCTGAAATAGTTTGCTGTATAGTTCCATCAGCAGGACTTTTTAATGCCCATTGCTCGTCAGTTTCAACTGCTCTCATAAATGCATCTGAAACTAAAACACCATGATGCAAATTTAATGCTTTTCTATTTGGATCACCACCTGTTGGTCTTCTCATTTCAATAAACTCTTCTATCTCTGGATGATCTATTGGAAGATAACAAGCTGCTGATCCTCTTCTTAATGAACCTTGACTAATTGCCATCGTCAATGAGTCCATAACTTTAATAAATGGAATTATTCCTGAAGTTTTTCCAACTTTTCCAATTTTTTCTCCAATAGATCTTAAGTTACCCCAATAACTTCCGATACCACCACCTTTAGCTGCAAGCCAAACGTTCTCACTCCAAAGATCTAAAATTCCACCCAGGCTGTCTGAAGCTTCATTTAAAAAACATGAAATTGGCAAACCTCTTTTAGTTCCACCATTTGATAAAACTGGAGTAGCAGGCATAAACCAAAGGTTACTAATATAATTGTAAATTCTTTGTGCATGTAAGTTATCATCAGAGTATGTGCTAGCTACTCTTGCAAATAAGTCTTGATAAGATTCATTTGGACCAAGATATCTATCTTTCAAAGTTGCTTTTCCGAAATCAGTTAAGTTTGAATCTTTTGATCTATCAATTTTAATTATGATACCTTTGTCATTTTGAAACAGTTCTGTTTCATTATTTAATGAAAAAAGATCTGGTCTATTTCCTTTTGAAACTTCTTTAACTTCTGGGCTATATTCAGAGACAGCTTTTTTGAGGGCTTGAGAGAGAATCTTATTCATAATTTTAATATAATTTGTTATTTAGGCGAAAACAACTATATGTTGTAGGCGCTTATATTTAGTATACTAAATAAACGTTTAATCAATGGAACATTTATAGAACGCGACAATATGAATATCAATAAAAAAATAAAAAATTTTTCAAGAAATTAACATAATAAACAGTAAGTAAATAACTAATGAGCCAAAATATAAAAATAGATCCCTATGGTTTTAGAGAATATGACGCCCGATGGTTGTATGAAAAAGATATAAATCAATCCGGAATAGAGAATCTTGGAAAAGGACTTGGAACACAGATAAAAATACATACCAAAAAAGATAATCCCAGAATCATAGTTGGCCATGATTATCGTTCTTATAGTGAGGAAATAAAAACAGCTCTTAAAAAAGGATTGTTATCTACTGGGTGTAATATAGAAGATATTGGTTTGTCATTATCTCCAATGGTTTATTTTGCACAATTTAATTTAGATGCAGATGCAGTTGCTATGGTTACAGCAAGTCATAATGAAAATGGTTGGACTGGTGTGAAAATGGGAATCAAAAAAGGACTAACTCATGCACCAGAGGAAATGAAAGAATTAAAAGAAATTACCTTAAATGAAAAATTTACAAAAGGTGAAGGTAATGAGAAACAAATAAAAGATTTTGATAAAATTTATAAAGAAGATCTAATTAGTAAAAATAAAATTAAGAAAAAAATAAAAGCTGTGGTGGCTTGTGGAAATGGAACAGCGGGTGTTTTTGCTCCAGATATTTTAAGAGGTATTGGTTGTGAAGTAATTGAATTAGATTGTGTTCTAGATTGGAATTTTCCTAAATACAACCCAAATCCAGAAGATCTAGAAATGCTTCATGAAATAGCTAGAGCAGTTAAAGAAAACAATGCTGATATAGGTTTTGGATTTGATGGTGATGGAGATAGAGTTGGAGTTATTGACGATAAGGGTAATGAAATATTTTCAGATAAAATAGGTCTTCTGATAGCTAGGAATCTATCAAGTAAACATAAAAATTCTAAATTTGTTGTAGATGTAAAATCAACAGGTTTGTATTCAAAAGATGCAATATTAATTGAAAACAATTGTGAAACAATTTATTGGAAAACAGGTCATTCACACATTAAGAGGAAAGTAAACACTGAAAAAGCATTAGCAGGCTTTGAAAAAAGTGGTCATTTTTTCTTTAATCAACCATTAGGTTTTGGATATGATGATGGTATCAATTCAGCAATTCAAGTATGCCACTTATTAGATAATCAAAATAAAAAAATGAGTGAAATTATGAGGGAGTTACCCAGCACATTTCAGACACCAACAATGGCACCTTTTTGCAAAGATGAAGAAAAATATATTGTTGTAGAAGAACTAGTTAAACAAATTAAAAATTTACAAGAAAACAAAACTCAAATAGATGGCCAAATTATTAATGATATTTTAACTGTTAATGGAGTTAGGTTTTCATTTGAAGATGGTTCTTGGGGACTTATAAGAGCATCTTCAAACAAACCATCTTTAGTTATTGTTACTGAAAGTCCAACATCAGATGAAAGAAAGAAAAAAATCTTTGATTTTATTGACGATTTGTTACAAAAAACAGGTAAGGTCGGTGAATATGATCAGAAAATTTAATTCTTTAAATTATCTTCATCGTTTTTATTTTCTAAGTTTTCGTTATCAATTTTAGTTTCTAAATTATCGGCATCCTGATTATTTTCTTGTTCAGGAGTTTCGTCGCTATAAAACTTTCTAACCAATTCCTCCTCTTTAAGTCGTTGTTCTTCATCAAATTTTTTCTCCCATTCTTTCATTCGCCTATTTTCCTCATCTTCTCTCTCTTTTTGAGCAATTTCAGCTAATCTAATTCTCTCGTTTTCTTCCTCAATTCTTTTTTGTCTTTCCTCCTCTATTTTCAATTCTCTTTCTCTTTGACGTCTTTCATTTTCTTTATTTATTCTCTCACGTTCAGCTTCTTTAAGTTCTTTTTCTTTATTTCTTAATTCCTCTTCTTTCGCTCTTTGCTCAGCCTCTTCTTTTAAAATTTGTCTTTGAATTTCTTGTTGTCTTTCAGTTTCTAGATCTCTTAATCTTTCTTCCATTTCTTTAAGTTTTTCTTGCTCATATTTAAGCTTCCTAGCTGCCTCTCTTAATCTTTGTTCTTCCTCAAGTCTATTTTTCCTTTCAATTTCTTTTAATCTTATTTTTTCTTGTCTTTCTTTTTCTTTTTCATCTCTTTTCTTTTGAGTTTCAATTTCTTTATTTTTTAATTGTTCCTCTTTAATTTTTATATTTTCCTCTCTAATTCTTTGTCTCTCTAACATTTTTAGCCTTAAGTCTTCTTCTTTAAGCTTTCTTGCTTCTTCTCTAAGTTTTCTTGTTTCTTCGTCTTT
This sequence comes from uncultured Pelagibacteraceae bacterium, assembly GCA_902573755.1. Lineage (GTDB taxonomy): Bacteria > Pseudomonadota > Alphaproteobacteria > Pelagibacterales > Pelagibacteraceae > Pelagibacter. The sequence continues at coordinate 25,653 of CACGLD010000007.1, forward strand.
TATTTTTTTCTGCTCTATTTTAATTCTCTGAGCTTCTATTTTTTGTCTTTTCTCTTCATTCTTTTTTTCTTGCTTTTCATTTTCAATGATTAATTTTTTTTGAAATAGAAGTTTTTTTCTTTCCTCTTTTAATTCGTCTTGTTTAGCTTTTTTCGCTAATTTTTTTTCTAAAATTAATTCTCTTTTTTTTTCTTTTTCTAATTGTTTTTGTAATGCTAAATCTTTTTTAACTTTACTTTTTTTGATATTATCTAGAAATGAAGAAAGTTTATTTTTTGATTTATCTAATGGATCAAATAAATTTTTTTTAATTTTTTTATTAATATCTTTTATTGAAACCATAATTAAAAATATCAATTAGTATTTAAACCCTAAATATTATGTATGGCTAAATTGAGTTTTTCAGTAATCTAAATACAACTTAAGATTGTTAATATTTAAATTAGTTAATAAAATACATTTACAACTATTAAGTGTTAATGAAACTTACGAGAATCAACTAATTTGAATTGTGAGGTGATGGAGGGAGACTGAAGTCACCTCTTTTTTTTGGCTTATTATAATTTTAAGTATTCGTAAAAAAATTTAATCGAAACCACTAAAAGAAAAATTCCAAAAAACTTACTAATTTTATTCTTATCAATACTATGAACTGTTTTAGCTCCTATCCTAGCCATAAAAGTTGTAATCGGTATGAAAATTAAAAAAGCGGGGATGTTTATAAAACCAATACTTAATGGAAGACTTGAGTTTAAATAATTTCCTGAAATTAAAAAACCTATTGCTCCAAAAAGAGCAATTAAAAAACCTATAGCTGCTGCACTTCCAATGGCTTTATTTATTGAATAACCAAAAAACTTAAGGATAGGAACATTCATTACGGCTCCTCCTATACCCATAGGAGCAGATATAAACCCAACAAGAAAACCAAGAATAACTTTAAGATGTAATTTCATTTTAACAATTATGTTTTGTTCCTTTTCTTTTATTAAAAGCAAGTAAATTCCTAAAAATAAGATCATTATAGAAAAAAATAAAACTAAGGATTTAGTTTTTAAAGAAGCTGCAAAAGCTGTACCAACAATAACTCCTAGTACAACAAATAGACCGTAATTCTTAACAATATCAAAATCAACCGCTTTAAATTTATGATGTGTTAAAACTGAAACTGTAGATGTTGGTATTATAATTGCAAATGAAGTTCCAACAGCAAGGTGCATAACATATTGGGGATCAATTTCTAAAGAACCAAAAATAAAATATAAAAAGGGAACAGTTATTAACCCTCCACCAATACCAAATAAGCCTGCAACAAAACCAACTGGTATAGCCGTTAAGGCCATTAATAGAATAATATAACTGTATTCGTTTGTTAATATTGAATTAAGCAGACTGCCCTACTCTAGTATCTACATTATTGTATTTAATTTTATCCATGATGTGATCAATCTTTTTTACATCAGCATCTCTTACACACATGTTTTCGCTTAAATACCTTTTCCAATAACTTGCTCCAGTCTGACCATGAAACAAGCCAAGAGTATGTCTCATGATTTGATTTAACCTAGTTCCTTTTTTTAATTCTTCTTTCACATAAGGAATTAGCTGTTCAATCACATCTTGTCTACTTGGTACATCTTCATTATTAAATATTTCTCTTTCAATATCTGCTAATAAATAAGGGGTGTGATACGCAGCTCTTCCTATCATTACACCATCTGTTTTTTCTAAATGAGGTTTTATTTCATCTACTGAAGTTATTCCCCCATTGATAATAATCTCTTCATTTGGAAAATCTTTTTTTAATTTATAAACATATTCGTATTTTAAAGGAGGAATATTTAAATTTTGCTTAGGTGTAAATTTACCTAACATTGCTTTTCTTGCATGAATGATGAAAATTTTAACTCCAGTTGCTTTTAGAATAGAAATAAAATTATGCAAATTTTCATAGTCTTCTACATCATCGTAACCAATTCTTGTTTTTATAGTTACTGGTAGTTTTGTAACTGATTGCATTTTACTTAAACAATCTGCCACTAAATTTGGCTCTTTCATTAAACAAGCACCAAATCTATTTTTTTCAACTTTTTTACTAGGACAACCTAAGTTTAGATTAATTTCATCATAACCAAAATCTTCGCCTACTTTAGTGGCTTCAGCTAAAAGTTTTGGAGAAGAACCTCCTAATTGAAGTGCTACAGGTTTCTCATTAATATTAAACTCTAATAACTTTTTTTTATCTCCTCTATTTATAGCTTCATCTACTACCATCTCAGTATAAAGAAGAGTATTTTTGGATATTAATCTTAGAAAAAATCGTTCATGACGATCTGTACAATCCATCATAGGAGCAACTGATACTTTCCTATTCATGGTATAACTTTATATTATTTTTTTATGAGTTTGAAGCTTCAGTGTCGTCTGAAGATACGTCTGCTTCTTGATTTTCTGATTCTGATACTTCATCTAAAGAAACTTCTCCTTGCTCATTCATAGTTTCTTCGCCTACTGAATTATCAACGTCTGCTGTAGCTGTTTCAGATAGCTCAGCTAAATCTTCTTTTGTTACTTGAATTTTTTCTGGAGTTTTTCTTGCTCTTTTAGATGGTAAAATTGGGGTACCACTTTTTGAAATTTCACCTTTATATAGATTTTCAAAATCATCACCTATTTCTTCATCATCCTCTACACTATCATCAACTTGTTCAACATGTTTTCTAAGTTTGTAAACAGCGCTATCAGTTAGATCTGAAACTTTAATTTTTTCTTCTGCAATTTCTCTTAATGAAATAACTGTATTTTTATCGTTATCTCTATCAATTGTTGGTTCTATTCCTGCATTTAATTGAGTAGCTCTTTCTTTAGCAACAAGTACTAATTCATAAGGACTCTCTACTTTATCTATACAGTCTTCTACGGTAACTCTAGCCATGCCGAGTATCTACACAGTGAGTCTTTAAAAATCAAGGGCTATTTTTATAAATAATGAGGATTTAACTTATTTTTAACCAAATAAAGAAGAATAATTGAGCCAAAGATATAAGTTCCTGAAACAACGGCTATGTCTTCAATTGAAAAACCAATATCAATCAGAAAGCCAAAAAGAGCCGTACCAAATGCTGTTGAAAATACCATCAATGCAGTTGTTAAGGCTTTTATGGACCCAATATATTTAACACCATAAATCTCAGCCCAAGTTGAGGAACCAAGCACGTTTGCCAAACCATTGGTTACCCCCACTAAACCAAAAAATACAAAAGAAGACATCGGTGCATCAAAATAGTAGAGAACTATAGTACCAAAAAGAAGTGGGATATTCATATAGATTAATAATTTTCTACTTGAAAATTTATCAATTAAAAAACCAGATATGAAAAGAGTAATCACTGATAAAATTGAGTAAGCCATAAATGATTGTGCAATCACATAGGGTCCCCACTCTTTAGAAGAAGATATAAAAGACTGATAAACAAAAGATCCTGTTGCAATCCATGGCATTGCTAACATCGTCATACACATAATGTAAAATCTATAATCTTTTAAAACTTCTATTCTTTTCCATTGTTTAATTTCTTTATTATTCTCATCTATTTTAGATTCTTCTCTCGTATCAAGCTTAACATCTTTAACTAAAATAAAAGTTGCAACAGGTAAAACAAGTATAACTAAAATAGATATTGAAACCCAAATATCTCTCCATTCTATAAAAGTTAATAAAAAAACAATTAAAACTGGCATTATAAATTCAGCTAATGACAAACCTAACCAACCTGTACTTAAAGCTCTTCCTCTATTTTTTTCAAAAAAACGAGATATGGTTGTTGTTGCTGTGTGACTTGATAATCCTTGTCCAGCTAAACGCATTAAAAAAATTCCTACAAATAAAAAAATAACTGATGAAATTTTTGAAAATATAAAACAGGAAGCTGATAAAAATATTATTACATAAGATGCAAATTTTAATATGTTTACGTCATCAATTTTTTTTCCAATCCAAACTAAAACAATACTACTTAATAAAGTAGCCGATGCATAAATTGAGCCAAATTGTCCATGTGTAATTGATAAGGCGTCTCTAATACTAGAATTAAATAGGCCAAGAAAAAAACTCTGTCCAAAACTTGAAAAAAATGTAAAAATAAAACCAAATACAATTACTTTTAAACTTAAACTTTTAAACATAGAAAAAAATTATGACTTGTAATGTTGCTTTCATAGGTCTTGGGGTTATGGGCTACCCAATGGCTGGATATATATCAAAAGCCGGACACAATGTAACTGTTTTTAACAGAACTAAATCTAAAGCTGAAAAATGGATTGGTGAATATAAAGGTAAAATGGCCAATACACCTGCGGAGGCTGCAGATGGTGCCGATTTTATTTTCACATGTGTTGGTAATGATGATGATTTAAGAGAAGTAGCAACTGGAGAAAATGGATTATTTAACACAGCAAAAGCTGGGTCTATTTTTATTGATAACTCAACGGTATCTGCAGAAGTATCAAGAGAATTAAATAAAAAAGCAAATGATAAAGGGTTTAGTTTTTTAGATGCCCCTATTTCAGGTGGACAAGCTGGTGCTGAGGGCGGAATACTAACAGTAATGGTTGGTGGCGATGAAGAAGTGTTTAAAAAAGCTGAACCTGTGATTGATTGTTACAGTAAAAAAGTAAAATTAATTGGTCCTTGTGGAAGTGGTCAGTTAACAAAGATGATGAACCAAATGTGTATTGCTGGAACAGTCCAAGGTTTATCTGAAGCAATTAATTTTGGAATAAATGCAGGTTTAGATATGGATAAAGTTATGGAAACAATATCTAAAGGTGCAGCACAATCTTGGCAAATGGAAAATAGATACCGAACTATGACTGATGATAAGTTTGATTATGGTTTTGCTATTGATTGGATGAGAAAAGATCTAAAAATTGCAATCGAGGAAGCAAAAAAAAATGGTTCACCTGTGCCTATAACAGAAATTATTGATGGTTATTATGCTGAGGTTCAAGAAATGGGTGGAAATCGTTGGGATAGCTCAGGTTTGATTGCTAGATTAAAAAAGAAAAAATAATATTTGTGACGGATACAGTTCCTTATTACGAGGACTTTGCAGAGATCAAAAAGAAAATTTGGTCAATGCTGGATAATGCTGTGAAAGACAGAGGTTCTCCTTTTAGAATACCGGTATTCATTTGTGGTGATCAATCAGACTTTGATGGAAGAATTGTTGTTCTAAGAAAAACTGATCAATCAAATAATTTAGTACAATATCATAGCGATATTAGGTCAAATAAAATTGAAAAATTAAAAGCAAATAAAAATGCAGCAATGTTATTTTACGATAAAGATGAAAAAATACAGGTTAGATTGAAAGTTGAATGTACGGTTAATCACAATAATAATGTAACAAAAGAATCTTGGTCTAAAACCCAACATATTAGTAGAAAATGTTATTTGGTTGATAATGGTCCAGGAATAGAGTCAGATCTACCAACGTCCGGTCTAAAACCAGAATTAGATAATTTTGATTATACCAAAGAACAAAGTGAAGAGGGTTATAAAAACTTTACTGTTATTCAGTGCAAAATTAAATCTATAGAATGGCTTTATCTAGCAGCTAAAGGCCATCGAAGAGCAAAGTTTAATTTAGAAAATAAAAAAGATACCTGGTTAGTTCCATAGATGGTTACCGAATATATATTTACAGCATTTCTTATATTGTTAGGATTGGCTGTAATGAGATTTGGAAGTATTTATTTTAAAAAATTTAAAGAGGATAAAACAAAAATTAAATCAAAGTTAAGTGGACAAATATCTTTTTTGATTTTGCTTTTAATAATTATTGGATTGATAGTTTATTCAGTCAACGATCTATTATTTAAGTAACCCAATTATTCTTTCAAATACCTTTAATAATTATATTTGTACCCTCAGAATTATCTAATCTTATCTGTTTTATTGGTTTGTACTCTTCAGAATTATACCATTCTAATGCTTTTTCATATGTAGGGAATTTAAGAATAATAATTCTAGGAAATTTTGTTTCTCCATCAAAAATTTGAAATTCACCAGCTCTTACCAAAAATTCACCACCAAATTTTTTAACAAGCGGTGTAACTTTTTCAACGTATACTTTATAATTTTCAAGATTAGTTACTTTTAATTGAGCTATTACGTAACCTGCTGGCATTTATCTCCTTTAAAAAATTGATTTAGAATATTTTTTCCAATTATCTTGATAGTGTTTTGTATTTTCAAAGACTGCTTGTTTTTCTTCCTCTGTAACCTCTCTAATGACCTTACCTGGAGAACCAACAACTAATGAATTGTCAGGTATGACTTTATTTTCTGTAATTAAAGCCTTAGCTCCGATAATACAATTTTTTCCAATATTAGCTTTATTTAAAATGACAGCTCCAATTCCAATAAGACTATTGTCACCTATAGTACACCCATGGAGCATAACTAAATGCCCTACGGTAACATTTTTTCCTACCTTTAATGGACATTCAGGATCTGTATGTAACACGCTTCCATCTTGAACATTTGATCCTTCACCAATATGAATATTTTCAATGTCTCCTCTCAGAACTGCATTAAACCAAATACTTGTATTTTTTTCTAAAGTAACATCCCCTATTATTGTAGCATTAGGTGCTACCCAATTTTCGCCTGAGTTTTTTGGTTTTTTATCTTTTAAATCATAAAACATAATCTATATATTTTACATTATGCCTATTCAAACTCCAATATGTGATTTTGGTCAAAAAGCTATTCCATTTGAATTAAAATCTACTGATAATAAAATTCTATCCTTAAATGATATCAAGGGTGAAAATGGAACTTTGATAATGTTCATTTGTAATCATTGTCCTTATGTAAAAGCTATTACAAAAGAATTAGTTGAAGATTCTAGTGAATTAAAAAAAATTGGAATCAACTCAGTTGCCATCTGCTCAAATGACTTTATTAATTATCCAGAAGACTCGTTTGATAACATGATTAAGTTTTCAAATGAAAATCATTTCAATTTTCCTTACTTGCATGATGAAACTCAAGAAATTGCTAAAGCATATGATGCTGTATGTACTCCGGATTTCTTCGGCTATAATAAAAATCTAGAACTTCAATATAGAGGACGATTAAGAGAACTTAAAAAGTTTATTCCAGTTAAAGATGGAGAAAGTGATCTGCTTACAGCTATGAGACAAATAGCTGAAACTGGAAAAGGTCCTAAAGATCAAATACCAAGCGCAGGCTGTGGTATTAAATGGAAGTATGATTAATGTATTTAATTGTAACTAGATCATTCCCACCTGAAATTGGTGGTATGCAAAATCTAATGTGGGGTCTTTCAAGAGAACTATCTAAAAACTTCATGATAAAAGTTTTTGCAGATCATATAGAAGATCACAAAAATTTTGATGAACAAGCCTCTTTTTCGATTGAAAGAGTTGGAGGTATTAAATTACTTAGAAAATATAGAAAAGCACAACTAATTAACGAATATGTCAAAGAAAATAAAATTGATGGTATTATTGCTGATCATTGGAAAAGTTTAGAGTTTATTAAAACTTCTAAAAAAAAATACTGTTTAATTCATAGTAAAGAAATCAATCAT
>CACGLD010000008.1 GCA_902573755.1 uncultured Pelagibacteraceae bacterium
AGAATTTCAAAAAAATTAATTAATCCAAAACCAAAAATAAAAATTAGAAAAATTTCACAATCTATTTCTCATATTGATGCAAATAATAGTATTGGTTTTGTTGCAGCTGATTTAGGAATTAAAACTGCAATTAAACATGCGCAAAAAACTGGAATAGGAATGGTGGCAGTTAAAAATAGTGGTCACTATGGTTTATCAGGTTATTACGCAGAACAAGCAGTAAAGAAAAATTTAATTACAATGATCTATACAAATGCTCCTCCAGCAGTTGCTCCACATGGTGCGTTAAAAACTTTATTTGGAACAAATCCAATTTGTTTTGGATCCCCTACTGGTTCTAAAATTCCATTCATTTTAGATACATCAATCTCCATGATTAATAGAGGAAAAATTAGAGTTGCTGCGAGAAACAATCAATCAATTCCAGCTGGTGTTGCTTTAGATAAATTTGGTAAACCAACTACAGATGCTAAAAAAGCTTTAGCAGGAGTTCAATTACCAATTGCAGGTTTTAGAGGCTCAGGACTTGCTTGGATGGTAGATATATTAAGTGGAGTATTGACCGGAGGAAATCATGCAGGAAGAGTTAAAGATCCATTTGATGATTTTTCAGGTCCACAAAATATTGGACATTTATTTATAACTTTTAAAGCAAATTTATTTCAAAAAAATTATAACCAACGTATTAAAGATAATATTAAAACAATAAAAAAACTTCCTAAGATTAAAGGAGTTAAAGAAATAATGTATCCAGGACAAAACAAATTTAACCGGTATAAAAATAACTCAAAAAAAGAAATTTCTATACCGGATATAATAAAGAAAGATTTGGAAACCTTAATAAGTTAACATCGTTAGAGCACCCAAAGAAACGATAACAGATGATAAAATTATTGTTCGTTTAACTTTTTCCTTCTTCTTTTCTTCTAGAAGTCTTTGCTTTAGAACATCCACATTAACCCTTTTCGGAGCTTCAACATATTGAGAGGGGGTCTCTACAATCTCAGATGTTCTATGTAAGCTTTCTGTACTCATATTTGTTTTATAATGTTAATTTTAATCATTATTAGTTTAATTTTTACATACTAGGGTTGTCCAAAATGGGTTGACACTAATTTCACTTTTGTTCATATTGGGTTTTTTATAAAAACATGAACACTTTACCTAGTATATCCGCGCACATAGATGAGAACGTAATCAATAAAATAATTCAAGATAATTTTGCCACACTAGCACCCTCTTTTTTTACCTTAACAAGCAACTGGTTTGTCAGAGCTTACAATTATTACAAAGACATAGATAAGTTCGTAATAATTATATATTTGATACATCAAGATCTTATATATTTCAGGCAAAATGGGGTAAAAATTGATTACGACACATTTTATAAGGATAAGTCAATCGAGATTAAAAAAATTAATATTTCAGACATTTCAAAAGATCTAGGAGTACCAAAAGAGAGTATCAGAAGAAAAGTTGTAGAATTAGAAAATGATGGAACAATTAAAAGAGTTGGTAAAAAAATATTTATTGTCAGAAATACACTATACTCAGCTAGAGCAACTAACACTTTGACAGAGATTGCAACAATATTGCATGAATTTAACAAAATTTTAAAAAAAGAAAAACTTGTAACTGAAGTTTATTCAGTTGATGAAATAATATCTGCGATGAAAGAAAATTTCTCTTATTGTTGGTACCAATTTAATAAATTCTGGTTCATTTATATGAAGAGATGGAGGGATGAAATTAAAGATTTAGAATATTTAGCTATTGGAATGGTGGTCATTATTAATGCAGTTAAGAATAAAGAATTTACTCCAAAGAAAAATATGCGTTCATACCATAAAGCACTTATGGGTTCAGATGTTAGAGGTGTTAATGCCATGTCGATTTCTGATATAACTGGTATTCCAAGACCAACAGTTGTAAGAAAACTAAAATATTTAATTGATAAAAAATATCTTCACATAAATGAAAAAAAATTAATTACATTCGATGCTAAAGATAGTGCCTTTCAAAAAACAAGTAAAATGATAAACCAAAATATGCTTAGCTTAAGTAATTTTATCTATAAAACCTTTAATCAAATAAGAATAATCAATCCTTAATTAGATTTTTTTAAAAAATATATAAAAATAAATCCTGTTATATACATGATTAGTGCATACGCACCTGTTGGTAATGCATATAATATATCAGTACCAAATATTTGCGTAGAGACAAATAACGCTAAAGTACCATTTTGCAATCCACATTCTAAAGCAATACATTTCATTTGTTTAACTCCTGAAGCAAAAGCTTTTGCGATGTAATAGGCAATGACCATCATTGAAATATTTAAGATTAAAGCAATTAAACCTGCTTGTTTTATAAAGCTAATAAAATTTTCTCTTTCTGAATAAAAAGCTGCTACAAAAAAAACAGCAAATAAAATTATGTTAAGTTTATTAAATATTTCAACTTTAGAAGATATGAAATTATCAGCAAATTTTCTAATAATCATTCCTAAAATCACAGGTACTGTTACAACTAAAAACATTTTTAAAGCTATTCCTGTCATTGAAATGTTTCGAGAAACTTCTGTTATCCCTAACATGTCTGCAGAAGTAAAGATTATTAAAGGAACTGTAATTATACTTAATAAACTAATAACAGCTGTTAAAGATATTGATAATGCAACATCGCCATCAGCAAATTTTGTCATTACATTAGATGTTACACCTCCCGGTGCTGCAGCTATGATCATAACCCCTATTGCTATTTCAGGCGGTGTTTTTAAAATTAAAATTAATATATATGCTACTATTGGAAGAATTATTAATTGAGAAATAAAACCAACAATAAAATCTTTTGGCGCTTTGAATACTCTTCCAAAATCTTCTAGTTTTAATCCTAGGCCTAAGCCTAACATTATCAAGGCCAATATGATTGGCGCTATCTTAGTTACAATCTCCAACGACTTTCCCCCCTCTAAAATAAATCTTAATCAATAAATTCGCTAAAAAAAAGAAAAAACTATAGATATTGAAAAAGATAATATAAATAATATCAAATATTAACAAAAATTTAATGTCTATAGCTTTAATTACAGGTTCAAATGGTTTGGTAGGATCAGAGTCTGTAAATTTTTTTTCAAAAAAAGGATTTGATATAATTGGTATTGATAACAATTTAAGAGAGTTTTTTTTTGGAAAAGATGGTTCTACAAGCTGGATTAAAAAAAAAATTAAAAAAGAAATAAAACAATATTCTCATTACAATGTAGATATTAGAAGTTATCAAAGTTTAGAAAAAATATTTAAAAAATATAAAAAACATATTTCAATAATCATTCATTGTGCTGCTCAACCCTCACATGACTATGGAAAAAATTTTCCAATTCTAGATTTTAATGTAAATGCAACAGGTACATTAAACCTTTTAGAATTAACAAAGATTTATTGTCCTAATGTTCCATTTATATTTATGTCTACTAACAAAGTTTATGGCGACAACCCAAATAAGCTTAAAATAATAGAAAAAAAAAATCGATATGAGCTTAAATACAATGATCGTTATTACAAAGGTATAGATGAAACTTTTTCAATAGATAATTGTACACATAGTTTTTTTGGAGTTTCCAAAACTTATGCTGATTTAATTGTACAAGAATACGGGAAAAATATAGGTCTTAAAACTGTTAGTTTTAGAGGCGGTTGCATTACTGGTCCAAATCATAGTGGCGCTAGATTACATGGTTTTTTATCTTACTTAGTTAAATTAACTACCTCAAAAAAGAAATATTCAATCATTGGTTATAAAGGCAAACAAGTTCGAGACAACCTTCACAGTTCTGACCTAGTTAATTGTTTCTGGGAATTTTATAAAAAACCAAAAAAAGGTGAAGTTTATAATATTGGTGGAGGTAGATTTTCAAGTTGCTCAATATTAGAGGCTTTAAATGAAGTTGAGGCTCTAGGAAAAATAGATATAAAAAAAAAATTTATAAAAGAAAACAGAGTTGGTGATCATATCTGGTATATTACTAATAATGATAAATTTAAAAAACACTATCCAAATTGGAAACAAAAATATAATACAAAAAAAATAATAAGTGAACTTATGGAAAACCTTTAGTTATGCTTTCAAATAAAGAAATAATTTGTCCAAATAACTTATTAGATTTGGCTCATAAAAAAAAAGGAGTAAAAGTTGCAGTTGTAAATGCCGGCAAACCTTTACCTATGCTATCAGTTCAAGACGCAGTTAATGAAAGTTTAATTGAGCCAATATTTATTGGTCATGAAGTAGAAATTCAAAAATGTGCAGAGGATATCAAATGGGACATTTCTAAATATGAGCTTATCCATGAACCTGTAGAAAATGACACTGCAAAAATTGCAGCTAAACTAGCAAGTGAAGGTAAGGTACAAATAATAGTTAAAGGTCATATTCATACTGATGTGCTTATGAAAGAAGTGCTTAAACGTGAATACAATTTGTTAGGAAAAACAAGATTAAGTCACATCTGGCATATGACTATTGGTAAAGATGATAAGCCATTAATTATTACTGATGGAGCATTAAATGTTTTACCAAATGTTAAAACAAAAATGCATATTCTTAAAAATGTAGTTAATTTTTCTAAAAGAATAGGAATAGAAAAGCCAAAAGTATCCGTATTATCTGCAACCGAAGAAGTTTTAGAAAGTGTACCAAGTTCAATTGAGGCTGCAGAAATAACAAAATTAGCCAAAGAAGAAAATTTAAGTGCTGATGTTTTTGGTCCTTTAGCATTTGATAATAGTATTTCAAAAAAATCTGCTGCAATTAAAGGAATTAAAAATTTAGTTGCTGGAGAAGCAGATGTTTTATTAGTGCCTAGTGTAGAAACTGGGAATGCTTTAGTAAAAATGTTGATTTATTTTAATGGAGCATGTGCCGCAGGAGTTGTGGTTGGTGGAAAAGTTCCAGTCGTTATAACAAGTAGATCTGATGAAGCTCAAGCGCGTTTAGCTTCTATTGCAGCTGCAGTAGTTGCATTGGACTAAATGATTCATTGAATTTCAAACAAAATTCATTTAAATAAATTGAAATTTTAAAGGAGAGAAATGGCAATTACATATTTAAAAAAATCACCAAAAACATCATCAACAGACGACACAAAAACAAGAGAAATAGTTGAAAATATTCTAAAAGATATTGAGACTAGTAAAGAAGAAGGGTGTAAGGAGCTTTCAAAAAAATTTGATAAATATGAGGGTGATGTAATTGTTTCAAAAGAAAAAATTGAAGAAATAAAAAAAAATTTAGATCAAAAAACTAAAGATGATATTCAATTCTCTCATGAAAGAGTAAGAAAGTTTGCTGAGGCACAATTAAAAAATTATGGCCAAGACTTTGAGGTTGAATTATCTGATGGTTTATTTGCAGGACAAAAACTTATTCCAGTAAATACAGCTGGTTGTTACGTACCAGCAGGAAGGTATGCTCATATAGCCTCAGCCGTAATGAGTGTTACAACAGCAAAAGTTGCAGGGGTTAAAAATATTTTAGTTTGTAGTTCACCTAAACCTGGTGTTGGAGTGCATCCGTCTATTGTTTATACAGCTGACTTATGTGGTGCTGACGTGATAATGAATTTAGGTGGTGTGCAAGCTATTGCAGCAATGACTAATGGTTTATTTGGAAATGCACCTGCGGATATTTTGGTTGGTCCTGGTAACCAATTTGTTGCAGAAGCAAAAAGAATTTTATTTGGAAAAGTTGGTATAGACTTATTTGCTGGTCCAACAGAAATTGCAGTTATTGCAGACGAGACAGCTGATCCTGAAATGGTAGCATATGATTTAGTTGGACAAGCAGAACACGGTTACAATTCTCCAGCTTGGTTGTTTACTAAAAGTAAAAAAGTTGCAGATTATGTAATGGAAAGAGTTCCAGAATTAATTGCAGATTTACCAGATCTTCCAAGAGAAAATTCAGGTGCTGCGTGGAGAGATTATGGTGAAGTAATTCTTTGTGATACTGATGAAGAGATCGCTAAAGTTAGTGATGAATACGCTCCAGAACATTTAGAAGTCCAGACTAAAAATTTACAATGGTACCACGACAGATTAAAAAATTATGGATCTTTATTCATTGGTGAAGAAACAACTGTTGCTTATGGAGATAAATGCTCAGGTACAAATCACATTTTACCAACAAAAGGTGCTGGTAGATACACGGGTGGTTTATTTGTTGGAAAATTTATTAAAACATTAAGTTTCCAAAGAATGAGTAAGGCTGCAACAAAAGAAGTTGGTGCTGCTTGTGCAAGAATTTCTAGATACGAAGGAATGGAAGCACATGCGAGAACAGGTGACGTGAGATTAAGAAAATATGGATTTTCTAATTAGTAATTAATTAGTTAATTTTAAATCTAAATACAAAGCTGCGGACCAAGAAAAATTATTTGCACCCATTGGTTTACCATTCTTACAACTGTAATATTCATGAAATCCTTTTTTTTCCACCAATCTAATAGTGCTTAGTTTAATTTTTTTTGAGTATTTTTCATCCTTATTAATGAGGCCCTTAAAAATAAACCAATTACAATTAACCCAAACAGGACCTCTCCAATATCGTTTTTCCTCAAAGCTTTTGTGATTAGGTTTTATTGAAGAAAAGAAGTATTTTTCTTTTAAGTTATGTTTTTTTAAATTTTTAATTAAAACATTATTTATTTTATGATTATTAATATCAGCAAACAATACTAGGTAATTTGTTATTGAAGGAACTGATATTTTTTTTTTATTTCTTATATCAAATGAAAAAAAAGCACCCTTTTTTTTATCAAAAAATCTTAAAATGTTTCTCTCAGTAAGTTTCACATAATTAATAATTTTTGAGCTATCTAGATTAAATTCTTTTAAAAGTATGATTAAATCTTTATTTGCTTTAAGAAATATAGAGTTAAATCCAATATCAACGACATTGAACAATGCGGTATTGAATATTTTTTTTGGATTATACTTCTTTTTTCTAAGATCATTTTTAATCGTCACATACCTATCATAGTCAATATTTAAAGGTCTATGTTCTGGATTAATGACTTTATTATCAGCTCTTTTGTATTGTATATTTTTTTCAATTTCAACTTTACTCATTGGTCCATCCCAAAGTGAAGAATTGTCATAACCGCTTTCCCACGGATGAAGTATGGATATCAAACCAGTTTTTTTGGGATCTCTATATTTAATAAACCATTCATGAGATTTTTTAATTTTAATTATAAATTTTTTAATTTCTTTTTTTTGTTTTTTAGTAATTTTATTTTTATCTATGATTTGTTTTAAAATGCTTGCGAGTACTGGGGGTTGAGTTATTCCTGAGGAGTGAATTTTATTTCCACAATTCCAAGCAGTATGATTAGGATAGTAATTAGTATTTGTGTCATGAAATAGAATGTGCGGAATCATTCCATCTTTCCATTGTCCATCTAAAAGAGTTTTAATTTCTTTTAATGCAAAATTTAAATTAAAATAAGAATATCCTAATGCAATAAATGCTGAATCCCAGTTCCATTGAGCAGGATATAATTTATTATTTGTCGGTAAGGTATATCCTCTTTTTCTATTTCCAATTAAAATTTTTTGAGCATTTTTAATAAACCTATTCATTATCCTTTAACGCTTCCTGCTGTCAAACCGCTCACTAGATATTTTTCAAAATAAACAAATATAAATAATACTGGTAATGTAACAACAACTGACCCTGCCATTAAATATTGTCTTGGCGTTTCAGCATCTCCACTTAAGTATTGAATAGCTCTCGATAATGTAAATGAATTTGGATTGTCCAAAAACATTAAAGAAAATAAAAATTCATTCCAAGCAATCATAAAAACATACAAAGCAACAGATGAAATAGCTGGAATACTTAGCGGAATTATAATTTTTGTAATAATTCCAAACCAACTTAATTTATCTAATATTGCAGCTTCCTCTAATTCTTTTGGTATGCTTTTGAAGTATCCTTGTAACATATAAATAGCTACTGGGAGTGTTGTTGCTGTATACACTATTAATAAACCTTCAATTGAATTACGTAAACCTAATTGACTAAATATTGTATACAATGGAATAACAAGAACGATTGCAGGAAACATATAAATTATAAGTATAGATGTAGATAAAAATGTTTTTCCAAAAAAATTTAATCTTGCAACTGCATAAGCAGCAGGTATTGCAAAAAGAAGAGTGATAATAACAGTACCGATAGAAACAATTGTACTAATCACAATATATTTTCCAAATTTATAAGATTTAAAAATTACAAAATAAGATTTAAATAAATCTTTTATATCCTGGCCAAAATTTATACTAAAATCTAAAGGATTCACTAACAATGCTATTTGTGTTTTAAAACTTGTTACTAACATCATGTAAAATGGAAAAAGTATTACAAATGAAAAAAATAAAATTCCAAATAAAGTTAAAAAATCAAATAAAATTACTTGAGTAGAGTGCTCTTCTTTTAAACCTATAAAAGTATATTTGCTAATTTTATTGGTAAAAAAATATAATATTAAAAATACGCCCACATTATACCAAATTGGTAATTTTTGTATTAAGTAACCATCACAAAAAACGAATATTAGAGAAAAAATGATTGATTTATAAAATGATTTAATTCTATCACCTATTCCCAAGTGAGCTAATGATATTAAAAGACCAAATATAAAAATTATTTCTATATTAAAGCTATTAATACTTAAACCTTGCAATGTTGCTAATATCTTCCAAATCGAAATTAAAAAAATTAAGAAAAAAGTAGATATCAACGAAAATAGTATTGTATTTTTAATTCTCATCTACTCTTTTTCCTAAAAGTTTAAAATAAAAAAACATAAACATTAAAAGCAGTACAACGATTACTATTGAAACAGCGGAGCCCATTCCAATGTCTGATATTGCAAAACCTTGTTGATAAACATTTATTGGTAAAGTTCTTGTTCCTGATGCACCTCCAGTTAATAAAAAGACATCCTCAAATTTATTAAAATTCCATATAAATCTAATCATAAATAAAATTGAAATTACTGCAGTAATTTGAGGAAGTGTAATATTAAAAAATTTTTGAAAGGGACTAGCTCCATCAACATCAGCTGCCTCATATAATTCTTTTGGAATAGCTTGAAGTCTCGCAAGAATAAATAAAAAGGCTAAAGGAAAATACCTCCAAATTTCAAACATTATAACTGTTGTAAGTGCTAACCTTAATTTAAAATCAAAGCCCAAAATACTTATTTCAATATATTTTTGTCCAAGAAGGTTTATTGGAGTTTCAATAATTTGATAATTTAGTAATAAGCTATTTAAGGTACCGCTATTTGGGTCTAGTAAAAGTTCCCAGGTATAAGCTAAAGCTACAACAGGAGCAACATAAGGAAAAAGCAGAACACTTCTCATAAATGTTCTTCCATAAAATTTTTGATTTACCATTTGAGCTGTTAAAATCCCAAATACTATTGAGCCAACTGTTCCAAAGAATGTGTAATAAAATGTTGTTAGTAGTAAATCTATAAATTCATTTTCAAATAAAACTTTTTTAAAGTTTTTAAGAGTAAAGTTAGTATTAAGTAATATATTATCAGATTTCCCATCCAATTTTGGTTTAATTGATTTAAGATTTTTTTTGTCTATTTTTGATCCATCATTTGTTGCAAATATTACTTGGAAATTTTCCCTATATTTAGCTGGCCAATTTCCAAATTCACATTTTAAGTTATACTTTTTAAAAGAGCATCTTGGATCTAAATTTTTAATTTCAAAATTTTTTGGAAAATTATCTTGAAACGAAACATCTCTAATTTCTTGAATTAATGAACTATTTCTTAACTTATATAATATTTTTATTTTAGTAGGTTCATCAGAAATAGATTTTACAATTTTTTTTGCTCTTGGTTCTGGAATTCGAATATCTTTTAGCTCAACTTCTTTAAAACTAATCCAAATATTTGCAAAAATCGGAAATAAAATTATTGAAAAAACTAAAAGAACTGCAGGTAGTGTTAGTATGTATGCAGTTTTTTTTTCTGTATTTGCTAAAGTATCGTTCATAAAAAAAGCGGATAATTTATATTATCCGCTTTTTTAAAAAATTTAAATTAATTGAATTTAGCTAATGATTTGTTAATCATATCAACAGCTTCATCGACATCAATTTGATCATCAATATAAAGTCTAGTAATTCTATTTATAAATTGAGAATTTATGACTTTTGACGCTCTTGATAGTTCGCCTTCTTTAACACCCCATCTATTCGCAGTATCCAAACCAGCTACAATGTTATTAATAACATCTGGGTCATATAGATCAGACAAAGGTGCTTTTCTATCAACTCCAACAGGTAGTTTACTCCAAGCTTTCGTGAAAGCCTCAGGGTCACTTGAGTTTCCTCTTCTTACAGGAAATTTACCTTCTGGAGCTATCGATAATGTGCTTGTGTAACCTTCATCCATTGAGTACATGATGAATTGTTTAGCTTCATCTGTATCAGCATCAGCTGTTATACCAAAATATCTAACATCTGCCCATGCAGCACCTTTCTTATTACTTGGTCCACTAAAATTAGTAATGAAACCGGTTTTAGAAGCTAGCTCAGGTGATGTTGGATCACTGTTAATTGTTGGTGGAGCCGAGTCTCTTAAACCTGCAAGCTCATCCATGATGAATGGAGACCAAATAATCATTGGAGTTTTTCCTGCAAAGTAAAGTGCTCTAGATTGTTTCCAATACAATTCTCCTGGAGGACTTGCTTTTGCAATTACTTTATAAAACTCTAATGCTTCTTTTAATTTCTTACCTTGTTTTTTGATTCCACCTTTTTTAACAATATTAACTCCATTTGCTAAAAGAACGTGCTCTAAAACCTGACTCATAAAATTTTCATCAGTTTTAGTTGCAGCAACAAAACCAAACATTCCGTTTTGTTTTGATAGCTTCTCAACAGCAGCTACGATGTTTGCATAGCTTGTTGGTGGTGCTAAATCTGCATTTTCAAAAAGGTCTTTTCTATAAACAACCATTTGTGTCCATCCATCTACGGGAACAGCTGCAATTTTTGAACCTTTTTTTGCCATGTTAAGTGCACCTGGCGCAAATGTATTTTTACCAAGTTCTTTTACAACATCGTCATTAGCATCTACATCTAAAATTCCTGCTTCAGCCCATGGTAATACATATTGTAAAGTGTGATATATAACGTCTGGTAAGTCTCCTGCTGCTGCAGCAGCTGTGGCTCTAGTTCCCAATTCTTTTTCTTCTACTGGGATTACATCTACCTTAATACCTGTTTTAGCTTCAAAAGCTTTTGCCATTTCCTCTTGTTTAGCCATTCGGGCAGGCTGAACTTCTGTAGTCCAAAACTTTATGTCTGCGTAAACAACATTCGAAATAAAAAACGAAATCACGCAAAACATTTTTATTATATTTTTCATTTCTCCTCCTATTTATGCCCAAACTATATTAAAATGATTCTATTTAGCAAAGACACGAGGGTCACATATCAGATATGTGATTGATACATGCAGATTATTCAAAAAACGGGGGAATATTGAATTTTGTCAATTATAGGTTGTGTTATGATTTTAATCTTTTTCCATTTTCATCAAAAATAAAAATGTCATTTAGATCAAAACCTATAGAATTTCCTATTTCAACATTGCTTGGGATTTTTGCACTTAATTGATGTTCATCTTTTTTCATATATACAATTTTTTCATTACCAAGATTTTCAATTAATTCTATTTCAGGATTAAAAGTAAATTTTGTATTCTGATTTGCTTTTAAATGTTCGGGCCTAATACCCACAAAATGTTTTGATTTTTTTAATTTTAAATTATCAAATTGAATATCATTACCTAACAATTTAATTGTATTTTCTGAAACAACATTTTCCTCATTGACATCTAAGATATTCATTTTGGGTGTGCCTATAAATTGTGCAACAAAAATATTTGCTGGATCATTATAAATTTCCTCAGGAGTACCAACCTGTTCAATATTTCCCTGATTTAGAATAACTATTCGGTCTGCTAAAGTCATAGCTTCAACTTGGTCATGAGTCACATAAATCATATTTGTTTTAATTTGATTATGTAATTTAGATATTTCAACCCTCATTTCAGCTCTTAATGCTGCATCAAGATTGGATAAAGGTTCATCAAATAAAAATATCTTTGGATTTCTTGTAATAGCTCTTCCTATCGCCACTCTTTGTCTTTGACCTCCAGATAATTGTTTTGGTTTTCGCTCTAATAACTCTTCAATTTTTAAAATTTTTGCAGCCTGCATAACTTTAGTGTTGATTTCTTCCTTTGGCCTTTTTTCAATTTTTAAACCAAAAGACATATTTTCATAAACATTCATATGAGGATAAAGAGCGTAAGATTGAAAAACCATTGCAGTTTGACGTTTAGAAGGATGAAGTTCATTAATTTTTTGATCATTAATAAAAATTTCACCTTCATCTATTTTTTCTAATCCAGCAATCATTCTTAGAAGAGTTGATTTTCCACATCCAGATGGTCCAACTAATACAAGAAACTCATCCTCTTTACCTAAAAGATTAAAATCTGTGATTATTTTATTAGATCCAAATGATTTATGTACTCCAGTAAATTTTATGTTAGCCATTTTATTTTTTTATACTTTCTAAAACATCAACTCCAATTTGTTTTAATATATGGATTATATCAATTGGAACCCAATTTTCACGAATTTTTCCTTCGTCATGATGATAAAAATCCATAACTCTCATAGTAACATTTTGGTTTTCAGATTTATAACCCAGCCAATCCTCAGTTCCATATATGGCCTGAATACTATTCCATCCTGCTGTTAAAGAAAATTTTCCATCACCTAACTCGCAATAATGACCAAGTTTCCAATAATTTCTTTCTTTAAAAGTTTTTCTAAAAGGTAACTGATGATTATCTACAAATCCCTCTAAAGATCTGGCAGTTCCAATACCACTTGGTCCATACCAAATCATTTTTTCATGCCAAAAATCTTTTTGTGGATGGTTTATTAATCTTTCCTTAAGATTTTTATCAGAAGAAACCTCTAATTCAGGTTTTATATTTAAACTTCTCTGCATGATAAGTGATTGCTCTAAACTTGCTTTAGAAATTTCCATATCTTTTTCAAAAAAATTTACACCATCTGTGTTAATTGGATTTAACCAATTTCCTTCAGATCCTCTTGAAAGATTAATTGGATTTGATCCAGTTTGTATTAATAGGTCTATTAAATCGATTAAAATATAACTCTCAACAATTTTATCATCTTTAAGCTGATGAATTTCACAACACTTTAGATTTACCATTTTGTTATTAGGTTGAATGCCTAACCATGGATTTTTAAATACGCCTGATAATGAAGAAATTGAACCTACTTGAATTTTATCTCTAAAAGCGCCACTAATTACTATTTGCTCTCTTCTTTCAAGATCAGGAAATGAGTTAAAAAGAGGTTTCCAAAATTTTTCTTTAAAATTATCAACTCCTGAAAATTCATTTAATGGGTAAAAACAATTAACATTAATATTCTGAGAGAACGCATTTTTAAGATTTTGATCAAGTTTAGAGATGCCACCATTTACTATTGAATTTAAATATTTTCTGACAACTTGTTTGTAATTATAATTTTCTTCGGGTGAGATGACTTTTTTTTCCACTTTATCTTGACCCTTAAGACCTGTATCAAATTGTTCAATTTGCATATATTTTTTGTTAGATAATTTTACTATCACAAAATATAGTTTAAAAAAATATGAATAATCGATTAGCTAAATTTGAAGATCTTGTTCCAAGTACTTTGCCATTTGTTGAAGGCAAACTTGAAGGTCATAAAGAAAGAAAAAATTATTCTATTGTAGGCCCAGGTGTCGCAGAGGATAGTAAACAATTTGTTAAAATAGCAATGCCACATAGTTTTAATCTAGGTGCTGTGTCTGCTATGCCTAAAAATGGATCCGGTTTACATAGCCATACAACTGCAGAAGTTTTCATTATTTATTCCGGCAAATGGAAATTTTATTGGGGAGCAGAAGGTAAGGATGAAACGATATTAGGTGCAGGAGATATTATCTCTATGCCTACTAATATGTTTAGGGCATTTGAAAATGCAGGTGATGAAGAAGGTTTAATTTTTGTCGTTTTAGGTGGAGATGATCCGGGAATAATAACTTGGGTTCCAAGTGTCTTAGAAAAAGCAAAGAAAACAGGTATGGCACTTTTAAATGATAATTCATTAATTGATTTATCTTTAAATGAAATTCCGAAAGGAAAAAGTATTCTAAAACCAATTTCTAAAGAAGAAATAAAAAAATTTGATAACTATAAACTGAATCAGCTAGAAAAATTTATATGTAAATATAATGAAAATACAAAACAAGTTACTAAGATAAACGATAATATTAATTTAATTCAAATTCTTGGAAAAAAATTTGAAAATAAAGAATACGCTCCATTAATAAATCAAGATACTGGATTTAACCTTTCAATTTTAAAATCTAATAATGGACAAATAAATAATTTAAAGTTTGAAAAACCTACAATATTATTTTCAAGAACTGGTAAGTGGGAAATTATGATTGATGACTTTCAATGTATTTTAAATCCCAAAGATACAATTTCTATCCCAATTAATTCTAATGTTAATATAAAGATAAATGAAAAAAAGGATTGTTACTTAAATTGTGTAACACAAATCTAATGAAAGGATTTGATCAAAAATATAAAAACTTTCCTGATTATATTCTCAAAATAACTAAACAAATTTGGGAAAACAAAGATGTTGAGTCTATTGCTCAATTTTACACCGATAATATTCCTGTTAGATCACCTTTTGGAGTTACTTATGGAAATAAACCTGTAATTGATGCAACTTATGCAACATTAAAAGAATTTCCTAACAGACAGTTACTTGGTGAAGATGTGATCTGGAATGGAAATGATGATTTAGGATATCACTCTTCTCACAGAATTTTAAGCAAAGGAACACATCTTGGAGATGGTTCATATGGTAAACCAACTAAGAAAGATATTTATTATAGAGTCATTGCTGATTGTGCGTGCAAAAATAATCAAGTCTATGATGAATGGATTGTCCGTGATCAAGGTGCAATGGTAAGACAAATAGGATTTACACCAAAAGAATTTGCACAAATGATTATTGATAAAGAAGGTGGTGCTGACAAAGCACAACAATTATTCAATTCAAGCTCTGAGATGAAATCAGATTACAAACAAGGCGTTGTGCCAAATGAATCTGTTGGAGGAAATTACTCAAAAATATTAAAAAATATCTTTAAAAATAAGTATGATTTCTCTGATTATGCAAGAGCTGCAACTATCTATTGGCCTGGAAATAAAATTGGACATGGAAGAGAGGATATTGTCAAATTTTGGAATAATTTAAAGAATACTTTTAGCGATATAAAGTTTTCAATTGAACATGTTGGTTATTTAGAAGAGCCAGATAAAAATCCCAAAGCATCAATAAGATGGTTTTTAGAAGGTATTCATTCTAAAGACACTTTAGATTTTGGAGAAAAGTCAAATAAAAATATTTTTATAATGGGTATAAACCATGCAGAAATAATTGATGGAAATGTTATAAGAGAATGGGTTTTGTTTGATGAGGTTGCAATTTGGAAACAAATTTTAATGAAATAAAATATGAGTAAAATTAAAACAACACATGTGGGAAGTTTACCCAGATCAAATGAATTATCCGAACTCTTGTTTAAAAAAGATCAAAAAGAAAAAATAGATTTTAATCAATTTGATAAAGTCGTCCAAAAAGATGTTAACAACATTGTTAAAAAACAAATTGAGGTTGGAATTGATTATATCAGTGATGGTGAAATGTCTAAAATTAGTTATGCTACTTATGTTAAGGATAGAATTGATGGATTTTCTGGAGAGAGTGAGAGAAAAGCACCAAAAGATTTAGATGACTTTCCTTCTTTCAAAGAAAGAATTGCAAGAACAGGTGGGACACCTACTTACACAAGACCATGTTGTACAAGTGAATTAAAAATAAAAGATAAAACTTCCCTAACAAAAGATATTAATAATTTTAAGCAAGCACTAGAAAATAATAATCATAAAGATGGTTTCATGAACGCTGCCTCTCCTGGAGTTATTTCTGCTTTCTTGCCAAATAAATATTATAAAAATGATGACGAATATTTAGAAAATTTATCTAATCTTATGAAAGATGAGTATGAGGAAATTACCTCAAATGGATTAAAACTTCAGTTAGATTGTCCAGATTTGGCTCTTGCTAGACATATGACTTTTAAAGATTTATCAGAATCTGAATTTCTAGTTAGAGCTGAAAAACAAATAGAATGTCTTAACAATGCTATCAATAATATCGACAGTTCTAATATAAGATTGCATATCTGTTGGGGAAATTATGAGGGACCTCATCTACATGATATTCCGTTAGAAAAGATAATGCCAATTGCATTGAAAGCTAATGTGCAGACTTATCTAATTGAGTCATCTAATCCAAGACATTCTCATGAGTGGCAAATTTTTGAAAATTTAAAAATTCCAAGAGACAAAATAATTGCCCCAGGCGTAATAGATTCTACAACAAATTTTGTTGAACATCCCGAAGTTGTAAAGAATAGAATTTTAACTTTTTCTAAAGTTATTGATGCGGAACAATTATTAGCTGGAACTGACTGTGGGTTTAGCACCTTTGCTGGCTTTGGCAATGTAGACGAAAATATAGTTTATAAAAAACTTGAGGCTCTCGTAAGAGGTGCGGAACTTGCGTCAAAAGTGATTTAATTATCACTTTTATTCTATATCAGGAGTAGATATAGTTTTCTAACTTAAATTATAATTTAACAACAAATAATAGAGAGAAAACATATGAGAAAAATACTAGTTACTTTATTGTTTCTGCTTTTTGGAACTTCTGCATTTGCAGATTGTAACATTAAAAGTGGTTCAATAAATATTT
This sequence comes from uncultured Pelagibacteraceae bacterium, assembly GCA_902573755.1. GTDB lineage: Bacteria > Pseudomonadota > Alphaproteobacteria > Pelagibacterales > Pelagibacteraceae > Pelagibacter. Next base: position 17,013 of record CACGLD010000008.1, read on the forward strand.
TGGCAAATGATTTTCCTGCATTAAGAACTTTCGTTGAAACTTCTAAGCAATGTAAAGGAAGTGCTGATTTTAAAGTGACTCACTCATCTGAGCATAATAAAATCGCAGTGCCAGCTTTAACTGCAAATCCATCTGAGTTTTCAGCAAGAATTGCAGCAAATAGTTCAATTGTTCCTTTGATGAACCAAGATTTGATAAGACCATTAGATGATCTTGTTAAAAAATATGGAAAAGGAATTCAAGATTCTCAATTAATTACAATTGATGGAAAAGTAATGGCTGTAGCATTTATGGCTAACACTCAACACTTATATTATAGAGAAGATGTATTGAAAGATATGGGTATAGCTGTACCAAAAACTTACGAGGAAGTAGTTGCAGCATCTGAAAAAATTAGAGCTTCAGGTAAAATGCAATATCCTTATGCAGCTGCTTACAAAGCTGGATGGAACTTAGCAGAAGAATTTGTAAACATGTTTATAGGTCATGGTGGTGAATTCTTTAAATCTGGAAGTGCAGAGCCTAATATAAATAATGCAAAAGGTGTTGCTACTTTAAATATGTTAAAAAAATTATCTGAATTGAGTAACCCTGATTACTTAACTCATGATAGTGAAGCAATTAAAGTAGAATGGGAATCTGGAAATGTTGCATTAATGACTTTATGGGCATCTAGATCAGGAACTCTTCTAGATGATGAAGGTGATCCTAACATTACAAAAGCAACTAAATTAACTGGACCTGCTACTGTAGGTGGAGGAAATATTCCAGCCGCTACGTTATGGTGGGATGGTTTCACGCTTGCAAAAAACAGACCTGATGCAGATGCTGAAGCAACTTTTAGAGCTTTAGCGCATGCAGCATCAAATAAAAAGATGGTTGCTGACGCTGCTGATCAAGCTGTTTGGTTAGTAGAAGGTTTTGTACCAGGACCAAAATCTATTGGTGTTATCGAAGCTGTAAAAATGGGAGCAAAACCATATCCAATGTTACCGCAAATGGGTTTAATGCATGGTGCATTAGGAAGTGAGATTGTTGAGTTTTTACAAGGTAAAGAGTCAGCTGAACAAGCATTGAAAGATGTTGAGGCTGCTTACATTAGTAAAGCTAAAGAACAAGGCTTTCTATAAAATCTAAAACTTATAAGTGGGGATTTACTCCCCACTTAATCATTATTTAAATGCCTAATAAAACTTTTTTCTGGTTTTTTTTACCTACAGGCTTAGCAATGATCCTGTTTATTGGGTTACCAATTATATCTACTGGCATTCAATCTTTTTACGCACAACATGATCAAGTAGTAAAAGAAGTTAAAAAATGTGACCCTTTTGGATGTACTGTTTCAATTGTCGTTGATAACGAAGAAACCTCTAAAATTAGAGAAGCAAAGCCTCTTGGAAAATTTAATGGTTTTGGCACTTATACTGATCGAAATCATTTAGCAGTTGATGAAATAAAAAAATTTTGGAATGAAACTGAAAGTTTTGGTGCTTTTGTAGACCAGGTAACTAATCTACCTTTTTATAAAGCTCTGATATTTACTTTAACTTATTGTTTGTTTGTTACACCAAATGTACTCCTCTTAGGATTTATTATTGCATTAAGTTTAAATGCAGTCGCTAGAAAAATTAGAGGACCTTTAATCTTTGGTACAATTTTACCGATGATTGTTACACCTTTGGTAGGATCATTGGTATTATTTTGGATGATAGACTCTCAAGGTATAATTGGAGCAAATATTCAAAATTTGATGAATGACCCATATTTATCACTTAAATCATCAAAAACATTAACTTGGATAACAATTATTATTTATGGTATTTGGCATCACTCCCCTTTTGCCTTTGTAGTTTTTTACGCAGCACTTCAAACAGTCCCTCAAGAACCAATTGAAGCTGCAATTATAGATGGAGCCTCAAGATTTCAAAGAATTAAACATATAGTTTTACCACATATTTATCCTGTAGTTACATTTGTTGCTTTAATTTCTTTAATGGATAACTTTAGAGTATTTGAACCCATTATAGGGTTTAGTGCTGAAGGAAGTGCACAATCTTTATCTTGGTTAATCTATGACAATTTAGTTAATGAGGAAGTGATATTGTTTGGTTCTGCAGCAGCTACTTCAATGATGACTATTATTGGTATAGCTATTCTACTGGCACCAGTATTAATTAGAACTTGGAAAGAATTTAAAACAGCGAGATAATTATGGATTATGGACTAGATACAAAATCAACTCGTTTAAAAACTTTTAATACTATTTTTATAATCACTTGGTTGTTAATTGCTTGCTTTCCTTTTATTTGGACTTTTTGGGGATCATTTAAAGTAAGAGCTGATTTCTTTTCAAGATCTGATTGGTGGTATGCAATATCAGCATTTAATACTTTAATTGAAACAGGCGGAAAATTTACAACTAATGCTTATACACAAGCTTGGACAGAAGGTGAATTTTGGAAAGCATCAAAAAATACAATTATAGTTACAGTATTTGTTGTAAGTATTTCTTTGTTTTTAGGAACTTTAGGAGCGTATGCTCTTTCAAGATCAACTGAAAAATATGCTTTTTGGATTTTAATGGCAGCTTTAATTTTTAGAGCTATGCCACATATAACTTTAGTATCAGGATATCTTTTTCCTTTCTTTGAATTACAGATTTGGGGAATTCTTCCAACTACAATTGTTGTTTTGGTTGCTATAAATCAACCTTTTACACTATGGTTACTCTACTCCTTTTTTAAAACAGTTCCTAAAGAGCTTGACGAAAGTGCTTTAATAGATGGTTGTTCATATTTTCAAGCTTTTAGACATATTATTATGCCTGTGATGTGGCCTGGTGTAATTACAGCGGGATTATTTAGTTTAATGTTAGCTTATAATGATTTTACAGTAACAGCATTACTTCTTAATCAAGAAAATCATACTATGGTTCCAAAAATACAAAGTTATTTAGGTACAAATCAACATGAAGGAAATTTAATGTGGGCAGTTTCTGCAGTTGTATCTGCTACCGCACCTTTATTTATGCTTGTTATGTTTTTCCAAAGACAGGTCATTAGTGGTTTGACTGCTGGAGCTGTAAAAGGTTGAAATATTATAAAGCATTACTTTTTGGTTCTATTGGATCTATTGTTGAAACTTCAGAAATTCAAAGAAAGTCATTCAATAAAGCATTCAAGCAATATGGGCTCGATTGGAATTGGACCAAACGTGAGTATCAAAGGTTATTAAGTAAATCTGGTGGCAAAGATAGAATATCAAGATATGCTAAAAAGAAAAAGATTGAAGTTAACTCAGTATATTTAAGAAATTTAAAAACTAAAATCTTTAATAATTATCTTAAAAAAAATCAGATTAAATTAAGACCAGGTGTTAAAAATTTAATTTCTTTATGTAAAAAAGAAAATATAAAAATTGCATTCGTTTCATCTACATCTTCAAACAATATAAATGCAATCTTATATTGTTTAAGAAATTCAATTAAAAAAAGAGATTTTAACTTTATAGGGAATGCAAAATTAGTAAAAAAATTCAAACCCAACCCAGATATATACTTATTAGCACTTAAAAAACTAAAGCTTAAAGCTAATGATTGTGTGGCCATTGAAGATACTCAAGAAAGTTTAAATTCAGCTAGGAGAGCTAAAATAAAATGTATAATTTTTCCTGGAAAATTTCATTCTTCAAAAAAATTTACTGGAGCTTATAAAAAGGTTTATCAGCTAAATAAAAATATTATTTTGAGATAAATTCTTTTACTAAATTATTAAATTGATCAGGCTGTTCTAAGTGAACATTATGAGCGCAATCTTTAAATATTTCTAAACGGCTATTTTTAATATTTTTATTTAGTGTATCTACTTGATCAAAATTATATGAAGTATCTTTATCACCCCATATTATAAGAGTGTCATTTTTTATATTTTTTAAATTTTCTTTACCTCTCCAATTTTTCATTGCTAGTAATGCATTATCAGCAGTTTCTAATGAAACATTTTTAACAGCATTTTCACAAAGAAAATAATTTTTGTCCTTATCGCCTTTTACAAACCACTTAGGAGGTACTCTAGAAAAAGAGAGTTGTGTGCCTTCTTTCTTAAGTTTTTCCCTTGTTTCATCCATAGTCTCAAATCGTCCTGGGATATCTCCAATAGATCCTGTTGCAAAACAAATTAATTTATTAACTCTATCACCAATCAATTTTGTGATTTCTTGAACAATCATTCCACCCATCGAATGACCAATTAAATTGAATTTATCGATTTTTTTTTTATCTAATACATTTATAATTTTATTAGCCATTTTATTAATAGAGTCTAAAGATTTAGCATTATGACTTTCTCCAAATCCCGGGAGAGCTGGGATAATTACACGATAATCTTTTGAAAAAAATTCTTTTTGAAAAGTCCACATTTCAGATGAACCTAGATAACCATGAACTAAAACAAAAGGAAAACCTTCGCCTATATCATCTACGTAAATATCACTCATAATATTTCCTTAATAATAAATAAAATTAAAATAGACATAAAACATATAATAAAAATATTAATTATTTTCCAAATTTTTTTACTATTAGCATACTTTGATAAATAATTAGATAAATACCCCAAAGTAAAAAAAAATAAAAATGAAGCAATAGCCGCACCGATACCAAAAGATATTTTCTGATTTAATAGATAATTTTTAGAAAAATTTCCTAGAAAAAAAACAGTATCTGAATAGACATGAGGATTAAGATAAGTAAATCCAAGTGTTTTAATAAATATATTTATTTTTGAAATACTTGTTAATTCATTATGGAAATTTATATCTGAGTAGTGTGTTTTAATTTTTGTATAAATAAAGTGCAGTAAAAATATTATAAGAAGTATATTAAAAATTAATTCTACTATTTGATTGAAGTATTGATTAAAATAATGGAAAAGAAAAATACCTAAAAATATTAAGATTAAATCTGATAAAGAACAGATTAAACAAATAAGTAATACATGTTGTTTTTTTAATCCTTGCTCAATTACAAAAATATTTTGTGCTCCTAAAGCCAAAATTAAACTTAATCCTGTAAAAAAACCTAATAATGCATACTCCATTAGGATTAATTAAACTCTTTTTTTACCTTGAACAACCCTATCAAGAATTAGAGCTACAAATAATATAGCCACACCTGCTAAAATTCCTTGTCCAACATTTGCATATTGAAGTGCTTCTAAAACATCTTGTCCTAATCCTTTTGCACCGATTAGAGATGCAACCACTACCATTGCTAGACTTAACATTACCGTTTGGTTTACACCTGCTAAGATAGATGGAGTTGCTAATGGTAAATCTACTTTTCTAAGTAAATACCATTTTGATGCTCCATAAGCGATTGCAGCTTCCCTAATTGTTTCAGGCACACCTCTTAATCCAAGAACTGTTAATCTAACTACAGGGGTTCCTCCAAAAATCATTGTAATAATTACTGCAGCGACCTTCCCTGTTCCAAAAAAAGCAATTACTGGAATCATAAACACAAAGGCTGGCATTGTTTGCATAAAATCCATTATTGGTCTTATCATAGAATAAAATCTTTGACGTCTTGCACAAAAAATTCCAAGCGGAATTCCAATAACTATACTTAATACAGCTGCTGTTCCCAAAAGAGCCAAGGTAGTCATTGCTTTTACCCAAAAGCCTAAAAATCCCATGTAACATAAAAATCCTGCTGAATAAATTGCAGCTCTTGGGCCTGCAGCTAGACCTGTTAAAGTTACTATAGTCGTAATGATCACTATCCAGGGAGTTTTTACAAACAATAGTTCTAAGAAATCTAATACTGATCTAATACCAATTGTGATAGCTGTAAATAAAGCATCTCCTTTTAAAACAGCATAATCAAAAATAGTTTCCACCCATTTAATTGAAGTAAGTCTTATGTCAGGGTGAGTTGGAAAGTCATCCATTATAGTAATAACTCCTGGGAAGCTATAATGCACAACTGAAAAAAACATAATTACTGCAGCAAAAATTGTACTTGAGATAAAGTTCTTAATTTGCATTCCTGGTCTTATTGTTTTATCTGATAACCACTCTGAATATCTTTTTTCTAAGATAGAATTAGCTAAAATACCTTGGACTATTTTAATTGAAATTAATAAAGCAATACCAAAAATAGTTATCCAAATTGCAGACGCTTCAATTCTTGCAACTTCATCAATATATCCCTGCATCGCATCTTCTAAGGATTTAATATTACGTTTATAGACATCAACCTTATCTGGATTGTTAGTAATAGCTGCTTCTAACTGTTTATTTCTAAATGCAATAGTTGATTCTACTTGTTTTATTTTTTCAACAGCATCCTTGGTAATATTTCCAAATAAACCTCTAATAATTTGAACAACAGAGAATGTTTCAACTATTAAAAAGGCTAAAGCCCAATTCCATATATTTCTCATTCCAAACCAAATTGGACCTAGAATTCCTGCATATAAATTAAATGAAAAAGAGAATGAAGGTTTGCTTCCAATTTTTTGGAACTCTTTAATGTAATATTCTGGATTTGATTTAACAAAGTCAGTAATAAGTTCTGATCTAGTAGGATTATTTATTTGCTTATTCTCCATCACCACCCTCTATCACTGCTTTTAAAAGATCTGACTGTGTAATAACTCCAATATTTTTTTGCTCATTATTTTTAACAACTAATGGCTTATTTTTCGATTTTGAGACTTCAATTAATTTACTTAGTAGTTCATGTTCATCTACACTTTGTAAATTTTCTTCTAGTTTTCCATTATTGCTTTCATAACTTTCAATTGTTTGCATAATAGTTTTTGCCTGAACAACTTTAAGTCGAGAAATTCCTTTAACAAAGTCTGCAACATATTCATCAGCAGGACTTACAACGATTTCTTCAGGAGTTCCTATCTGAATTACCTTTCCATCCCTCATAATTGCAATTCTGTGACCTACTCGTACTGCCTCATCTAAATCATGAGTTATAAAAACTGTAGTCTTTTTCATCTGTTTTGAAAGTTTGATAAATTCTGATTGAAGCTGTCTTCTAATTAATGGGTCTAATGCACTAAAAGGCTCATCCATTAAAAGAAATTCTGGGTCTGCAGCTAATGCTCTTGCAAGCCCTACTCTTTGCTGCATACCTCCTGATAATTCATGAGCAAATTTGTTACCCCAACCTTGTAATTCAACTATTTCTAAAATTTTATTTGCTGCATCTAAACGATCATTTTTACTTACACCTCTTATTTCTAGAGGCATTGCAATATTATCTACAACCGATCTATGAGGCATTAGGGCAAAGTTTTGAAAAACCATACCTATTTTTTTATTTCTTAATTCTTGTAAATGGTCTCTATCTAGCTGCATTACATCATGACCATTAATTAAAATCTTTCCTGAAGTTGGTTCTAAAAGTCTATTTATATGCCTGACTAGTGTAGATTTTCCACTACCTGAAAGTCCCATTACACAAAATATTTCACCTTGATTAACATCAAATGAAACATTTGATACACCAATCACTGAGTTATATTCTTCTAAAGCTTCTGTTTTTGAAATTCCTTTATTTTGAATTGCATCTAGTGCTTCGGGTGAAGTATTGCCAAATACTTTCCAAACATTTTCAATTTTTATTGCTGAACTCGATGAATCCATATTCGTTTTTATTATAGGAAAATATACTCGGCAATCTTAAATTGCCGAGTATAAAATTTAATTTAGATTATAATCCTAACCAACCGTCTACAGTTGATTTATTTGCTTCCATCCAAGCTCTAGCAACAGCAGCTGGATCTTTTTTCTCAACTGAAACTGCATAAGCCATTGCAGAAACATCATCAGCTGTTAATTGAAAATTCTTGAAGAATTCTACAATCGCTGGTGATTGACTCTCTAAAGAAGTAGCCCAACCGATTTGGATTTGCTTAAGCGCATCTTTAGATGCAACATAAGATTTCTTATACCAGTCAGCATCTGCCTTAGGTTGAATCATTTTATATTTTGCAGGATCATATTTTGGTTCTGTTAACATCACTACGTCAGCCATTCCCCAAATTGCATGAGGTTTATAACAATAGAATGCATAACCTTCACCTTTTTTGATTGAGTCTAGTACTCTTGCGTTTTTAACTGCTTCAGCAGCTCTAACTGCTTCAATACCAGCATCATATAAACCATAGTCTCTTAATTTAACTTGGTTTACATTTGCAGAAGCCCAACCATCAGCACCAATCCAAAACTCACCTTTTCCATTGCCATCACTATCCATAGCTTTAACAACTTCAGGTCTTGCTAAATCTTCAATTGCTGTAATGTTCATTTTTTTAGCAAACTGTTGAGAAACACAATAACCTTGGTTTCCTTCATAAGGTTTGCTGCTTAATTTTAAAGTTCCTTTTGGAACTAAATCATTTGTATAAGCTTCTTGGTTAGGTAACCAAATATCAGGATGCACATCGATTTCACCCTTGCCTCTATCAATCGCTGCATAAATTGCTGTGTTGTTTCCTGGAACAAGCTCAGCCTCTCCACCCATTTTATCTGTAACAACTGCTGCTAATAAATTTGCAATAGCTGTAGCACCTGTCCAGCCTGGATCTCCAATTTTAACCTTTTCTGCTTGTGCAGAGAACATTGCTAAAATCGAGATTAACCCAGCTACAAGTGTAGTTTTAATTATTCTCATATTATCTCCTTTTAAATTTATAAATAAAGCTTAACGTGAATTGAGTTAGCGAGTCAAAGAAAATAAAGTTATAAAAAATGAGTATAATAACTAAATATAGTTTATTCTGGATTTGCCGTTAGAGTTTTGATCTCTAAAATATTTTCGTTTGGATCTTTAACAAAGAATGTTTCTTGTTCATACTTGGTACCTTTAAATCTTAGATAGGGTTCATCATAATATTTTGTACCACTGTCTTTTAATCTTTGTTTAAGTGCGTCAAAATCTTTTCTAGATAAATGAACTCCAAAATGAGGAACTGATACATTACCCATATCCACATCATGTCTTTCATTATCCAGTTTATGTTCACTTTTATGAAGTGTTAGTTCGTTACCCCAAAAATCAACATCAGCCCATTCCTGAGCAGAATTATCTAATCTACATCCTAAGGTTTCACTGTAAAATTTTTTTGCTATCTCTAAATCTCCACAAGGTATTGCTAGATGGAAACAATTAGTGTTTTTGTACATAATTAGACTTTAATATATGAATTTAATCACTATATAAAGCCTGTTTTTAAAACAAATCAGAAAAAAATTTAATAATGAGCGATTTTTTACAATCAATAATTGATAGAGATCCTGCGGCAAAATCTAAACTAAGTTTAATTTTAACTTACCCGGGAGTGAAAGCGGTATTCTTTCATAGATTAGCTAATTTTTTTAGTACTGCAAAATTTCATTTAGTTGCAAGAATCATTTCTCAATTTTCAAGATTCTTAACTGGTATAGAAATACATCCGAATGCAAAAATTGGAAAAAATTTATTTATTGATCATGGAATGGGAGTTGTGATTGGAGAAACGTCTGAGATTGGTGATAATGTAACTATTTACCATATGGTTACATTAGGTGGAATTGCACCTAGTATAAATTCAAATGATCAACGTAATATTAAAAGACATCCTACAATAAAAGAGGATGTAGTAATTGGTTCAGGTGCACAAGTATTAGGTCCAGTGGTAGTTGGTAAAGGTGCAAGAATTGGAGCTAATGCAGTAATCACTAAAGACGTTGCAGAAAATACTGTGATGGTTGGAATTCCAGCAAGAAGTGTTGGTATTGCTGATAGTGAATTTAAACCTTATGGAATTACACCTGACAGTGATAAAAAATCAGATAATGAATAACACACAAAACGATTTTATTTCAGGAATAGGAAACACCCCACTAATTAAATTAAGAGCAGCATCTGAGATTACTGGATGCAATATTTATGGAAAAGCAGAATTTTTAAATCCAGGAGGATCAGTAAAAGATAGAGCTGCCCTTGCATTAATTAAAGATGCTCAAGAAAAAAAATTAATTGCTAAAGGTGGAATAGTTGTTGAAGGAACAGCCGGTAACACTGGAATTGGTTTAGGCCTTTTAGGAAATTCTTTAGGTTATAAGACAATCATTGTAATGAATGATAATCAAACCCAGGAGAAAAAAGATCTACTTAGAAATCTTGGGGCTGAATTAAGATTGGTCCCACCAAAACCTTATAAAGATGACAACAATTTTGTTAAAGTGGCAGCTAGACTAGCAGATGAATTAAGACCAACAAATAATAACGGTGTAATTTGGGCTAATCAATTTGATAATACCGCAAATGCCAAAGGTCATTATGAGGGGACAGGACAAGAAATTTGGGAACAAACTGAAGGTAAAGTAGATGGGTTTGTGTGTTCTTCAGGTACAGGTGGAACTATTTCAGGTGTCAGTAATGCTCTTAAAGAAAAGAATAAAGATATAAAAATTTATTTATCTGATCCAAAAGGTTCGGCTCTTTATAATTACATTAAAAATGGTGAACTTAAATCAGAAGGTGGATCAATAACTGAAGGAATTGGTTCAAGTAGAGTAACAGCCAATTTTGGTGAGGCTAAAATCGATGACGCATATTCAATAGACGATCATGAGGCATTACCTATACTTTATGATTTAATTCAAAATGAAGGTTTAAGTTTGGGTACAAGTTGTGGAATTAATATAGCAGGTGCAATAAGAATGGGTAAAGAGATAGGTCCTGGTAAAACTATTGTTACGATCCTTTGTGATAGAAGTGATAAATACGCAACTAAAATGTTCAATAAAAAATTCCTAGAGGAAAAAGGGTTGCCAATACCTAATTGGTTTTAAGCGTAAATTTTATCAGCTAATCCGTAACAAAGAATAGCGCTTAAAACAAAAAAGATAAAAGGTGCAATTATTCCCTCGTTGCTAGTTTTTTCATTTATTCCAGTTTTATCAATTTTTATTGAATAAAAATTTGTAAGAAAAACACAAGCATGAATAATTACTAATAAAGTAAAGAAAGCCCAAGTTCCTTCAGCTCCATTAGGTCTTACAAACATTATGTAGAGAGCCATTACTACCCAACCAATCATTAGTGCGCCAGCAAATCTAACAATAATTGCTGCACTATGATCTATGTTAAATTTATCCATGAATGTTTTTGTTCCAACAATTGTTTGAAAACAATAAACGGCTATTCCAATAAAATGGGCAAGAAATACAACTAAATAAAATATTCCATTAAACTTTTCGATCATATTGAAATGTTATCAAAAATTAAAATCAAATTAAACATCTAAAAACAGCATTTCTAAGTAATAAAACCTGCATATCTGTCGCGCGATATAAACACAAGAGACTCCAGAATAAAAATGTAACATTCTTAGGTTGCAATTTAACTATTTGGAAAGGAATATTATGAGAAAAATAATACTAGCATTAATTTTCACATTAATGTCAATGTCTTCAGTATCATTTGCAGATGGTCATAGTGGAAAAATTAGTCTTGCTGGTTTTTTTGTTGGCGATGCTAAAGCTATTGTAGATGAAAAAGGAAACATCATGACTTTTACATATGAAGGTCTAAGTGGATTTAATGCAATTGAAGGTACTTCGTTTGGTGATAATTCATCACATCATTGTATAGGTGCAGGATCAATTCCAGGTAAAGGTTTTGAAATGGGTCACTGTAAAATAAAGTTTATAAATGGTGATACAGCAATAATTTATTATGAAATAAAATTAGGTTACTCAATGGAAGGTACTTTTAAATGCATCAGTGGTACTGGTAGATATGAAGGTATCGAATGTAGTGGAACTACAGGTTATACACAAATTAAGCCTGCTCAAGAAGGTAGAATTCATGCTACGAATTATTACAGGGGCACTTACACATTGAAAAAATAGGACGATAATATGAGAAAAATAATAATAACTTTATTCAGCGTTTTATTTCTAACATCTTCACATGCAGATATGTCTGATAGTGACAAGAATAGAGCTTGGGAATGCAGTGGTATCTATATGGCTAACTATTTCTTGCCATCAGGCGAAACTTTTGAATATAGTATGAAAGAAAAATCTATGGCATCGGTAAAAGTTTTAAAAGCTTATGCTTTAGAGGTAGGAGTTCCTGAAAAGGAATGGGATGAAGGCGTAAACAAAGCTGTTGATAAATTTTATGGATCTAAATTTGACGAGGCTAAAACTAATGCCTGTCATAAATTTGTAAATTCAACAGTGCCTAATGGCGAAGATAGAGTTAAAAAAGTAGTTCAAACACTATATTAGAAAGGAGGAAAAATGTACGTAAAAATAGAACAAAAGCTTTCAAAAGGTTTTAATAGTTGGAAGCAGATGATGCTTGCAAATGGTGATAAAATAAAAAAATATGGAATGACAATTGCCTTTGCAGGAGCAGAAAAAGAGGATGATAACTCTATGACTGTTTTAGTTCATTTTGAATCACCAGAAGGTCTAAAAGGTTTTGGTGGGGATCAAGAACTAACTCAAGCAAGAATAGACTGTGGAGTTATTATGGATCAATCTAAAATGACTATAATGACTGATGAGTCAGTTGTGAATCATAAAGGATAAAATTAAATGTCTAAGTTTTATGTAATAGGAAAAGCAAGTCCTGAGCTATTAAAGAAAATGCATGCAGATCCATCAGCAGATAGAGGTGCTGTAATGAAATCTATGTGTGAAAGCTTAGGAGTTAAAGCAATAAGTTATGAATGGTTAAGAGGACGTTTTGATGTTCTTTTTTGTGTTGAAGGAGATTATGAAAGTGTTCTTGCTATGAAAGTAACAGTTCTAAACAGTGGAATGATGTCAGATCTAATGGTGCATGAAGTGTTTGATTATAATAGTGCATTTAAAAAAGCATCTGACGCGTCTAAAAGTTATAAAAAACCAGGTGAATAAAAAGAAAGAAAAACTATGTCGATACTAGAAAAATATAGTGCTGCTTTAAAAAATAAAGATGAAGCAGCAATGAATGATCTTTTGCATGATGATTTTAAATTCACAATGCATAAGTCAGGAAATGTTTTAACTAAAGGTGATGTTATCAAATGGGCAATGAGCGGTGACATTAATCAAGATAAAGTTAGAATTGTTTATGAAAATGATGAAGTTGGTGTTCATCATGCATTTGTAACTTTTAATGATGGAAATGTTGAGGCGGTAATGGCAGTTTATAAATATGATAATGGTAAAATCATTAGTTTAGAAACAGGCGCTACTCCAATACCAAAATAATTATATATATTTGGCGAGATTTCATTTAAGATTATTAAATGAGTCTTGCCACTTCATATTTATTCCTGGGAATAGCTGTTTTCTTAGGAGTTACCTCAAATAGTTTTGCTAAAAGTGCTGAAGGCTTTACTCTTCTTTTTCCAAGTATAATTACTGCAATTACAATTGTACTATGTATGTATGCTCTTTCATTGGTAATGAAAAATATTCCAATGGGAATAACTTATGCTTCCTTTGCGGGCTTAACAATTATAGCAACAGTTGTTGTGGGTATAATTAGATTTAATCAAGTACCTAATTTATATTCATTAATTGGTTTAGCTTTTATTATTGTTGGTGTTTTAATGGTCAACCTGTTAGGTAATAGTTAATTATGATTAATAAAAAATATGCACAACCCTTATTTATGATTTTAATGTCTTTAGGTATGAGTGTTATTATGAGTGGTGTTGTTGTAGCTGTGAATACAGGTGTGTCAGATGGTTTCTTTTTTAGATGGGGATATTCTATAATGTTTGCATATCCTATTGCTTTAATAGCAGCATTTACTCTAGCCCCTTTAATGAGACCATTAGTTAATAAAATTGCGTCAAAAGAATAATCATGAAACCTTTATTGGGATATTTATTTTTAGCTAATGGCATAATTTTTGGAATAGCTTCAAATAGTTTTGCAAAAATTTCTGAGGGATTTACTAAATTAACTCCATCTGTTTTATGTATTTTGTTTATGTGTATTACTATGTTTTCAATTGCAAAAGCAATGTCTGCACTACCAGTTGGATTTGCCTACTCTACTTATAGTGGTTTAACCGTTACGGGTGTTGTCCTTTTTGCGGTATTAAAATTTAATCAAGTACCTAATCTTTATGGAATAATTGGAATAATTTTAATTATTATTGGTGTGATAATGGTTAATTATCTTGGACGACTAAACTGATACTTTTTTAAAATCTCTGGAAGCTCATGTCTTCCATCTTCATTCAATGGTAAATCATATTGATTAACAACAGTGCTAGTATCTAAAGATGAATATAAATGAGGATACATATCTCCATTCGATGCCTGCTCCCACAACAAATGTTCAAGTTTAAATGCATTTACTCTTAACAAAACTAGATTTTCTTTTTTAGGGTAATGCTTATTTAAAGTTTCTTCTACCTGATCTTCTTCTGAAAAGTGAATATATCCATCTTTAAGGTCTTTTTCTGATCCACCATAAGTTCCAGATTGTTTAGCCTTTTGCCACTCATCTTTATCTATAACTTTGAAAATAAATTCTAAATTCATTTTACCAAGAGGAATTTGGACCTTTTAAGAATTCTATTTCTTCTTCAGTAGACTCTCGTCCTAAAATTTCATTTCTATGAGGATATCTATGAAATTGTCTAATTGCTTTTGTATGATCTTGCCAAAATTTTTTTATTTCATTATATCCTTCGTGTTCTCTTAAATATTTGTTTAATAAGTAATAGGCCATTTCATGATCACTGATTTCCTCACTATGAATTAAAGGTAGCAACATAAAAAATCTTTGATTTACATTCATGGCTTCTAAATAACCTGAATAAACTGCATCGTTTACTATCAATCTGGTTTTTTGATCTTGAACAAATGCTTTTTTATCATTTCTAAACATATTTCTTGAAAACTGATCAAATAAAATAACTAACGCCAGACAACTCATGGGGTTATCTTGCCAATCATCATATTCATTTTGACAAGCAAGTTCGTAGTCTTTTAAAAAATTATCTTTTATTTTTTGATCAAACTTTTCATCTTTTTTAAATCGCATTTCAGAAGGAGTTTCTTTAAACCAAAAATCTAGAATTACTTGTGCTCGTTCTGGTATCATTCCGCTAATGGTTTTAATAATTTTAAAATTTTATTATGATTAGCTTTATTATTTGAAACAATAATATTTCCTCCAACAACAGGGTTTTTGTTTCCCCAAGTAGTTACTATTGCTCCTGCTGCTCTAACGATTGGCATTATTGGATGAATATCCCAAATCTTATTTGCACATTGTGCGACCATTTCAAGCCTACCTTCAGCTAATTGACAATAAGTCAATGCATCAAAACATGGAAATTGCATTCTTTTGATAAATTTTTGGATTTTTGATTGTTGCTTTAAAGTTAATTGATTGTGAAAAGCAGCTGCTAATTTTGCATTAGTAAAATTCAATTTTGAGTTAACATTAAGTTTTCTTTTTTTTCAGACCCATTATTAAAATAAACCTTATTTTCAATTAGCTCAATTTTCATAATAGTAAGTCAAGGATTATTTAAAATTTAACTTTAATCAACATAAATTAAATAGTAAGAGTTCATTGTGAAAAAATTTGATACAAAAAAATATCCAATATATGCAAGCTTTTTAAATCAACTTGCTAAAGATTTAACCAAGTTTTATTACGCCAAGTTAGATAAGCCATTTAAGATAACTAACAAGATGAAAGGCAAAGGTTATGATCCTGTAACATCATCAGATAAAGCCTTTGAAAAATTTATAAGATCTAAAATTTCAAAAAAATTCCCAAATCACCAAATTATAGGTGAGGAATATGGTCATAAAAATACCAAGAGTGAGTTTTCATGGGTGATTGATCCAATTGATGGTACCAGATCATACGTTGTAGGTAATCCTAGTTGGAGCAATCTCATTTCAT
>CACGLD010000009.1 GCA_902573755.1 uncultured Pelagibacteraceae bacterium
GAATTAAAACTATTTTTCTAAACACACTTATTATTGAAAGTGAATGTTTTAATAAATTAAAGAAACTCATTTGAGATGGTCCAAAATATCTTTTGCCTCGTGTGGATGGAATAGAAATTAAATTTTTTTCTATTTTTTTTAATGAACCAGAAAAACTATTCCATGTTGCTTTTTCTTCTAACATTTTTTTTACTGTTACTTTTGATAAACATGTAAAATTACCAAATTTAATTGATTGTCCTGTAAAAGCTAAAGTCAAAAATTTATGAAACTGATAACATAATTGAAAAAATAAACCCTCAGATCTCTTAACTCTTTCACCTGTAACAGACTTTTCAATTGATTGTTCTGAAAGTTGAATAAAATTTTTTATTTCTTCAGGTCTGTCTTCGCCGTCACCATCCATTGGAATGACAAAATCGAATTCTTTTTTTTCAGAGATATATTTTAAACCAGATGCGATACATCTTGTGTGACCTCTATTCTCTTTCATATTTATGATTTCTAGAGAACTAATATTTTCAATATTTGGATAATTATCAATAATTTGTTGAGAAGAAGCATCATTTATAACAACTATTGATATTTCATGATTTAAATCCTTTATTTCATGGTTAATATTTTCAACAAGTAGTTTTAAAGACTCTCTATCGTTGTAAATTGGAATTAAAATTACGTATTTCATCTATCTTGAACCTACACATACACTATCAAGACACATGTAGTCTTTCAATTGATCGAGCTTTTCTCTTTCAACAACACCTTCCCAAACCGGTCTAGATTTTAAATGGTATGAAAGATTTCCAGCATTCCATTCATCTCCAAAAACTACATTTATTTTGGAGTCAAATTGTTGATCCCAAGCATATTGAGTTTTTAATGCAATTTCTTTACCTGGATAATCTGTTCTCTTATCGTCTTTTGAAATTGAAACATAGGTGTAAAGTACAGGTGATAAGAAGAAAAAGAAAATAAATCCAATCATGAATGGTTTTAACTTTTTAAGATTAACTTCAGCTTGTAACAAATAAACAAATAGTGAACCAAAAAATAAATAAAATGGTGTCATCCACATGGTTCTAATTTTTGAACCAGTAATTAACGATGTTAAAAGCATTAAAATAATTGGCAAAATATTAATGGCTATTAAAAAAAGTAATTTTTTATCCTTAAAATTTAAATTCAATTTAATTTTTTTAACTAATAACCAGGATAGTATTAAAAAAGGAATTAATATCCCTACTTGTTTTAATAAAAAGATTATTGGAAATTTAACATGATCTATAAAACTGGATTGTTCTAATCCAGTTCTAGCTAATCCATAGGTAATAGTAATGAATTCATTGTTATTTAACCAAATTAAATGTGGAACTAAAACTATGAAGAAAACTTCTAGTGTAATTAGATATTTAAAATCAAATTTTCTCTCCTTTTTAAAAAATATTAAATAAATAAATAAAAGGTCAATTGAAACTAAAAGATAAATAAATAGATATTTCGATAAAAAACCAAAAGCAGCAAAAAGACCTACTAAAAAACAATCTAAAAACTTTATTTCTTTTCCACTATAAATTTTCCAGGAATAATAAACTGTTAAAGACCAGAAAGGTAATTGACACACATTTACATTAAATTCTGGAGTGGTGAAATTATAAAAATAAATAGCTTCAATTAATAATACAGAAATTAAACCTAATAATTTATTGTTAAATATTTCATTTGAAAATTTAAAGACATAATAAAAAGATATAATTACGAAAATTTGACTTAATAAATAATAAACCCAATCCTGAGGTCCAAAAATTTGGTATAAAACTTCAGGAACAAAAGCACTCATTGGTGGGTGTTTATTAAATCCCCAATCTAAATTACTTCCCCAAGCTAAAGCCTCGATTGTATCCAATGGTAAATTATGATTTGTGAGCGATGGAATCAGAGTCCAAAAAATTAGATGAGCTGTAACAAAAATATAAAAAACATTATCGATATTTTTGTTATTAATGGTCATTTATAAATATTTATATCAATTAAGCTTGCTTGACACCCCTAATTTGCTGAATATACTCCGAGCGATTAAATTTAAGCTATGCCAAAGACTGCTAAAGCAAAGAAAAAAGTATCAAAACCAAAAACTAAAGTTGCAAGCAAAGCAAAACCAACTGCAGCTAAAGTTGTCTCTAAGGGACCTGTAAAAATTTCAAAAACTTATGTTCCAAAAGATACTGAAAAATATATGTGTGAAAAACATAAAGTATATTTCAGAATTAGACTAACTGAATGGAAAAAAGAATTAATTAAAGCTAACAATGAAGCTCTTTATAATGGTGGTATGGATGATAATAATATTTCCGCCGATATTGTTGATCAAGCAAACTCCTACATTGATAGTAATGTAGAGATGAAAGCAATCAACAGACAAATTAAATTAATTTCAGAAATTGATAAAGCTTTGAGAAGAATTAGAGAAGACACTTATGGTTATTGTTTAGATACAGCAGAACCAATTGGATTAAAAAGATTAATGGCAAGACCTGTTGCTAAATACACAATTGCAGCACAAGAAAAGCATGAAAAAGAAGAAAAAGTTCATGCAGATGATTAGTAATGAGAAAAAAATCATCTAAACAAAGTTCAATATCCTTTCTTTTTGCAAAGAAATATATTTATTTTTACTATCCTTTCTTCTGGATTGTGTTGTTGTTATATTTATTTTTAAAATGAATAAAAAATTAATCTTAATTATTATTGTTATTGTTGCTATTGAATTTTCAGGTTATGGAATACTTAGTACTCTTTACAGATTGTTTGGATAAATTTTAAAATTTAGGAATTTTAGCATCTTTATCCATAAAACTATAACCTTTAACTACAGCTTCACGATCTGCTATTTCCAAGTACCATCTAGATAAATTTTTATAATTTTTTAAACCAATATCATGCCATTCATGTCTTGCCATCCATGGCCACGTTGCAATATCTGCAATTGTATAATCGTGACCTGCGAGAAATTTAGACTCCTTTAATCTAGCATCTAGTTCTCCATAAATTCTTTTGGTAATTTTAAAATATCTTTCTTCTCCAAATTCACTTTTACCTGGATTGTAATGATGAAATTGATGATGTTGGCCGATCATAGGTCCAACGGTTCCCATTTGAGCCATTAACCATTGATTAATTACAAGTCTATCTTTTTCATTATAAAGTTTTCCACTTTTATCACCTAGATACATCAAGATTGCACCAGACTCGAATAGGCTTTTATTGTTTTCATGATCAATGATCACAGGAATTTTTCCAAAAGGACTTAGCTTTATAAATTCTGGCTTGAATTGTTCATCTTTACCTAGATCTACTTTGGTTACTTTGTACTCATAACTAATTTCCTCAAGCATAATACTTATTTTCCATCCATTAGGAGTATTGGCAGAAAAAAGTTCTATCATTTTTTAATTCCAAGCCTTTCTTGAGCAGCTTTAGAAGTTGTTGTGAATTCAAATCTTAATTTTTCATCAGGTTTAGCATATTTAAAACAGCCTCTTGCAGCTAACGCGCCTTCATGGAAACCTGAAAGGATTAATTTTAATTTTCCCGGATAAGAACAAATATCACCAATTGCAAAAATTCCTTGTACATTGGTTTCAAAATTTTCAGTATTAACTTCGACAGTTTTTTTATTTATATTTAAACCCCAATCTAAAATAGGGCCAAGTTGCATAATTAAACCAAAGAAACCCAAGACATAATCAGATTTAATCTCTTTAATTTCACCTTCGTCGTGTTTTATTTTAACAGATTCAATTTGTTTATCTCCACTTACAGAATCCATTTGATATTTTGTAAATAAATTTAACTTTCCTTGATCATTTAGTTCTTTTACTTTTTGAACACTTGCTTCTGCTCCACTAAAACCATCTCTTCTATGAATTAAGTTTACTTTGGAGTTGTTTGATAATTCAATAGCCCAATCCAAAGCTGAATCTCCTCCTCCAAATATTGAAATAGTTTTGTCTTTAAATATTGATTTATCTTTAATTGAATAAAATAAAGAATTGCCTTCGAATTTTTCACACTCCTTTACTGAAAACTTCCTTGGCTCAAAAGAACCAACACCACCAGCAATAACAATTGCTGCAACATCAAACTCTACTCCACCAGAAGTTTTAACATGCCATCTATTTTGATTTTTTTTTAACTCTTCTACTCTTTCATTTAAATGAAATTTGACATTGAAAGGTTTAATTTGTTTTAGAAGATTATTGGTTAGCTCTTCACCAGTGCACTCTGGTACAGCTGGGATATCATAAATGGGTTTATCGGGGTAAAGCTCAATACATTGACCACCTGCTTTATCAAGATTGTCGACTATCTCACAGCTCAATCCTATAATTCCAAGTTGATGAGCACAAAACAATCCTGTTGGCCCTGCTCCAATAATTAATACATCTGTTTTATTCATCTAACCTTGCTTTGACGGAATGTCTACTTCTAATCCATCTAACTCGTCTGAAACTGTAATCTGACAACTTAATCGACTATTATTTTTTGGTTCAAACGCCATATCAAGCATATCTTCCTCACCATCCTCTTTTGCTGGAAGCTTATCTAACCATTCCTCTTTGACATAAACATGGCATGTAGCACATGCCATACCCCCTCCACAATCTGCATCAATGCCTGGAATATCATTCTGCACAGCACCTTCCATTACTGTTAACCCGTTTTGAACATCAATCGTGTGAGTTTTGTTATCGTGTGTGTAGTATGTAATTTTTGCCATGCGTTATATATAGTTTCTTATCTAAATAGGACAAGTAAGTAAAATCATACTTAGTATTTTTTAAATTTTTTGAGGTTCGGGTAGCTCTTTTTTTATAAAATAGCTTGTATCCTCTTTTTGTTTCATAAGTGCTGGTATAATTTCTCTATAAGCGTCTATTAATCCATCATTTGGCTTTGGTAACTGGTCCTTAATATGGTGATGTAATTTATCTAAATTATATGATGGAACTGTTGGAAACATATGATGAGTTAAATGATATTCCATTTTCCAATATAAAAAACTTAGTATTGGATTTAAATACATTTCACGTGATGTAACCCTATGATCTTTTATATTTCTAGCTAGACCAGCATGTTGAGTGAATGCAACAAGTTTGTGTAAAGTTTTTCCATAAAATTGTGGTAACACAAAATATAATAGAGGCATCCAAGAAGAAACAAGTATAGACCATAAAATAATTGCTAACCAAATACCAACATAAATTCTTGAAATAAAAATTGCCTTTGCCTGCGCATTTTCCGGAATGCTATCTTGCATAACTTTTGTTTTAATTCCTAAAGCATGCTGAATAATTTCAAATGAAATATGTTTTTTAAAAAAAATTAAATCTAAAAATGGAATTATATTAATAATTAATCTTTTAGGTGTTTCTTTTAAATCATTTCCGTATTCAATTTCGTGATCAAACGGATTTTCAGTTGAATAAGTATTTCCGTGGTGAACAAAGTGCGTGTATCTCCATCTAGTTGGTTCAAAGTTAGCCATGTAAGAGGAGATATAATAAAAAAATTCGTTTAAAAATTTAGTTTGAAAAGCAGTTTTATGTCCGGTCTCATGCCATAATGGATTAGAGAATGAATAAATGTTTCCATAAACTAAAAACCAAAATACTGACCACCATGTGCCCCAAGTTTGATAAGCCAGAATTCCAGTTACCAACAATAGTCCAAAAAAAACTGAAACGTGTTGAAGTCCTTTTATGTCTGATTTCTTAGAAAGTTCTTTAAGAACTTCTTTATCAACTTGGCATTTGTGCCATTTTTCTAATTTAACATCCATAATAAAAAATATGTATAGTTATTATACATAATTTTAATGAAGGTAAAAAAAAGGGCAAGTACAAAATTGTACCTGCCCTTAATTTAAATTTTAGCTAAATTACTTAGCTCTTCTTCCGCTTGAACTAGTTGCAGCAGCCCAGATTACTAGACCAAATGCAATTTTGTTAATGAAGTCAGCTAAGTTGTAAACTACGTTTAGTGAGTCAGCGTCTACACCACCAGTTAAGTAACCAAATACATAACCTAATGGGTAAATTGCCCAACCTACTGTAACGATCATTCTCATTGCTCCGAATGCAGTTACAAGAGCTTTGTTACCACTCTTCTGTGCAGCTTTACCAGCTTCACCTGAGAATACTTCATAAAGAATGTATACCCAACCTGCCATACCGATTACGAAACCTAGTGTAGCATTAATGTATCCTGCTTCACCTAAGTATCCACCGATTAGCATTACTAATGAACCAATTAACAATCTCCAGAACATTCCAGAGTTTGCTTTACCAATAGCTGCTAGAATTAAATAGAATTCTACCATCTGTAATGGCACAGTGATTAACCAGTCAATGTATCTGTAAACAGTTGGTGAGTCTCCAGTAGCAACCCATACTTCTCTCATGTACATGTAGTGTATGAATGCAATACCAGTTACTAGACCAGCAACAATAACTGATGTTCTCCAGCCTGATGCGACATTGCCTGCTTCCATGAAAAAGAAAGCAGTAGCTGCTAACATTCCCATAGAGATAACCCAGAATGAAATTCCGACGAAGTCATCTTGCATCAACATCGTTGCGTCTGCTGCAATAGCTATACCTGAAAATCCAATCAGAGCCATAGCTGCTAAAGCAAACAATTTAAGTTTTTTCATAAAAAACTCCCTCTTCGTTAGTTTTTATTTTAGTTTATATAAACTAGACTTAAGTTTCCCTAAGCCAATGTCGCGGTTAATAGCAAATTAAATTAGTTTTATGAAGACTTAATTACCACTAATAAGCATTGATTTTACTTAATTTTTAAAATTAAATACAATTTATAAGTTAAAAACCAAAAAAATTAAGGAATTCGAATCAACTTTTTATGTCTCTTAAGTTTAATCAAATTTACGAAAAATCTATAAAAAATCCTGAAAATTTTTGGCAAGAAGCCTCGGAAGATATCTTTTGGTTTAAAAAACCAACAAAAATTTTAAATAAATCCAACCCACCTTTCTATAAATGGTTCGAAGATGGGGTCACAAACACCTGCTATAACGCTTTAGACATACATGTTGACCAAGGAAGAGGTCAAAAGACAGCTTTAATCTATGATAGTCCTATTACAGGTAACAAAAGTCAGTTCACATATGAGGAATTAAGGTCAAAGGTCTCTAAGTTTGCAGGGGCATTGAAATCTCAAGGAGCAAATAAAGGTGACCGGGTGATCATTTACATGCCAATGATCCCTGAAGCAGTAGTTGCTATGCTTGCTTGTGCAAGAATAGGTGCAATACACTCTGTCGTCTTTGGTGGTTTTGCCTCAAATGAGCTTGCAAGTAGAATAGATGATAGTAAAGCAAAGATATTAGTGACCGCTTCATGTGGTTTTGAACCAGGAAGAACAGTTGAATACAAGCCACTTGTTGATGAAGCGATTAAAATAGCCAATCACAAAATTGAAAAGATGATTTTGTTTCAAAGACCTGGTCATGAAGTTAAATTGAATGCTCCAAATGAGGTCAGCTGGGAAGAAGTTATCTCTAATGCCAAAGATGCTGACTGTGTTGAGATGAACTCGAATGAGTTTGCCTATATTTTATATACGTCAGGTACAACTGGGACCCCTAAAGGTATTGTAAGAGATATTGGAGGTCACATTGTTGCTTTGAAATGGACAATGAAAAATATCTACAATATAGATGCAGATGATATTTGGTGGTCTGCAAGTGATATTGGTTGGATTGTCGGACACTCGTATATTGTCTACGCTCCATTATTTAAAGGATGCACTACAGTTTTATTTGAAGGTAAGCCAGTAGGAACTCCAGACGCAGGTGCCTTTTGGAAAATAATTTCAGATTACAAAGTAAAATCTCTTTTTACAGCTCCAACAGCTTTTAGAGCAATTAAAAAAGAAGATCCTGAAGGTAAATTTTTCTCAAAATATGATTTGAGTAGTTTTGAAAGCTTATTCCTTGCTGGAGAAAGAGCTGATCCAGATACTATTAAATGGGCTGAGAATTTACTTAAGGTTCCTGTGATAGATCATTGGTGGCAAACAGAGACTAGCTGGGCAATTAGCTCAAATTGTACTGGTATTGAAATGATGGAAACAAAATATGGTTCAGCATGCAAAGCTGTCCCTGGATATGATGTAAAAATCATTAAGCCAGACCAATCTTTGGCGAAACCAAATGAGATGGGAGACATTGTTGTGAAACTCCCGTTGCCTCCAGGAACATTTCCAACATTATGGAATGCGGACGAAAGATATAAAGAAAATTATATGTCTAATTATGAAGGGTACTATCAAACATATGATGCAGGTCACATCGATGATGATGGATACATTTGGATAATGTCTAGGACTGATGACATCATCAATGTAGCAGGTCATAGATTGTCTACAGGTGCTATTGAAGAAGTATTATCTGAACATCAATCTGTTGCTGAATGTGCAGTACTTGGAATAGCAGATAAATTAAAAGGTCAATTACCTGTAGGATTAGTAGTTTTAAAGTCTGGTGTTGATAAAGATAATGAGACCATATCTAAAGAATGTGTACAAATGGTTAGAGATAAAATTGGACCTGTTGCTGCATTTAAAGTGGTAATTGTTATTAAAAGATTGCCAAAAACAAGGTCGGGAAAAATTTTAAGAGGGACCATAAGAAAAATTGCAGATGGTGTTGAATATAAGGTGCCACCTACGATTGATGATCCTGCAATTTTAACAGAAATAAAAGAAGATTTAATTAATCACAAAATCCTGAACAATGGTTAAAACTTATATTTTTTTAATCGCTGCGATTTTTTGTGAGGTTGCTGGAACAATGCTGCTCCCTGTTTCTCAAAATTTTACAAAACTTATACCAACACTTGCTCTATCTGCTTTTTATCTTACAGCATTTTATCTATTAACTTTTGTGGTTAATAAACTTCCAATAGCAATTGTGTATGCAACATGGAGTGGTTTAGGAATTTTTACTATCGCAATCCTTGGCTATATATTTTTTAAACAAACTTTAGCTTGGCAAGCAATTGTAGGTTTATTCTTAATTGTAATTGGTGTGATACTAGTAAATAGTTTTACTGGAAAGCTTAGCTAAATTGCAAAGGTGTTCCATCAGGATCACCTAAAATTTTTCCATCCTGCATTTTAATTTTTCCTGCAATAACAGTATGTGTTGGTGTTCCTTTAAATTTAAAACCATTAAATGGTGACCATTTGCATTTACTTTCAATATTTTCGTTTTTAATCTCAATTGTTCTGTTCATATCCACAATTGTAAAGTCTGCATCATAACCTTCTTTAATAAATCCTTTGTTTTTTATTCCAAAAATCTTTACTGGATTTTCACAAACAAAGCTCATCAATTGGTTAAGAGATAATTTTCCATCATTAATATGATTTAACATTACGGGCATCAAAGTTTGTACACCTGGCATTCCTGAAGGTGTGTTTGGATATACCTTGTCTTTATTTTCTTTTAAATGAGGAGCATGATCTGACCCTATAGTATCGTTAAAATTATTTCTTACACCATACCATAATCGATCATAATGTGATTTATCTCTTAAAGGTGGGTTCATCTGAGCATAAGTTCCAAGCTTGTCATAACAATCTGGAGCATAAAGCGTTAAATGCTGAGGGGTAATTTCAAATGTAATGTTACCTTTGTGTTGAGATAGAAAATCAATTTCTTCTTTTGTTGTGATATGAAGCACATGAGCTTTTTTATTATGCTTTTCCGCAATTCGAACAATTCGTCTTGTAGATGCTATTGCACATTCTGCACTTCTCCATACGGGATGGGTATGAACATCACCCTCTTTAATTAGTTTCTTGTTTACTTTTAAAATCGCCTCATCCTCTGAATGAACCGCTACGACTTTTGAAGCATTTTGAAAAACCTTATCTATATCGTCTTCTTCAGCAACTAATAAATTACCAGTTGAAGATCCTGCAAAAAGTTTAATACCACAACAGCCTTCTAAACCCTCTAGACTTGCTAAATCATCCGCATTATCTGCTGTTGCCCCAAAATAAAAAGCGTAGTTGCAATACATTCTATTTTTAGCGAGATCTAATTTTCTCTGAAATTCCTTCATATTAGAAGTAGGTGGATTAGTATTTGGCATTTCAAATACACTTGTAATACCTCCTGCTATCGCTGCTCTACTTCCTGAATGAAGATCCTCAGTATTTGTTGATCCTGGTTCTCTAAAATGTGTTTGGGTATCTATGCAACCAGGTAATACTGTAAAGCCTTCTGCATTAATTGTCTCTTTTGCTTCTTCTGAAATTTGTCCAATCTGCTGAATTTTTCCATCTTTTATAGCAACATCAACATCTTTTAATCTACCATCGATGTAACATTGTCCGTTTTTAATTATAAGATCTAACATTTTGAGAAATTGTTATTATATTACAATCTATAATTAATCAATTATGAATATAAAAAACGTTTATATTTTAGATGATAGAGCAATTCTTTATATTAATGGAGAAGACGCAAAAGAGTTTCTTCAAAATCTAATTAGTAACGACATAAACAAAGTAAGCGATGTAAATAGTTGTTTTAGTTCATTACTTACACCCCAAGGTAAATTTTTATATGAATTTATAATTATTAAACATAAGTCAGGATATCTTCTAGATTGTGAAAAACCTCAGGCAGAGGAGTTATTCAAACAATTATCACTATATAAGTTAAGATCAAAAGTTGAAATTCTTAATTTAAGTAATGAATTTGTTGTTGCAGCATTTTCTCATAAAAAATTCTTAACTTTTGATGGAGCAGAAGATCAACCAGGATGCACAATTAAATATAGAGAAGATCCAATTTTTTTAGATCCAAGAAATAAGGGTTTGGGTGCTAGATTAATTATTAATTTAGAAAAACTTTATTTATCTTTAAAAAAACTAGATCTTCATGATGCAAATCTGAAAGAATATTATTCATTAAGTCATAGTCTTGGAATAGTTCCAAAAGATTTAAATAAATTAAAAGACAAATTGTTTGGTATTGAATGTAATTTTGAAGAATTAAATGGAATCGATTTCAAAAAAGGCTGTTATGTTGGCCAAGAAAATACAGCGCGGATTAAATTAAAGAACAAGCTTTCAAAAAGATTATTTCCAATTAATGTTATTAATGGAAAACTACACGAAGGCGACAGTATTTATAATAATGAAATTGAAATAGGTAAGGTTTTAATTGATAGCGACTACCCTTTTGCTTTGGTAAAATACTTAAACGAAAACTTTGATGAAAAAGCAAATTTCAAAACTAAAGAGGCTTCAATAAATATCAGTAAACCTGATTGGATAAAAAAATAACTTTCTTAATTAAAATAATTAACAATAATTAGAATTATAAAAACTACAATAATCCAAATACTAAGATTTTTAAGAAATTGCTTTAATTGAGAATTTGATTGTAAAAAACTTGGCAGAATTAAAAGCAAAACCCCAACCATAAATATTACTGAAAGTAATTTATCCATCAAAAACTCCTATATAAAATTAACTTTGGTGCGGTCGGAGAGACTCGAACTCTCATGGACAGTTTCCCAATGGCAATAACAAAGCCACTTTTAGATCACTCCACATAAACGAGCGCACTGTGAACGCAGTGAGCATACAAAAAGGGGTGGAAATGGCAAGTATAAGAAAACTAAAACCCTCTATACCCTTTCGCCCAACTTTCAAACTCTAAGATACAATCATGTGATAGTTTTAATTTAAACTTTCTTTTATCTTTTGGGTCGTTAATTTTTAACATATATTTTTTTTTAATAGCAAGATTTATAAATTTAAAAATTGTAGGTCTAGAACCAAATCCTCTGGGAATATCCTCTATTAATTGCTCTATATTTAAATCTTCTTTATTGTACATTTTTTCAAGTGTCCAAAACCAAATAAATATCAACATAATATCTGATCTAAAGAATTTTATACTTGGGTATTTTGAATTAGATTTCTCAAAATCATTTTTTATAAATGTTATAAATTTTTTATAATCCATTTTTTTTCTTTGATTATGTAAACTTTATTCGTAGTCCCTTGATTTTAAAGTCAGCACTACCAGACTTTTGGTCAGAATTATTTAGATTATAACAATTTATATAAAAATAATAAGTAAACATTTTTAATATAAATTTTTTATTAACTATTTTTAATTTTTTAACCCTTAAAACCGATTTATTTTTAAATTTAGACAATTCGGCATGAGGCAAGAAACCGCTACCAACTATTTATGTTTAATAAAAAAAATTTTAATATTCAGGAAGTTTTTAAGTTGGAAATAAACAAACATGTAAATAAGAAATTTAAAGAAGCCAAAAAAACATGATTGTTTGGCTAGCATCCTATCCCAAAAGTGGGAACACTCTCTTAAGATCAATTCTGTCAACATACTTTTACTCAAAAGATGGAGTTTTAAAATTTGAAGACTTATACAAAATAACTCAATTTCCACAATCATATCATTTTTTACCTCTTGGGATTGATATTGATGATGAAGAGCAGGTCTTTAAAAATTTTATTAATGCTCAGAATTTAATAAATGAAGATAAAGGGAAGTTAAAATTTTTTAAAACACACAGTTCTTTATGTAAAATGCATGATTGTAATTTTACTGATTTAAAAAATACACTAGGAGCAATTTACATCGTTAGGGATCCAAGAAATGTTGTCACTTCTTTAGCTCATCATTTCAGTCTAAATATTGATGAAGCGACGGAGATAATTTTAGATAATAATAGATTTATGGAAAAATCGTTGAAAACTTCTAAAGTTTTTTTAGGTTCTTGGCGTTCTAATTATAATTCTTGGAAAGAATTAGAAAAATCAAAAAAATATTTGTTAATTAAGTATGAAGATTTAATACACAAAAAAAAAACTGTTACATTGAAAATTTTTAAATTTTTATTCTCTTTAGGTATAAAATTTGAAATTGATATGACTAAATTAAATAAAGTAATTAAAACAACAGATTTTGAAAACATGAAAAATAAAGAGCTAGAAGAGACATTCTACGAAGCATTAATTGATGATAAAACGGGAAAAAGAAAAAATTTTTTCAAACTTGGTCCTAAAAATGATTGGAGAAAACATTTGGATAAAAGAAATAAAGATATAATTGAAAAGAATTTTAGTTCTGAGATGAGAGAGTTAGGGTATTTGTAATTTAACAACTCCAAAACAAGCGCACCAAGAGCGCAGTGAGGTTAAGATTTTGAAATTTTTTTGAAAAAAATTCCCATAAAAAATTCACTTTGGTGCGGTCGGAGAGACTCGAACTCTCATGGACTAGGTCCACACGGCCCTCAACCGTGCCTGTCTACCAATTTCAGCACGACCGCGATATGTCCCATAATAAATGAATGACAATCATGTTTCAAATTGGTAAAAATCCCCATGGAATTTACACAAGAAGTACGTAAAGCAACAGATCCTATTTATCAAAAAATTTCTAAGGTTATGCCTGAAATTGAATGGTCAGTGCATGCTCCGTATATTCATAAAATTAATAAGTTAAAAAAAGAAAAAAATGCTGTAATTCTTGCTCACAACTATCAAACTCCGGAAATTTATCATGGTGTTGCAGATTTTTCTGCAGACTCTCTTGCCTTAGCAATTGAAGCTTCAAAAACTTCTGCTGATATTATTTTAATGGCTGGGGTACATTTCATGGCAGAAACTGCAAAATTAATGAGCCCTAATAAAAAAGTTATTCTTCCCGATATGGATGCTGGCTGTTCTTTATCATCATCTATAACAGGTAAAGATGTAAGACTATTAAAAGAAAAATACCCAGGCGTTCCTGTTGTGTCTTATGTTAATACATCAGCAGATGTTAAGGCAGAAACAGACGTTTGTTGTACTTCTGCTAATGCGGTTAAGATAGTTAAATCACTTGGTGTAAAAAGAGTAATATTTTTACCTGATGATTATTTGGCTAAATACGTTGCTTCTCAAACTGATGTTGAGATTATTTCTTGGAAGGGAATTTGTATTGTTCATGACCAATTTAATAAAAAAGAGATAGAAGATATTAGAAAAAATAATCCAGGAATTAAAATTATTGCACACCCAGAATGTCCTCCTGATGTAATTGAAGCAAGTGATTTTGCAGGATCAACATCTGGAATGATAAAATATGTAAAAGATAATCAACCAAAAAAAGTAATGATGGTTACTGAGTGCTCAATGAGTGACAATATCCAGATAGAAAATCCAAATGTAGACTTTGTTAAACCATGCAATATGTGCCCTCACATGAAAAAAATTACACTTCCAAAGATATTAGATTGTTTAGAGAACGAAACTGGTGAAATTATTATGGACAAAGAAACAATTGAGAAAGCCAGAATATCCGTAGAGAGAATGGCAGCAATTGGCAGATAATTAAGTGTCAAAAATAAAACTAAGCAAAGAATTTATCAAAAGTACTGTAAAGCTAGCATTAAACGAAGATCTTTATCCTTCAGGAGATATCACTTCAAGTTTAATTAAAGATTATAAAATTGTAACAATTAAATTAATTGCAAATCAAAGTGCAATTGTTGCAGGATTGTTATTTGCTAAACAAACTTTTGCGTTAATTGATGATAAAATAAAATTCATTATTAAGAAAAAAGATGGTTCTAAAGTTAAAAAAGGAAATTTAGTAGCTTTAATAAAAGGTAATGCAAAAAATATTCTAATCGCTGAAAGAGTAGCTTTAAATTTTTTATCTCACATTTCTGGAATAGCAACTAAAACAAATGAGTTTGTTAAATTAGCTGGAAAAAAAACTAAAATTTGTTGCACAAGAAAAACAATTCCTAATCTAAGAGTTATACAAAAATATGGTGTTAAATTAGGAGGTGGTACAAATCATAGATTTAATTTAAGCGATGAATATTTAATTAAAGATAACCATATTGCTAGTTCAGATTTAAAAACTTTAGTCTTAAAAGCAATAAAAAATAAAAAAGGAAAAAAAATTACGGTTGAGGTTGATACAATAAAACAACTTAAATCAATATTAGGTCTAAAATTTAATACTGTTCTGCTCGACAATATGAGTGTTAAAAATCTAAGGCATGGTGTTAAAATTGCTAAAAAGTTTTATGAAACTGAAGCTTCAGGGAACGTTACTTTAAAAACTGTTAAAGCCATTGCTACTACTGGAATTAACAGAATTTCTGTTGGCAGCATTACACACAGCGCTCCTGCAATTGACTTTAAGTTAGAGATTTAATTCACAAACTTTGATAGATCTGGCTTAAAATAATTAGGACCTTTCATGACTTTTCCAGATTCATTGTAAATTGGTTTTCCATTTTCATCTAACTTGCTCATATTTGAATTTTGAACCTCATCAAAACATTTATCCAAATCAATTCCAAGGGCGTGCCCTGCTCCATAAGTTACATATAATATATCTGTTAGCGCATCAGCTACTTCCAATAAGTCTTTATTATTCATAGCCTCTGTAAGTTCCTCTAATTCCTCTTTTATTAGATCTATCCTTAATTTATTTATTTTATCAGTGCTAAATGATGGTTTTGTTTTTACTTCCTGACCGAAAGTTTTCATGAAAGTGCCAACTTTACTAAAATTCGACATAATGCTCCTGTATGTTTTTAAAAATTTATTGTATGTTAATAATTATTTGTTACTTAAAATTAATCAATGAAATTAAGAAAAGAATTTGACAGTATTGGAAGTATAAACGTTCCTAATGATAAATATTGGGGTGCATCTACTCAAAGATCTAATAAGTTTTTTAATATTGGTAAAATTTTAGTTAATATTTCAATCATTAAATCAATAGCTATCATCAAAAGATCAGCCGCTATAGTTCACACTAAAGATAAATTAATTGACGGTAGAATTTGTAAAGCAATAATCAAAGCATCAGACGAGGTTATAAATGGTAAACTAGATGAAAATTTTCCCTTAAAAGTTTGGCAAACAGGGTCGGGCACTCAAACAAATATGAATGTAAATGAGGTGATTGCAAACAGAGCTATTGAAATCTTGGGCGGTAAAAAAGGATCTAAAAAACCTGTACACCCAAATGATCATGTAAATAAGTCTCAATCTACAAATGATGTATTTCCTACTGCAATGCATATCTCAGTTGCTGAACAAACAATTAGCAAAATGCTACCAAGCTTAAAAATTTTAGAGAAGGAACTAAAAAAAAAATCTAATGAATTTAAAAATATAGTTAAAATCGGAAGAACTCATTTGCAAGATGCCACTCCACTGTCTCTTGGACAAGAGTTTTCAGGATATCATTTTCAAGTTAAAAAAAGTATTGAAAGAATAGAATATGCATTAAAAGAAATATTGTTTCTTGCTCAAGGTGGTACCGCTGTTGGTACTGGAATAAATTCTAAGAAAAATTTTGATAAAAAAATTGTAAAAGAAATTGCTAAATTTACTAAAATCAAATTTAAACCAGCTCCAAATAAATTTGCTGAACTTGCTGCTCATGATTCAATTGTAAATTTTTCCGGTGCTTTAAATACTTGTGCAGTTGCTTTAATGAAAATATCTAATGATATTCGTTTTCTAGGCTCGGGTCCGAGAGCTGGTTATGGAGAATTAATTCTACCTGAAAATGAACCAGGTTCGTCTATAATGCCAGGAAAAGTTAACCCAACGCAATGCGAAGCTGTAACAATGGTTTGTGTTAAAGTTATTGGAAACCACAATGGGATAACTATGGCAGGATCTCATGGACATTTTGAACTAAATGTTTTTAAACCTTTAATTGCTCACAACATTTTACAATCAATAGATTTGATAGCTGACAGTACAAGAAATTTTGCTGTTTACTGCGTTAAAGGAATAAAAGCTAATAAAAAGAAAATACAGGAACATTTAGATAATTCATTGATGCTTGTAACTGCGCTAGCCCCACATATTGGATACGATAATGCTGCAAAAATTGCAAAAACTGCGCTTAAAAATAATACTACTTTAAAATATGAGACTTTAAAAACAGGATTAATAAACGAAAAAGATTACAATAAAATAGTTGATCCTAAAAAAATGATCTATCCTGCGTAACTTTTAATTGCTTCATTTAATAGATTTTTAAAATAAATTTTGTTTTGTAAATCTTCCTTTTTAAAAACAACATTATTTAGAATTCTATTCACACTCTGATCAATTTTGTTATCAATCTTAATATCTTTTAATTCAGCAATTTTTTGATCAAAATTATAAGTAAAATTGAGATCGATTTCATTAATTTTATTTCTATAATTTTTTGGTGTTAAAAGAAATTTATATACTTTCTTATAATCATTAATTTTTATCTTAAGTTTTCCATCCAAAATTAATTCTCCATCTTTAACAAAAATTAAACTTTCTAATAATTCAAAATCTGCAAAATCTCTCCATTTAAATTTAGTATTATCTGTATCAATTAAACCATCTTGAAAATTTGAACTTAAATTAATATTTTTAAAGTTAGAATTTTTGTAAACATTATCTGCTTGAATATTTATTTTAAAATCAATGTTTTTATTATTAAATATTTCAGTTTTTAAAAGTTGAGCAATTACAGCCCTAGATCCAAATATTGAATTTAAATTTATTTCATCTAGATCACCTTCTAAATTTCCATAAAAAGGTTTGAAATTAAATTTGCCTTGATAAGTAACATTAGGTTGATCTATTTTATCAAAAATATGAAAATCAATAGAATTTTTTTTAATTTGATATTCTGCATTTCTTTTGAATTTACTTAAAATAAACTTTGATTTCCCTATTTTCTTTTCTTTTTCAAAAGTTAATTCATTTTTTATCTTAAGATTAATTAAATTAAGGTTTATTTGAGAAAAAAAATTATTTTTATCTTCGCTAAAATAAGATTTAAGTGAAAAAGGGATATTAAATATTTCATTTTCTGAGTAAAAAATATTTTTTAATTCTTTATGGTCATAATAATATTTAATTAGCAAAACCTTATTTATAAAAAGTACTTCATTTTCTAAATTTTTAAAAAAAATATTACTATTTTTAATTATCAAATTTCCATTTTTAAAACTTTGATCTAATAGCTTTATGAAGAAATTATAATTTTTTGCATTAATATTAAAGTTAGCTTTTTTTAAAATTATGTCCTGTACTTCAATATTTTTTGTTGAGAAAAGATTATCAAACGCAACTAGAATTTTTAAATTACCTACATTTGAAATTTCTCCTTGATCATCAATAATAATTGAATCAATAGTCGTAAAATGAGGTCTTGGAAAAAAATTATATTTTAAATTTTGAGAAAATTTAAAATTTAAGTCAAATTTACTTTGTAGCTCATTTTTCAACTTTTTTGAGATATTACTTTGATTATAAAAAGTAGGTGATAATAAATAAGATATAAAAACAACAAAAAGTGCGACAAAAGTTAAAATTATTTTATTATTTTTAAATAAAAAACTAAGGTTTTTAGAATTTAACTTGTTTAAATTTTTCTCTAAAAGATTATTAATAAAAAAATTAATGTTTTTTAAATATTTTATAAAAAAATTTGTTTTACTCATAACAATCAAGAAAGCTTATAAAGTATTATTTTAAATGATAAACAAAGATTATTTAAAAAATTTAAATGATGCTCAAAAAGAAGCTGTTCTACATCTAGATGGTCCTCTTTTAATTGTGGCTGGAGCTGGATCTGGAAAAACAAAAGTTTTAACCTCTAGAATTGCTAATATTATTAAAGAAAAAAAGGCATTTCCAAATCAAATCCTAGCAGTCACATTTACTAATAAAGCTGCAAGAGAAATGCAAAATAGAGTGAGCAATATACTTGGTTCTACAGCGGTCGGACTTTCTTGGCTAGGCACATTTCACTCAATTTGTGCAAAATTATTGAGAAAACATGCGTCTGCTGCAAACCTTAATTCTAATTTTACTATTGTGGATAATGATGATCAGATCAGGCTTATCAAGAATATTTGCAAAGCAGAAAATATTGACATCAAACAATTATCTCCAAGATTTATTTTGGCAATAATTGATCGATGGAAAAATAAAGGATTTTATCCTAACGAAGTAATTATAAACAAAAAAGATATATACGAAAAAACAATTTTACCACTTTATAAAATTTATCAACAAAAATTAACTGATTTAAACTCTTGTGATTTTGGTGATCTAATTTTGCATACAGTAAAAATTTTAGAGTTTAATTCTGATATCAGAGAAATATATTCAAAAAATTTTAAATATATCCTCGTTGACGAATACCAAGATACAAATTTTATTCAAAGCAAATGGTTAAATCTCTTATCAGAAAAAAATAAAAATATTTGTTGTGTTGGAGATGATGATCAATCTATTTACAGTTGGAGAGGTGCAGAAATAAAAAATTTTTTAGAATTTGATCAAGTTTATAAAAATACAAAAGTAATAAGATTAGAGCAAAATTATAGATCTTCTCAGAATATTTTATCTGTGGCTTCAGACCTTATTTCTAATAATCAAAATAGAGTTGGAAAAACATTGATTACCACAATGGAAGAAGGTGATCCAGTTCAATTAAACTGTTTTAAAAATGGTAAAGACGAAGCAATTGGGATTTCTGACGAAATTGAAAAAAAAATAAAAAAAAAGTTTTCGTATAATAATATTGCAATTTTAGTTAGAGCTATTTTTCAAACACGTGAATTTGAGGAAAGATTTCTTAAAATTGGTATGCCTTATAGAATATTGGGTGGTACAAAATTTTACGAAAGAGCTGAAATTAAAGATTGTGTTGGATATTTAAGATTAATTCATCAGGAAAAAGATGACTTGGCTTTTGAAAGAATAGTGAATAACCCTAAGAGATCGATAGGTGATAGTACTTTAAAAAATATTCATGAGTTTGCTAAGGAAAATAATTTAAATTTAGAAAGAGCATCAATAAAAATGCTTGAACAAAATTTAATTAAACCAAAAGCTAAAATTGGTCTTAGTTTATTTATCAATTCTTTGATGAAGTGGAGAAACGATTTAATTGTAAAAAAATCAAGTCATATAAAATTGTTACAAATTGTTTTGGATGAATCAGGTTATTCAGCAATGCTCAAAAATAAAAAAGACTTGGATAATGAAAATAGATTAGAAAACATTAAAGAGTTATTAAGTGCAATGAAAGAATTTGACAATCTAGAAAGTTTTTTAGAACATGTATCGTTAGCAACTTCTGTAGATCAGGAATGGGATGGCGAAAAAATTAACATGATGACTATGCACGCCGCAAAAGGTTTAGAGTTTGATGTTGTTTTTTTACCTGGATGGGAAGAAGGGTTGTTTCCACACCAAAAATCTATCGAAGAAAAAGGTCAAAATGGCCTTGAGGAAGAAAGACGGTTAGCATATGTAGGAATTACAAGAGCAAAGAAAAAAGCTATTATTTCCTTTTCAATGAATAGATTTTATCAAGGAGATTGGATTGATAGCATGGCTTCAAGATTTGTTGATGAACTTCCAGAAAAATATTTAGAAAAAAACTCCTTCTTTGATGAGGAAATTAATAATGATGATGATTTTGATTTTAATCAAGATTTTGAAATTGAAGAAGGTACAAGGAGTCCTGGTTGGATAAGATATCAAAAGAGAATTAAATGAAAAATTACATAAAAAAATTAAGAAGTAAATTTAAGAATTATGAAATTGATGGCTACGTAATTCCAAAAAATGACGATTACTTTACAGAATATTCAAAATTAAATCGATTAGAGGTTATCTCAAACTTTAGCGGATCTGCTGGTTTAGCCGTAATTCTTAAAAATAAAAATTATTTGTTTACAGATGGAAGATATACAATTCAAAGTAAAATTGAGAGTGGAAAAAATTTTAAAATTCATGGATTTGAAAAATTAATAGATTGTAGATTGTTTGAAAATCTTACACTTGGTATAGATCCAAAGTTATTTACCAGTACTCAAATTAAAAATTATTTTTTAAAACACAATAAAATCAAATATGTTGAAAAAAATCTAATTGATGAAATTAAAAAACAGAAAGAACATACTTCTATCCCATTTTTTTCTTTAGATAAAAATATTGTTGGTGAAAGTGTTAATTCTAAATTAAACAAGATAACTAAATACTTAAAAAAAAATAAATCTGATTATATCTTTATTAGTGCTCCAGAAAATGTTGCGTGGACTTTAAATATACGAGGTGGAGATGGTCCCAACAGTCCAATTCCCAATTTAAGATTGATAATAAGTAAATCAAAAAAAATACTACTTATAAGTAATATTAAAAAGTGTAAGCAATTATTAAAAAATAAAATTATTAAAAAAGACGAATTTTTAAATGTAGATACTTTACCAAGCAAAATACCACACCTTAAGGGTAAAAACTTTATTGTAGATGATAAATCTTGTTCAATATTTTATGAAAATTTAATAAAGTCTAAATTTAAGATCATAAAAAGAGAAGATCCAATTTATCATTTAAAAGCAATCAAAAATAAAACAGAGATTAAGAATATGATCAATGCTCATATTTTAGACGGAGTGGCATTAACTAAATTTTTATTTTGGATAAAAAAAATTAATAAAAAAAAAATTACGGAGGTAGAAGCGGCTAAAAAACTAGAAAATTTTAGAAAATTAAATAAAAACTTTCTCTATCCTAGTTTCGATACAATAGCGGGCTCAGGCAAAAATGGTGCTATAGTTCATTACCGTGCAACAAAAAAAAATTGTAAGATTATAAGAAAGTCAGATATTTTTTTATGCGACTCTGGTGGTCAATATAAATATGGGACAACTGATGTAACAAGAACAATTTGTTTTTCTAAACCAAAACAAAGAATAAAAAATATTTATACAAAAGTATTAAAAGGCCATATTGCTGTAGCTACTTCAAACTTAAAAAAAGATAATATTGGAAAAAAAATTGACAATAGAGCTAGAAAATTTCTTAAACAAAGTGGATTAGATTATGCTCATGGAACTGGTCATGGAGTTGGATTTTTTCTTAACGTACATGAAGGGCCTCAATCTATTTCAAAAATAAATAAAATTAAAATGAAAGCAGGAATGATAGTAAGCAACGAACCTGGTTATTATGAAAAAAATAAGTTTGGGATCCGAATTGAAAATCTTGTTTACGTTAAAAAATTAAATAACAAAATTTATTTTGAAAACCTCACTTTGGCTCCAATTGAAAAAGAATTAATCAACTATGATTTGCTTTCAGAATTAGAAAAGAATTATCTATTTAAATATCACTTTGAAGTTTATTCTAAAATATCTAAATATTTAACTTTAAACGAAAAAAAATGGTTAGCTACTTTTATTTAACATTTTTAAAAATTGATCCTGACTCAAAATTTGAATTTTTAAATCTTTAGCTATTTCAATTTTTTTTCTAGTCGGCTTTTCTCCAATAATTAAATAATTTAATTTCTTTGTAACACTACTTAATGTAGTTCCTGAATTTTTTTCAATCAAAGACTTCATTTCTGCTCTGCTTATACCATTAAGTTTTCCAGTAACTAAAAAACTTTGATTTTTCAAAATACCATCTTTATTTTCCAAAATTGAATTTTTTATTGTTAATACTTTTTCTAGCTCATTTAAAATTTGTATATTTGTTTTATCTAAAAAAAAATTTTTTATAGAAGATACCTGTGTTTCTCCAATTCCATCTATATTTAACAAATCATTAAAATCATTTTTTTTAGATAGGTCCTTGAACTTTAAAAAAGTTCCAAAATATTTAGATAATATTTTTGCATTTTCTAATCCTATATGTCTAATTCCTAATGAAAAAATAAATCTCTCAAAAGATATGGTTTTTTTTTGATTTATAGAATATTTTAAATTTTGAACTGAAAGTGAGCCCCATCCCTCTAATTTTTCAATCTTTCTATAATCTAATTTAAATATATCCTGTGGATATTTTATGAGTTTCAAATTCCAAAAATTTTCAACAATTTTTTTTCCAAAACCATCTATATTAAAAGCTTCTTTAGAGACAAAATGTTTTAGCTTTTCTATTGTTATCTTGTCACAAAAGTAACTCTGACTCGAACACCTTCTTACAGCATCGGTCTTTTTGGTTGTTGAATTTAATTCTTTGATTGTTTTTGAACCACAAGAGGGGCATATATTTGGAAATACAAATTTGGAACTTGATTTTTTTCTCTTTTTTAAATCAACAGTTAGAATATGGGGAATTACATCTCCTGCCCTTTCTACAGTAACTGTATCACCAATTCTTATATCTTTACGATTTATCTCATCCTCGTTATGTAAAGTTGCATTAGATACTAATACACCACCAATATTTACCGGTTTAATTTTTGCTACTGGAGTTAAGGCTCCAGTCCTACCAATCTGGATATCAATGTCTAAAATATTTGAGATAGCCTTATTTGATGAAAATTTATGAGCAATTGCCCATCTAGGTGCATTAGCTACATTACCTAATCTTTTCTGTAAATTAAAATCATTAATTTTATAAACGATTCCATCTATATCAAAATCTAGATTTACTCTTTCTTTTTCTACTTCGTGATAGTTTTTCATTAAATTATTCACACCTGATATTAATTCGTTCAAGGGGTTTATTTTAAAGCCCCATTCACTTAATTTTTTAAGGTAATCTGATTGTTTTTTTATTGTTAAGCCTTTTTCATATCCAAATGTATATGCGATAAATCTTAACGGAATTTTTTTTGTATCTTCTGGATTCTTTTGTCTTAATGAGCCTGAAGCTGCATTTCTTGGGTTTGCAAATTTATTTTTTAAATTTTCAAAATCACTATTACTTATAAATACTTCGCCCCTTATATCAATTTCTTCTGGAAAATCTTTAGAGATTACTTTTTTAGGTATTTCCTTAATTGTAGCAAGATTTTTTGTTATATCTTCACCCTCTTTACCATCACCTCTCGATAAACCTTGATAGAAACTTCCATTTTTATAAGTTAAAGATGCAGATATCCCATCAATTTTAGGCTCTGCTGAATATTGAATTTCTGAGTTACTAGATTTTGAGAGAAAATTATGAATTTTTTTCTCAAAATTAAGTAAATCTTCTTCTGTAAAGGCATTTGACAAAGATAGCATTGGTTCTCTGTGTTTAATTTTATTAAAATTTTTAGATGGCTTATAACCAACTAATTTTGAAGGAGAGTCTTTAGAACGTAAAAATTTATATTGCTTTTCTAATAAAATAATTTCTTGTTTTATTTCATCATAAACAGCGTCTGAAACTAAAGGTTTATTATTATCATAATAAAATTTATTATATTTATTAACTTCTTTAATTTTCTCTTTATAGTTTGAGACTATTTTCTTTTTGTTCATTTCAACCAAATAAAGATTTAAATCTTTTTAAAATTGAATTATTTTTCTTTTTATTTTTTTTTATCCTATTTTTTTTATTTTTTTCATACATTTTATTAAAAACACTATAAGATTTTTCATACCATTCTGAGGACTGATAATTATATCCTAATAATTGTGCATATTTTTTCGCTTCTTCTTTTAAACCTATTGTATAATATACTTCTACCAAACGGTGTAATGCTTCCTCTGTATAAATTGTAGTCTCATATTCATCAATTACTGTTCTGAATCTATTTATTGCTGATATCCATTTTTTCTTATCAAAATAATATCTTCCTATATACATTTCTTTTGAAGCAAGCGTATCATTGATTAAATCTATTTTAAACTCAGCATCCAATGCATACTCGGTGTTTGGGTAATTGTTGATCAGATATGTAAATTTTTCTTTAGCCTTTATTATTGTTTCAAGATCTTTCTTCTCATCAATAATTTGCTCGTACCAACATAATCCTAACAAATAATAAGCATAATCTAAATTTTTATAAAACGGATAAACTTTTATAAATCTCTGCAATTCTCCAATAGCATCCTCATAATAATCTTGGGAGTAATAAGAATATGCTGCCATTAAAGAAGATTTAGGTGCCCATTCAGATTGAGGAAACAGCGTCTCTGCTTCATTAAATTTTTTTGCAGCATATAATGCATCACCTTTTTCTAAGTTATCTACTCCCTCTTGATAAGCCTCTAAAACTTGTAACTCTAATCCTTTTTCTTTTATAACAGATTTTTTTGATATATCTTTTGAACAAGAATTTAAAAAAATTATTAATAAAAAAAATGAAAAAAACTTTATAAATCTCATATTGAATTTATATTTATCTAAAAGATAATTTTAAAGCTATCTTTATTACTAAGCAATAGACCTTAAGATTTTTTGATTAATAAGAGTATGAGGAAGATTTTTTTCTTTAATTTCTAATATGGAAAAATTCTCTTTATTTTCGAATACTTTCCTTAATAATTGGTTTGTTAAATAATGACCACCCTGTGAACATGTAATGCTTGCCACAATTCTATATCCAGATGTGTAAAGATCCCCAATACAATCTAATATTTTGTGATTAACAAATTCTTTATCATTTCTTAAACCCTCAGGATTTAGTATCTCTTCTCCTTTAACGACAACTGCGTTTTCTAAACTTCCTCCTTTTGCTAGACCTTTACTTTTTATAAATTCTATATCTTCATACAAACAATATGTTCTTGAATTATAAACATCCGATAAATCATCTTCATAAACTTTATATTTATTTCTTTGATTGCCTATAATTTTATTTTTATATTTAAGCTCAAAATCAATATCTAAACTTAAAGTTGAAGGTTTAATTGAAATAAATTTTTCACCTATTGTTAAGCTTATTTCTTTATTTATTTTGATTATTTTTATTGGGGAGTCGCTTATTTTTAATCCTACACGAAGAATTTTTTCTATAAAATTTTTTGCAGATCCGTCCAAAATAGGAACTTCTTCATTATCAATTTCAATTAATGCGTTGTCTATTCCCATACCAAATAATGCACCCATCAAATGTTCTATAGTAGAAACTCTTACACCAAATTCATTTTCTATAGTTGTG
Organism: uncultured Pelagibacteraceae bacterium; assembly: GCA_902573755.1. Taxonomy (GTDB): domain Bacteria; phylum Pseudomonadota; class Alphaproteobacteria; order Pelagibacterales; family Pelagibacteraceae; genus Pelagibacter. The sequence continues at coordinate 25,994 of CACGLD010000009.1, forward strand.
TTTAAAGATGTATTGGTTACGTTCATAAAATTTGGATGAATGAGATTGTTATTTTTAATGTCTATTCTCTTAAATACTATACCAAAATTAGGTTCAGCTGGTTTTACAGAAATATTTACTAAGTGACCACTGTGTAAAGCTATACCACTAAATGATACGCTTTCCTTGATTGTTTTTTGAGTTAGATAAGACACTCGTATGTTTTAAGATGATTTATTAATAATTAAAAAACAACAAATGTTACCAGAAAAAACAGAATTAACTGAAAAGTTGAAAAAATTTTTCAAAAAAGCCTAATTTTTTGGGATTTTTTTGAATAACCATGACTTCATTCACATTGCAACCATTTAAAATATCAAAAGCCATTTCTGTTATTTCAATATCTTTATTAAAAAAATTCTTAACATAATTTCCGTCTATAAACTTGATAATATTTATTTGATAATTTTGTAACAACTTAGTTAAATTATGTATAATTTCATTTGATATAGATTTAAATTGAATTACCAAATTTAACTGCTCGTACTCTAAATTATCTTCTAGATAAGTGAAGTTTTTACCGTCAATAAAATAGTTATTTATTATAATATGCATTATTTTTTCATTCGGATAATTTTCTTTGAATAAATCTTTGGCGTTAGTTATAGAACTTTTAAGGTAAACATTGCTTTTTGAAGGTTGATAATTTTTTTGTTTAATTCCTATTTGGGTATTCAAAATATTTTCATAATCAATAATAATAAAAATATTCTCAATAAATTTTCCTACTAATTTTTCTATTATAAAAATATTGTCATCAAGGAATTGCTTTAAATGAGAGTGATTAATAAAATCTGTTTTTTCAAAAGTTATTTCTTTAGCATATAAGTTGTTTCTATTTTTATTATCAAACAAATAAATTCCAAATTTATTTTGAGAAATACTTAAAAAAGTTTCAAACTCCAAAATTTCATTCATTTAATATAATTTGATTATCTATTCTAATATCAATTGTTGTAAATTTTCCAATGTTTTTATCCTTTAAAAATTTAAAAGCATTATCTAAAGAGGCCACAGTTGAATTATTAGATAATTTTAATAAAATATTATTTTTTAATTTAATATCCCATCTTTTAGAGGGAAAAAAATATAAACTGTCGATTTCATCAAATGAAAATCTAGATTGATCTACAATTTTTTTAAATTTTAAAAATTCTTGAATCTCTGGTTTTCCGAAAATATAAGGTAAATCAGATGCTTGGGAATTATTTGGTATTAATTTACCATTTGAACCAATTACAAATATTTCTTTATTATGATTTATTCTAGCTAAAAAATTTGTTTTTTTAATCATAATTTTTATAGCTGAAGGATAACTTTTAAAAATTTCATATTTTTCAATTAGTGGATTTGAATTTATTAAATTATTGATTTCTGCTTTATTAATAAAAAAAATATTACTTAAGTTAAGATTTTTTATTTGATCAATTATAAGTTTATTTTCAATTTCACCCAATCCTGAAACTTCAATATTTCCAACTTTTTGAAATTCTAAATTTTTTAATGAAATATTATTTATCGAACTTATTATTATTAGCAAAAAAAAATAAATTAATAACTTTTTACTTTTTCTTTGATGCATCTTGTATTATCCACTCGATTAACTCTAAAAAACTAATACCTCTATATGCTGCAATTTCAGGTACGAGTGAAAGTTTGGTCATACCTGGTTGGGTGTTTATTTCTAAAAGATAAAACCTATTATTAAAAAATTTAAAATCAGATCTTGTTACACCCATACAACCAATCACTTTATGAGCTTTATATGCCATATTCATTACTATATCCATTTTACCTTTGGGCAAATCAACTGGGATTATATGTTCAGTTTTCGCACTGGAATTATATTTTGCTTGGTAATCATAAAATTTTCTTTTTGGTTTTAATTCTATTGCTCCTAGTTTTTTATTTCCCATTATTGCAACTTGTATTTCCCTTCCTCCTATAAATTCTTCAATCATAACTCTTTTGTATTGTTTCATTGAATTAAGGGTTTTAATTATGTTTTTTTCATTACAAATATATACATTAACACTAGAACCCTCATTTAAAGGCTTTACTACTACTGGAAATCTTAATTTTTTTTTTATTTTTTTTATTAAATCTTCATTTTTAACATCGTAAGAATATGTAAAAAATTTTGGTGTATTTATTT
>CACGLD010000010.1 GCA_902573755.1 uncultured Pelagibacteraceae bacterium
TATTATTTAAATAATGTCAGATTAATAGACAATATCTAATTTTATAAAAAATAAGCCCCAACACCTAAAAAAGAAACAAAACCAATTACATCAGTAATTGTTGTCACAAAAACACTTGAAGCAATTGCTGGATCTATATTCATTTTTTTTAGGGTAAAAGGAACTAATATACCAAATAATCCAGCTATGATCATTGTAAGTACCATTGATATTGCTATGATCAATGAAAGGATACTATCTTGAAACCATATCTGTACAATTAAAGCGCTTATTGCTGCAAATATAATTCCATTTAAAATACCAATGGAAAATTCTTTAAATACATTAGATGAGAAATTATTTTGAGTTAAATCATTTGTAGCTATAGTCCTTACTGAAACTGCAAGTGTTTGCATTCCGGCATTTCCTCCCATTGAAGCTACAATAGGCATCAAGAAAGCTAATACTACCATTTGTTCAATTGTTGCTCCGAATAAACTAATGCACCATGTAGCTAGAAAAGCGGTAAATAGATTAAGCAAAAGCCAATTGAATCTTCTCTTTGTTTTTTTTACAACTCCATCAGTAATTTCTTCATCTCCTACCCCTGCTAATCTTAAAGTATCTTCCTCAGCTTCCTCTTTCAAAACTGTTAAAACGTCATCGTTCATAATCATACCAACTAGTTTATTATTTTTGTCCACTACAGCTGCTGAATTCAAATTGTAATTTTCAAATAAATTAGCAACTTCCTCTTTATCCATTTCAACAGGAATTAATAATTGAGATTCAGACATAATTGTTGCCATTTTAGTATCACGAGGTGTTGTTAAAACTCTTGATGAAGGAACAGTACCTATTGGTTTAAAATCCTCATTAACAATAAAAATTTCTAAAAACTCTTCTGGTAAATCTTTGTTTTCTCTTAAATAGTCAATTGTTTGACCTACGGACCAATTACTTGGTATAGCTGTAAATTCACGCTGCATAAGTCTGGCAGCGGTGTCTTCTGGATAGCTTAAGCTTTCTAATAAAGCAAATCTATCTTTTGGGGGTAAAGAGCTAAGAATTGCATTTTTGTCTTCTTCAGGGACATTTTCCAATATAGATATTGCATCGTCTGACTCGAGACCTTTTAAAATACTAACTATAGAGTCTGAGGATAAATAAGTAATGATTTCCGATTGAATAGATTCATTTAATTCAACAAAAACGTCTGGATCAATATTAAAATTATTTAATTTAATTAAACTTTCTCTATCCCCTTCACTAAGATGCTCAATAATATCTGCAGCATCAGCAGGGTGCATTTCATTAAATGAATTAGTAATAAATTGGGCATCATTGTTAGCTATTTTACTAGTAACAACTCTTATATATTCTTTATTAAATTCAAAGTTTACTTTTTTATCTTTAGTTTTTTTAGTTAAAGACATAAATCTTCCTATAATTTAGATTTGCACTATTAATACATAATAAAGATAATACAAATTATAAATGAACATAGAAATCAAAAAGTCAATAAAACCAGTAAATTATTTTGATGCTATTAATATACTAGAGTCAAGATTGAAGAATTTATATGAAAATAATGAGCAAGAATTAATTTGGACTTTGGAGCATAATGAAGTTTTTACCGCAGGAACTTCCTATAAACAGAATGAGATTATTGATAAATCAATTAAAATATTGGAGACAAATAGAGGTGGTAAAATTACTTACCATGGACCAGGTCAATTAATTTGTTATTTTGTTTTAGATTTAAGGAAGAAAAAGGATATTAGAAAATTTATAACAATTATTGAAAAAACTATAATTCAAACTTTAAAATTTTATAAAATAGAAACTTTTCCAGATAAAGATAATATCGGTATATGGCACAAATATAATAATGAAGTCAAAAAAATTGCTGCAATAGGTATCAGAGTTAGCAAATGGATTGCCTATCATGGTTTTGCAATAAATATAAATAATGATCTAGAAAATTATAAGAAAATTATTCCATGTGGTATTTCAGATAAAGGAGTGACTAATTTAAAAAATATTTTGGATCAGGATTACTCAAATCTAAGTGAAATATTAATTAAAAATTTTATTTCAAATTTGAAAATCTAAGTCTTTTTGATTTTAAAAGTTTTTTAAAATAATCAGGTAAAAATGCTGAATAAGTATGTTTGATGTCATTAATTTTAAATTTAATTTGATACGAATGTAACATTAAATTTTTATTAATTCCTTTATTAGAATTTGATAATTTATATTTTATATCTCCAAATATAGGATTTCCAATTGCATATAACTGTTTTCTTAACTGATGTTTTCGTCCAGTAATAGGTTTCAATTCTAATAAACTTGCTTCAGAATTTTTATCAATAACTTTGAAAATTGTTTTTGCTTTTTCAATTATTTTTTTATCACCATCGTACCTAATTAAATCATCATCCCATACACCAGATTTTTTATTTATTTCTCCTTGGCAGATAGCTAAATAGGTTTTGTGAACTTTTCTTAGCCTAAATAAAGAAGTAAGCAATTGAGCGCTCTCTCTGTTTTTGGCCATAATAAAAACTCCAGAAGTATCTTTATCCAATCTATGAACAGAATAAGGTTTTGTTCCTTCAAAAATTTCGCTTTTAGCAAAAATGTCTACTAGATTTTTTTTTGATTTAGTTCCACCTTGAACTGATATGCCTGATGCTTTATTTAAAACTACAAAATTATCATTATTGTCAATAATTTGATCTTCATTTGATTTAATAATTTGCTTTGAAGGTAAAAACTTAATTTTTTTTTGCTGAATTGTTTCTTTAAATTCAATGTTAAATATATTTATTTCATCTTTCGTTTTTACTTTAAAAGAACTTTTTACTTTCTTTTTATTAATCTTTATTTTTCCTGTTCTTAAATATTTCTCAACTAGACCTTGCGGAATTTTTCCAATTTTTAATCTTAACCATCTATCCAAACGCATACCATTACACGTTGAATCAACGATGTAAGATTTCTTCATGATTTAAGATTAGGCTGTAGCTTGTTTTTTCTCTTCCGTTTTAGGAGATTCTTTAGTAGTGTCTTTTTTTGGTTTATCAACTCTCTTCGCTTCAACATCTCTATCAACAAATTCAATTATAGCCATTGGAGCATTGTCTCCATATCTAAATCCAGCTTTAATTATTCTTGTGTAGCCACCTTTTCTATCTTGATATCTTTTAGAAAGTGTTTTTTTAACTTTATTAGCTGATTTAACATCTTGTAGTTTAGAAACTAACATTTTAGTTGTCTGTAAAGTCTCTTTTTTACCTAATGTTATTATTTTATCCGCTTGAGGTTTTAAAAATTTAGCTTTTGGCAAAGTAGTTTTAATCTGCTCATACTTAATCAAAGAATTAAGCATATTCTTAAGTAGAGCTTTTCTGTGCTCTGATGTTCTGTTTAACTTCTTATTTGCCAATCCATGTCTCATTAAATTGCTTCCTCCAATTTCTTAGACATTTCTGCAATGTTGTCTGGTGGCCAGTTAGGAATTTCCATTCCTAAATATAGAGACATACCTGTTAAAACTTCTTTAATTTCATTTAATGATTTTCTTCCAAAATTAGGTGTTCTCAACATTTCACCTTCAGATTTTTGAACCAGGTCACCGATATAAATAATATTATCATTTTTTAAGCAGTTCATTGATCTAACTGATAACTCTAACTCATCCACTTTTCTTAGTAAGTTTTTGTTAAATTCAGGTTCAGTAGAAACTTCTTTTACAGGAGCTTCAACTGGCTCATCAAAATTTACAAACATTTTAAGTTGATCTTGGAAAATTCTAGCTGAATAAGCTACAGCATCTTCAGCAGAAATTGATCCATTAGTTTCAACTTCCATTATTAATTTATCATAATCTAATGCTTTACCTTCTCTAGCAGTACTTACTGAATATGAAACTTTTTTAACTGGACTATAAAGTGAGTCTATAGCAATAAGGCCTAATGGTGGCTCTTCAGGTTTATTTAGCTCTGCAGGAACATATCCTTTACCAGTATTAACATTCATCTCCATGTGAAAAGTAGTATTTTCATCCAGATTACAAATAACTAAATCAGGATTTAAAATTTCGACATCTGCAACTGGAGCTATATCTGAAGCTTTTATCTCTCCAGGTCCTTTTGCGTCTAAAATTAATTTTTTCGTTCCCTCTGAATTACTTTTTAGCGCTAAAGATTTTACGTTTAAGACAATATCAGTGACATCTTCTCTAACACCCTTTATTGAAGTAAATTCATGTAAAACTCCGTCAATTTGAATTGATGTTACAGCAGCACCTCTTATTGAAGATAATAAAATTCTTCTTAGAGAATTTCCTAAAGTTAATCCATAACCTTTTTCTAAAGGCTCAGCTACAATTTTAGCATGAGTTAAGTCATCACTTATTTGTACATCTAATTTAGATGGCTTTATTAATGACTTCCAATTCTTTACATTAACATTTTCGACTTCCATTAAACTCTCCTTTTCTTTGGTGGTCTAGTTCCATTATGAGGCATAGGTGTAGTATCTTTTATTGACAAAATCTTAAATCCTCTAGCTTGCAATGCCCTTAAAGCTGTTTCTCTTCCTGATCCAGGTCCTTTGACTTCAACAGATAAAGTTTTCATTCCGTATTCAAGAGCTTTCGAAGCTGCAGAATCGGCTGCTATCTGTGCAGCATAAGGAGTTGATTTTCTTGATCCCTTAAACCCTTTTTGTCCAGCAGATGCCCATGAAATTACATTTCCATTTGTATCAGCAATTGAGATGATAGTGTTATTAAATGTTGATTGCACATAAGCTATTCCATTTAAAATATTTTTCTTAACTTTCTTTTTTTTTGAATAAGAACTTTTTACACTTTTCTTGGTAGATTTTTCTACTTTCTGATCTTTATTCTCAACCTTATCAGTCTTAGCCATAACTATTTTTTAGTTGGTGTTAATTTTTTTCCAGCAATAGCGATTGCTTTACCTTTTCTTGTCCTTGCATTACATCTAGTTCTTTGTCCTCTAACAGGCAATTTTTTTCTATGTCTTGTTCCCCTGTAACAAGCTAGATCAATTAATCTTTTAATACTTAATGAATAATCTCTCCTTAAATCACCTTCTACTTTAAAGTTTTGATCGATGTACTCTCTAATTTTTAAAATCTCTTCATCTGTTAATTCGTTTACTCTTTTAGCTCTTGGAATTTCTAAAGACGAACAAATTTTCTGAGAGAATTTATCACCAATTCCATAAATATAAGTTAAACCTATGTGAACAAGCTTATTCTGTGGAATGTTTATACCTGCGATACGAGCCATAATTTTTGTGATAAATTGTGCCTTTTATATAAGAAGATTAATCAAAGTCAACGTCTTATACATTGATAAAAGTGTCTATTTTCCTCGTTATTTCATCAATTTCCAAGCTTCCGTCAATCTCTTTAAAATTTGGATTCTCAGAGTAGAAATTTAGAACTGGTTGGGTTGTTTCCATGTATTTCTCATACCTTGAAACTATTGTATTAGTATCATCATCAGACCTATTTTCTATAATTTTTCTCTTCTCAAGCCTTTTGAGAATTGTTTCTTTATCTACATTTAGAAATAAAATTAAATCTATGTTCTGATTTGAATTCTTTAATAATAATTCTAAATTTTTAGCCTGACTTAATGATCGTGGATATCCATCAAAGATTAATTTATTTTTTTTTTGAGGATCTGATATTAAATTTTCTATAAGTTTATTAACAATATCATCACTTATAAATTTTCCATTCTTCATGTCATTGGTTATTGCTTTACCAATGTCTGAATTTTTTTTGATTTCTTCTCTTAAAAGATCGCCAGTTGAAATTTGAAAAGCATTTAATTTCTTTACAAGATATTTAGACTGAGTACCTTTTCCAGCACCAGGAGGTCCAAATAAAATTATATTCACTTACTTACCAAATTTTGTTTTTTTAATCAGTTGTTCGTATTGTGAGCTCATTAATCTTGTTTGTATTTGTGTTACAGTATCGATAGCTACTACAACAACAATTAATATAGATGCACCACCTAAATAAAAAGGTATTGGATAGTTTGCAATTAAAAATTCAGGCATTAAACAAACTAGAGTTAAATATAGAGCACCAATCGTAGTTAATTTTGTTGAAATATTTTCAATATATAACGCTGTACTTTCACCTGGTCTAATTCCCGGTACAAATCCACCATACTTTCTAAGATTTTCAGCAGTTTCGGTTGGATTGAATGTTATAGAAGTATAAAAAAAAGTAAAAAATATTATTCCTGATGCATAAAGCAACATATAAAGAGGTTGTCCTTGAGTAAAATAAGAGCTCAAATTTAAAAATGTTTCATTATTAGAAAATGAAAAATTTGAGAATGTTACTGGTAATAATAATAGTGCAGAAGCAAAAATTGCAGGGATTACTCCAGCCTGATTTATTTTTAAAGGTAAATGTGATGACTCTCCTCCATACATTTTATTACCCATTTGTCTTTTAGGATAATTAATTAGAATTTTTCTTAATGCTCTTTCCATAAAAACCACAAAAAGGATTGTAACTATTAATAAAACAAATATAACTAGGATCATAAAAGTTGAAACTGCTCCCGTTCTACCTAATTCAAAAGTTGTAACCAAAGCTCTTGGAATTTCCGCTACAATACCAGCAAAAATTATTAACGATATACCGTTACCAATACCTCTTTGAGTAATTTGTTCACCTAACCACATTAAAAATATTGTTCCTGCTACGATAGTTGTAACGGTAGTTATTTTAAAAAAAGCTCCTGGATTAATTACTAGGTCAGCCGATGACTCTAAACCAACAGATAAACCATACCCTTGAACTGTTGCAAGTAACACTGTTCCATATCTAGTAATTTGTGTAATTTTTGCTCTTCCAACTTCACCTTGAGCTTTTAAATTTTTAAAATAGTCAGAAACACCAGTTAAAAGTTGAACAATAATTGCAGAAGAAATGTAAGGCATTATCCCTAATGCAAATATTGCCATTCTGCTAACTGCACCTCCTGCAAAAACATTAAACATACCTAATAACCCTTTTTGGTTACCTTCCATCATTATTTTCAATTGCTCAGGATCTATACCAGGCAGAGGTACAAATGTTCCAAACCTATAAACTGCTAAAATTAAAATAGTAAAAATTATTCTATTTCTTAAATCATTTGTTGACGATGATGCGCTCATATAAACAAACTATTTTTTTAATTGAATAGATCCACCAATTTTTTCTAGTTTTTCTATTGCTGATTTAGAGGCTAGATCAGCTTCAATATTAATTTTATCTTTTACTTCACCAGATCCTAAAATTTTTAATTTTTTAGAGTTTTTATTTATTAATTTAAGTTTTTTTAATAATTCTGAGTTTAATACTTCATTCGGATTAATATTTTTTTTGTCTATGTAAGATTGAATTTTATCTAAATTTAAAATTGCAACACTTTCTTTTGATATTGGGTTAAAACCTCTTTTTGGAAGTCTTCTGTATAATGGCATTTGACCACCTTCAAAACTTTTTATAGCCACACCAGATCTTGATTTTTGACCTTTAACACCTCTTCCTGATGTTTTTCCTTTACCCGAACCAATTCCTCTTCCAACTCTTATTTTAGATTTATTGATTTTTTCTCTATTATTTAAAGTAATCATTATCCTCTTTTTTCAATTATTTCAGAAATTTTTTTATTTCTAATTGCTGATATTTGTTTTGGTGAACTTTGTTTCATTAATGCTTTCATTGTAGCTCTAATTACATTATGCGCATTAGAAGTTCCCATAGATTTTGCAACAATATCTTTTACTCCTAAAACTTCACATACTGCCCTAACAGGACCACCTGCTATTATACCTGTCCCTTTGGAAGCTGCTCTAAGAACTATTCTACCCGAGCCATCTTTTGCCTTAACGTCATGATGTATCGTTCTGCCTTCTCTTAATGGTATATGCGTAAGTTTTCTTCTCGCCATCTCATTAGCTTTTTTAATGGCATCAGGTACTTGCTTAGCCTTTGCATGAGCAATACCAATTTTTCCTGCTTGATTTCCAACAACTACAAGCGCTGAAAATCCAAATCTTCTTCCACCCTTAACAACTTTAGTAATACGATTTATGTGGACTAATTTTTCTAATATATCATCAGTTTTTTTATCTTTTAAATTTTCCATAATTAAAATTCCATTCCATTTTCTCTTAAGGTTTCTGCAAAAACTTTAATTCTACCGTGATACTTGTAAGAACCTCTATCAAAGTAAATTTTAGTAATTTTTTTCTCTTGAGCTTTTTTAGCTAACTTTTGAGCAACCAATTTAGATAATTCAGTTTTATTAACTTTATCTGATGATTTAAGATCTTTTTCTATAGATGAAGCTGATAATAAAGTTACGTTTTTTGTATCATCAATTATTTGAGCTGAAATATTTTTTGATGATCTAGAAATACTTAATCTAAATCTATCTTTTGAAGCAACTCTTTTAACTTTATTGCTAACTCTAAATCTTTTTCTGATACTAGTGTTTAATTTCATTATTTTTTCTTACCCTCTTTTTTAAGAACATACTGTCCTTTTTCACGAACACCTTTTCCTTTGTAAGGTTCGATTTTTCTTAATGTTTTAATTTTAGATGCTACTTCACCAACTAGCTGCTTATCAGATCCTGTAATTTTTAATGTTGTTTGTTTCTCAACAGCAATTTTAATGCCCTCTGGTATGTCAAAATTGATATCATGACTATAACCCAATTGTAAATTTAACTGATTTCCCTTTAATGCTGCTCTGTAACCAACGCCAACTAATTCTAAAGTTTTTTCATAACCAGTACTTGATCCAATTACAGCATTATTAATTAAACTTCTATTCATGCCCCAAAGTCTTTTTGAATTTTGATCTATTTTTTTTGGTTTAATAGAAATTTCTTTTCCTTCAATTATGTCTAAATTGAACATATCTAAATCAACATTGATTGATTTTTTACCTAAGGGTCCTTCAATATTTATATTATTACCAGCTAAAGCAACTTTTACTTTTTCCGGGATCGATATGTTTATTTTACCTATTTTAGACATTAAAATACCTTACAAATTATTTCGCCACCAACTTTTTGTTTTCTAGCATCTATATCAGTCATTACTCCTTTTGGAGTTGACACGATAGCAATACCCAAACCATTATTTATCTTAGGTAAACTGTCTGCAGATGAAAAAATTCTTCTTCCTGGTTTCGATACTCTTTCAAAAGCACTAATTACTGGGTTACCAGAATGATACTTAAGTTCTAATGATAACATTGGTTTTTTTTCCTCAGAACTTACTTTAAAATCTTTTATGAAGCCTTCATTTTTAAGTATATCTGCAATTTTTGTTTTAAAATTAGATGAAGGTAATTCTACTTTTTTATGATTTCTAGCTTGAGCGTTCTTCACTCTTGCAATCATATCTCCTATCGGGTCACTTAAACTCATAATTTTCCTTTCTACCAGCTAGATTTAACTAAGCCAGGTATCTTTCCTTGTAATCCTAATTGTCTTAATGCAATTCTTGAAATCTTTAATTTTCTGTAAACACCATGAGGTCTTCCAGTAATCTCACATCTATTCATAACTCTTATTTTTGCTGAGTTTCTTGGTAGTTTAGATAATTTTTGTTGCGCTTTAAATCTTTCTTCTAATGGAATCTTTTTATCCATTACAATCTTCTTTAATGCTTGTCTTTTTTTATAAAACCTATCTGAAAGCTTAATTCTTTTTTTATTTTTATTAACAGCGCTTAACTTTGCCATGTTTAATTATCTCCTTTTTTAATAAATGGAAAATTCATTTTTTCTAGTAAAGCAAAACTGTGTTCTTTGTTGATTGCTTTAATAACTATTACTATATCTAAACCTCTAACTTTGTCTGCTCTATCAAAGCTTACTTCTGGGAAAATTATATGTTCTTTAATTCCAAATGTATAATTACCAAATTTGTCAAAGCCTTTTGATGACAAACCTCTAAAATCTTTAATTCTTGGTAATGCAATATTCACTAATCTGTCTAAGAATTCATACATTCTATTTTTTCTTAAAGTTACTTTTAAACCAGCGTTTGATCCTTTTCTTGTTTTAAAGTTCGCAACTGATTTTTTAAATTTAGTTGTTACTGGTTTTTGTCCAGTAATTTTAGCCATATCTTCTTCACATGATTTTAAAATCTTAGAATCTGAAGCATCTAAACCAAGACCCATATTTAATATAACTTTCTCAATTCTTGGAGCCATATAAATATTTTTAAAACCAAACTGATCTTTTAATGCAGTTTGAATTTCTTTATTAAATATTTCTTTTAATCTTGGTGTCATTATTTTTTAGCCTCTTTTTTCTTTGCCGCTTTTTCATCAATTAGTTTTAAGTTAGAAATATGAATAAAGCTTTCTTTAGGAAAAATTCCGCCTTTTTTCTCCTTTGTCGTTTTTACGTGTTTTTTAACCATGTTAATTTCTTTAACCTTTGCTCTGTTATTTGCTCTATCAATTTCAATAACTTCACCTTCTTTTTTTTTATCTTTTCCAGTTAAAACTCTTACTTTCAAACCTTTTTTAATCATTATAAAACCTCCGGTGCCAATGAAATAATTTTCATTTGACCTCTACTTCTTAATTCTCTTGTAACTGGACCAAAAATTCTTGTTCCTACTGGCTCTCCTTTGTCATCAACTAGTACAGCTGCATTATTATCAAATCTAACTTTTGAACCATCATTTCTGTGAATTCCTTTTTTAACTCTCACAACTACAGCTTTATGTACAGATCCTTTTTTAACTTTTCCTTTAGGCATCGCTTCTTTAACTGCAATTACAATAGTATCTCCAATGCTAGCGTATCTTCTTTTTGATCCACCTAATACCTTGATGCACTCAATTCTTTTTGCGCCAGTATTGTCAGCAACTTGTAATTCTGTTTGAACACCAATCATTACTTTGTACTCTCCATAACTTGAAATTTTTTATTTTTAGAAAAGGGCTTACTCTCAATTATTGAAACTTTGTCGCCAGTTTTGAACCTATTATTTTCATCATGAGCATTGTAGTTTTTTCTAATTTTTATTACTTTTTTTAGAACTGGATGTGAGTATTTACGCTCTACCATAACTGTGACTGTTTTATTTGGCTTATCGCTTATAACTACACCTGTAAGTATTTTTTTAGGCATTTGCTTTTCCTTTTAAAATTGTTTTTAATCTTGCTATTGTTTTTCTAGTCTCTCCAATTTTAGCTGGGTTTGTTACTTGTGAATTCATTTTTTGAAACCTGAAATTAAAAAGATCTTTTTTAAGCTTATCAATATTCTTCACAATTTCGTCCTTTGATAATTTTTTAATTTCTTGTTTTTTCATTATGCAAATCTCTTAATAGTTTTAGTCTTAATAGGTAATTTAGCTGATGCTTTATATAAAGCCTCTTTAGCAATTTGTTCAGAAACACCATCAACTTCAAACAATATTCTTCCTGGTTTTACTCTGCATGCAAAGTATTCTGGTGAGCCCTTCCCTTTACCCATTCTGACTTCAATTGGTTTTTTTGAAACTGGTATATTTGGAAATATTCTTGTCCAAACTCTTCCTTGTCTTTTCATGTGTCTTGTTAATGCAACCCTTGCAGCCTCAATTTGCTTTCCAGTAACTCTTTCTGGCTGCAAAGCTTTTAATGCGTAAGCACCATAATTAATAGTACTTGCTCTAGTAGCAGTACCGTGGATTCTACCTTTATGCGCTTTTCTCCACTTTGTTCTTACTGGTTGAAGCATTATTATTTACCTTCCTTTGGTGTTACCTTGTTAGTCTCTTGACTAAATTCTCTTGCAAAAACTTCACCTTTATAAATCCAAACTTTAATACCAATAATTCCATAAGTTGTAAGAGCCTCTGCCTCTGCATAATCTATATCAGCTCTTAAAGTATGTGATGGAATACTCCCATCTCTTAACCACTCTGTTCTAGCTATTTCATTTCCACCAAGTCTTCCACTCACAGAAACTTTAATTCCTTTTGCCCCAAGTCTAATACATGATTGCATTGCTCTTTTCATAGCTCTTCTATAAGAAATTCTTTTAACAAGCTGCTGAGCTATGTTTTCAGCTACTAAATAAGCATTTGTTTCAGGTTTTTTTACTTCTTTAATATTTAGATTAACTTCATTTGTTGTAAATTTTGAAAGATTATTTTTAATTTTGTCTATATCACTTCCTTTTTTACCAATAACAAATCCAGGTCTAGAAGTGTATATTGTAACATAACATTTATTAGATGTTCTTTCTATCATTACCTTGGATACACCTGAGTTGATTACATTTTTCTTGATATATTCCCTAATTTTAAAATCTTCTATTAGGTAATTTCCAAAATCTTTTTTCTTAGCATACCATACAGAGTCCCATCCTCTGTTGACACCTAATCTAAAACCTACAGGATTAACTTTTTGCCCCATGCTTCTCCATTTGTTTTGATTCTGATAAAATTATTGTAACAGTTGACCAAGGTTTTAATATTGGCGCTGCTCTTCCTTTAGCTCTAGGTCTAAATCTTTTCATAACTATTTTTTTTCCACAATATGCTTCTTTAACTATTAATTTATCAATATCATATTGAAAATTATTTTCAGCATTGGCTACAGCTGAACTGATAGTTTTTCTAACATCTCTAGTAATTCTTTTTTCTGAAAACTGTAAATCTCTAATTGCAACATCAACTTTTTTGCCAACAATGCTTTTTAGTATTGGATTTAGCTTTCTAACACTTGATCTAATACCGTTATTAACAGACTTAACTGTTTTTTGGTTCGATTTATCTATTTTCTTTTTCTTTCCCATAATTATTTCTTATCTGCTGTTGCTGGTTTAGCTTTTTTATCAGCTGGTGTATGACCAAAAAACGTTCTTGTTGGTGCAAACTCACCTAATTTATGTCCAACCATATCTTCTGAAACTGTTATTGGTATAAATTTTTTGCCATTATAAATTTGGAAACTTACCCCTACAAAATCAGGTAAAATTGTAGATTTTCTTGACCAAGTTTTAATAGGAATTTTCTTTGGGTCGTCTTTATACTTGTCAACCTTTTTCATCAAGCTTTCTTCTACAAATGGACCTTTCCAAACTGCTCTAGCCATTACTTAGTATCCTTCCTCTTATTTCTTCTCTTAACTATAAATTTATCTGTTCTCTTGTTATCTCGAGTTTTTAAACCTTTAGCAGATTGTCCTGTAGGTGAAACTGGATGTCTTCCTCCAGCAGATTTTCCTTCACCACCTCCATGTGGGTGATCAACTGGGTTTTTAACAACACCTCTAGTATGAGGTCTTCTACCCAACCATCTTGATCTACCTGCTTTTCCAATTTTAATATTTTTTTGATCTGGATTACTTAAAATTCCAATTGTAGCTAAAGCTCTTGAATCTATTTTTCTCACTTCACCTGAAGCTAATTTTATTAAACTATAGTTTCCATCTAGACCACTAATAGTAACTGATGAACCAGCTGCTCTAGCGATTTTTCCACCACCACCTGGTTGGATTTCAACATTATGTATATTGATACCCACTGGTATATCTTGTAATGGCATGCAATTACCTACTTTAATTTCTTTTTTAGAACCACTTTCAACTTTATCTCCAACTTTAATTTTTTGTGGTGCTAAGAAATATGAGTGTGTACCATCCTGAAATTTAACCAACATAATGTAACATGATCTATTTGGATCGTACTCTATTCTTTCAACTGTAGCTTCCATGTCGAATTTTTTTCTATAAAAATCTACATGTCTGTACATTTTTTTATGTCCACCAGCTCTATTGATTGAGGTAATATGACCATTATTATTTCTACCTTTCATTGCATTTTTAGGTGAAACTAAGGTCTTGAATGGTTTGCCTTTCCATAAACCAGTTCTATCAACTAAAATGGTACCTCTTGTAGATTTTGTATATGGTTTAAAAGTTTTTAACGCCATTTATTAAATTCCTGTTGTTAGATCAATGCTCTGACCTTTTTTTAAAGTAATTATTGCTTTTTTATATCCAGATACTTTTACTTTTTTGCCTCTGGTAACTTTTGTTCTATTTTGTTTATTTATAATATTTATTTTAGTCACATTAACTTTAAATATTTTTTCAATATTCTTTTTTAAATTTTTCTTATTTGCACCATCTGGAACTTTAAATACAATTTTATTCA
Source organism: uncultured Pelagibacteraceae bacterium (assembly GCA_902573755.1). Classification (GTDB taxonomy): domain Bacteria; phylum Pseudomonadota; class Alphaproteobacteria; order Pelagibacterales; family Pelagibacteraceae; genus Pelagibacter. The sequence continues at coordinate 14,217 of CACGLD010000010.1, forward strand.
GTTCAGACAAGTTGGTTGATTTCTCAGTAACCACAGGTGATAGAATTTTGTCGTATAAGTGTATTTTTTCCATTTTACGAATATCTCTTTTCTAATTCTTTCACTGAACTTTCTGTGAAAACAACTTTTTTGAATTTAATAATATCGTAAGCACTAAAATGATTTACATCAGTAACTTTAACATTTGGAATATTTCTTACTGATTTTTCAATTTTTTCTTTAGAATTTTTATCTAAAATTATTAGTGAATTTGTAATTTCAAGTTTATTAATAATTGAGCTCATCTCTTTTGTTTTTTTAATTTCAGAACTAAAATCATTTAAGATTAATAAATTTTTATTATTATTTTTTTCAGTAATTAATGAAGCTACGCTTTGTTTTTTCTCAGTTTTATTAAGTTTTCTTTTTTTATACGCCAATTCACCTTTTGGTCCATGAGCAATACCACCACCAACAAATATAGGAGCTTTTCTACTAGCATGTCTTGCACCACCAGTTCCTTTTTGTGCATATATTTTTGATGTTGGTCCTTTTACTTCGTTTTGTTGTTTGGTTTTAGCATGTCTTCCTTTGTAATTTGCATTTGTTTTGTAAAGAACTGCACTTACTAACTTATGGTTAATTTTTGCAGAAAAAATATTATCTAAAACTTCAATGCTATCTTTTTTTCCGTCTATGCTAATTTTATCTAATTTCATTATTTTTTCTTCTTATCTGGTGTTTTTTTAGCCTCTTCAGCAGCTGCTTGTTTTTCACTAATTGTCATTTTATTTATATTTTTTACAGATTTTTTAACCATTACCTCTGAATTTTTTGAACCTGGAATAGATCCTTTTAAATAAAGCAGTTCATTTTCCAAATCAGCTTTTATAATTTCTATGTTTTGCATTGTTCTTAATTTATCACCCATGTGACCTGCCATTTTTTTTCCTTTAAAAACTTTTCCTGGATCTTGACTGTGTCCTGTTGATCCGTGTGCCCTATGAGATATTGAAACACCATGACTGGCTCTCAAACCACCAAAATTATGTCTTTTCATAGCTCCAGCAAAACCTTTACCAATGGTTTTTGATCTTGTGTCTACAAATTTAATATCTTTAAATATTTCCAAACCAAACTCGTTTCCCTCTTTATAGGCAGATGTATCCTTCACTCTAAATTCTTTTAATTTTTTCTTAGCCTCAGTATTTTTTTTAGCAAAAACACCTTTCATAGCTTTTGTTAATTTTGAATTTTTAACTTTTCCATATCCAAGCTGAATTGCTTTGTATCCTCTTTTTTCTTCCTCTATAACTTGAATAACTCTAGCTTTTTCGACCTTAAGTACAGTTACAGGAACTAATTGACCAGTTCTATAGAATTCTCTAGTCATACCAATTTTTTTTCCTAATAAAGCTATTTCACTCATAATTAAATTTTTATCTCCACATCAACACCTGATGCTAAATCAAGTTTCATTAATGCTTCAACAGTTTGTGGTGTTGGTTCAATAATATCAATTAATCTTTTATGTGTTCTTGACTCAAATTGTTCTCTACTTTTCTTGTCAATATGAGGTGATCTTAAAACTGTATATCTTTCAATTCTAGTAGGTAATGGAATTGGTCCCTTAATTGTTGCTCCAGTTCTTTTTACTGTATTCACAATTTCTTCAGTAGAAGCATCTAAAACTTTGTTGTCATATGCTCTTAATTTAATTCTAATATTCTGTTTTTCCATGATTAACCTGCGATCTTCTTAGTTACTTCGTCTTGAACATTTTGTGGGACTTTTGAATAATGATCAAAAAACATTGAATATTGTGCTCTACCCTGAGACATTGATCTTAAATTATTTATATAACCAAACATGTTTGCTAAAGGAACCATTGCTGTAATTACAGTTGCATTACCTCTTTGCTCTTGAGTACTGATTTGACCTCTTCTACTGTTTAAATCACCAATAACATCGCCCATGTAATCTTCAGGTGTTACTACTTCAACTCTCATTACAGGTTCTAATAATTTTAAACCGCCTTTTGTACAAGCCTCTTTAAAGCAAGCTCTACTTGCTAATTCAAATGCTAATACACTTGAGTCAACATCATGATGTAAACCATCTAAGATGGTTACTTTGTAATCAATCATTGGAAAACCAGCTAAAATTCCAGTATCTGAAACTGTTTCTATGCCCTTTTCAACACCAGGGATAAATTCCTTTGGAATTGCACCACCTTTAATTTTGCTCTCAACATCTCGACCTTTACCAGGTTCTTGAGGCTCAACTAAAAGTTTAACTTTTGCAAATTGACCAGCACCACCACTTTGTTTTTTGTGAGTATATTCAACCTCAGAAGCTGTTTCTATAGTTTCTCTGTAAGCAACTTGAGGAGCACCAACATTAGCCTCTACTTTAAATTCTCTTTTCATTCTGTCAACAATGATATCCAAGTGTAATTCACCCATTCCTTTAATAATTGTTTGTCCTGACTCTTCGTCAGATGTAACTCTAAAGGATGGATCTTCCTTAGCTAACCTGCCTAAAGCTTCACCCATTTTTTCTTGGTCAGCTTTTGTTTTTGGTTCTACTGCAATTTCAATTACTGGATCAGGGAATTCCATTGGTTCAAGAAGAACAGAATTTTCTTTGTCACATAACGTGTGTCCTGTAATAGTATTTTTTAATCCAGCTAATGCTACTATATCGCCTGCATTTGCTTCTTTAATGTCTTCTCGAGAGTTTGCATGCATTAGAAGCATTCTTCCAACTCTTTCTTCTTTCTCTTTAGAAGAATTGAATACTGCCGTACCAGTTTTAATGGTACCTGAATAGATTCTAATAAAAGTTAATGAGCCAACAAATGGATCGTTAGCAACTTTAAAAGCTAAAGCAGAGAATGGAACACTGTCTTCAAATTTCATTTCCATTTCATCTTCGCTACCTAATTTAGTTCCTTTGATAGAACCAATATCCACTGGACTTGGCAAATAATTTACTACAGCATCAAGTAAAGGCTGAACACCTTTGTTTTTAAATGCTGAACCTGTTAATACTGGAACAAAACTAAAATTAAGTGTTCCTTTTCTTATACATTTAACTAAATCTTCCTCTTTTATTTCATCACCATTTAAATAAGCCTCCATTAGCTTTTCGTCTTGTTCAACAGCTGTTTCTATTAATTCTGTTCTATATTTTTCTGAAATTTCTTTTAAGTCTTCTGGAATTTCTTTGTATTCCCATTCAGCTCCTAGTGCTTCATTTTTCCAAACTTGAGCTTTCATTTTAACAAGATCAACTACTCCAGATAAAGAAGCTTCAACACCAATAGGAACTTGCACAACTAGAGGTTTGGCGCCTAATCTATCTCTGATCATATCTACACATCTAAAGAAATCAGCTCCTGTTCTATCTAATTTATTAACAAAGCAAATTCTTGGAACTTTGTATTTGTCTGCTTGTCTCCATACAGTTTCAGATTGAGGCTCTACACCTGCAACGCCATCGAAAACAGCAACAGCACCGTCTAAAACTTTTAAAGATCTTTCTACTTCAATAGTAAAATCAACGTGACCAGGTGTGTCTATAATATTAATTCTATGATCATTCCAAAAACAAGTAGTAGCCGCAGATGTAATTGTAATTCCTCTTTCTTGTTCTTGCTCCATCCAATCCATTGTTGCAGCTCCATCATGTACCTCACCAATTTTATGGCTCTTACCTGTATAGTAAAGAACTCTTTCGGTAGTAGTTGTTTTACCAGCATCTATATGGGCCATGATCCCAATGTTTCTATATTTGTTTAATGAATGAGTTCTAGCCATATCTTGTTACCACCTAAAATGAGCAAATGCCTTATTAGACTCTGCCATTTTATGTACATCCTCTCTTTTTTTAACAGCAGCACCCTTTTTTTCATAAGCATCATAAAGCTCATTAAAAATTTTATCTGCCATGTGTTTATCTTTTCTTTTTCTTGCTGACTCAACTAACCATCTGATAGCTAAAGCTTGTGCTCTTTTACTTTTTACCTCAACAGGAACTTGATAAGTTGCACCACCAACTCTTCTAGATCTAACTTCTACAGTTGGTTTGATATTGTTAATTGCTTCATTGAAAATATTAATCGGTTCATCTTTGGTTTTTGTTTTAATTTTATCGATAGCGTCATAAACTATTTTAGCAGCAATACCTCTTTTTCCATCATACATGATATTGTTGATTAATTTAGGAATAATAGTTGATTTAAATTTTGGATCCGGAACTATATTTTTTTTTGGTTGAGTTTTTTTTCTAGACATTATTTACCTTTTTTTGTTCCGTATAAAGATCTTCTTTTTTTTCTATTTGCAACACCTTGTGTATCTAGATTACCTCTTAGAATATGATAACGAACACCTGGTAAATCTTTTACCCTACCACCTCTAATCAGTACTACCGAGTGTTCTTGAAGATTGTGACCTTCACCAGGAATATAAGCTGTAACTTCAAATCCATTTGACAATCTTACTCTAGCAACTTTTCTTAATGCAGAGTTTGGTTTTTTAGGAGTCGTTGTATAAACTTTTACACAAACACCTCTCTTTAAAGGTTGTTTTTGTAGAGCAGGAACTTTGTTCCTTGCAGCTGGTTTAACTCTTTTTTTTCTTAACAACTGATTAATAGTTGGCATAAATATTTTAAAATTAATTAATTTATTTTTAGATGAAAATAACTGACAGGTTATTTTGTGGCAGCGTTTAGTACTGTTAGAAGCACTACATTCCAACCAAAAACATCGCCAAATTACTTATTAATAGCCCTTTGTCAAACTAAAACTGCAATTTTTAGGCGATTTTTTTGCTAATTTGCCTGTGTTTCTTCGGGTTCTGAAGCTTCTATTTTATCCTGCTCCGCTAAGAAATTATTATCATCTTCTAGAGCTTTATTGTTCCATCTATTTTTAATATTACCTGTACCTGCTGGAACTAATCTTCCAACAATTACGTTCTCTTTTAGACCATTTAATGGGTCAACTTTTCCTTTAATTGCAGCATCGGTTAATACTCTCGTTGTTTCTTGGAACGAGGCTGCTGAAATAAACGATTCAGTTTGAAGTGAAGCCTTAGTAATACCCATCAGAACTCTTTCACCAACGGCTGGTGTTTTTCCTTCTGCAACCAATTTTTCATTAGTATTACCAAACTTAATTCTATCAACCACTTCACCAGGTAAATAACTTGAGTCTCCTGATACTTTAACTTCAACCTTTTTAAGCATTTGTCTTAAAATAGTTTCAATATGCTTATCGTTTATTATTACACCTTGTAATCTATAGACTTCTTGAACTTGGTTAACAAAATATTCTGTTAATTCTTTTATTCCTAAAATTCTTAAAATATCATGTGGTAATGGTTGGCCATCTAAAAGATACTCTCCTTTTTGAATTTTTTCACCAGGATTAAAATTGATATGTTTTCCTTTTGGAATTAAATAATTTGAAGGTTCTGATCCATCTTCAGGAACAATAGATACTCTTTGTTTACCTCTTACCTCTTTACCAAAAACAACACTACCATCATTTTCAGCAATAATTGCACTATCCTTAGCTTTTCTAGCTTCAAATAATTCAGCAACTCTTGGAAGACCTCCGGTAATATCTTTTGTTTTTGTAGTTTCCTTAGGTAATCTTGCAATTACGTCACCTGCATAAACCTTTTGACCGTCTTTAATCGATAAAATCGAATCTGGTACTAAATAATATCTAGCTTCATTGTCATCAGCTTTTTTAATCACATTTCCTTTTTCATCTCTTAGAGTAATTCTAGGTTTTAAATCAGTACTTTTTGATTGACCTCTCCAATCAATTACTGATTTAGAAGAAATTCCTGTTGCATCGTCAGTAGTTTCTTGAATTGATACACCATCTATTAAATCTACATAACTAGCTGTACCACTTTTCTCAGCTATAACTGGTGTTGTGTAAGGATCCCATTCACATATTTTAGTATTTGCTTTTACTTTATCACCGTTATTGAAAAATAATCTAGAACCATAAGCAACTTTATAAACCGCTATCTGAACTCCTTTGTCATCCTCTATAGAAAGTTGAGTGTTTCTTCCCATAACAATCAAATTCTTTTTAGAGTCCTCTAAAATATTTGAGTTGATTATTTTTAAAGTTCCTTCACTTTTAGTAACTATTTGAGAATCTTGTTTAACTGAAGCTGTTCCTCCAACGTGGAATGTTCTCATTGTTAGCTGTGTTCCTGGTTCTCCAATTGATTGAGCAGATATCATTCCAATAGCTTCACCAACATGAACCATCTTACCTCTTGATAAATCTCGTCCATAGCAAGTAGCGCAGACACCCTCTTTTGAACTACATGTCATTACTGAATAAACTTTAATTGATTTAACTCCTGCAGCATCAATTTTATCACAGCCTGCCTCATCAATCATTTCAGATTTTTTAATAATAACTTCACCTGATAAAGGGTTTTTAACATCAGCAGCTGTTACTCTTCCTAGTGCTCTTTCAGACAAACTAACAACCACATTACCACCTTCTAAAATTTCAGAAAGCTCAATAAATCCAGGATTATCGCAATTAACTTTGGTTATTGTTAAGTCTTGCGCAACATCGCATAGTCTTCTTGTTAAATATCCAGAACTAGCTGTTTTAAGTGCTGTATCTGCTAACCCTTTTCTAGCTCCGTGAGTTGAATTAAAGTATTCTAAAGCAGTTAATCCCTCTTTAAAGTTTGAAATAATTGGACTTTCGATAATTTCTCCTGAAGGTTTAGCAATCAAACCTCTCATACCAGCTAATTGTTTCATTTGAGCAGCAGATCCTCTAGCTCCACTGTCGGCCATCATAAATACAGAATTTATTTTCAATCCTTCATCAGTTTTTTCTGTAGCTGAAATTCCTTTCATCATTTCTCCAGCAACTTTATCAGTACACTTAGACCAAGCATCAACAACTTTGTTATATTTTTCACCTCTTGTAATTAAACCTTCAGCATATTGAGTTTCATAATCTGCAATTAATTTCTTAGTATCATCAATTAATTGAGTTTTATTTTCAGGGATTACAAGATCGTCTTTTCCAAACGAAATTCCCGCTTTAAATGCGTGTTTAAATCCTAAATCTTTAAGCTTGTCACAGAAAATTACCGTTGTTTTTTGACCACAAAATCTAAATACAACATCAATTATTTCTGAAACTACTTTTTTTGGTAATAATCTATCTACTAAAGAGAACTTGATGTTACTATTTTTAGGTAATAAGTTTGCTAATAAAAATCTTCCAGCTGTAGAAGTATATTTTTCTATTTTCTTATTCCCTTGCTCATCTACAGTCTCGTGTCTTGAAATGATAGTACTATGTACATTTATTTGACCAGATGATAATGCAAATTCAATTTGATCTGAATTTGTAAAGTATCCAGCTGGTTTATCAGATATAGGTTCTTGTGACAGATAATAGATTCCTAAAATCATATCCTGACTCGGAACAATAATTGGTTTACCGTTTGATGGAGAAAGAATATTATTTGTAGATAACATTAAAATTCTTGCCTCTAATTGAGCTTCTAAACTTAACGGCACGTGCACTGCCATTTGGTCACCGTCGAAGTCAGCGTTAAATGCTGCACAAGTTAAAGGGTGTAATTCAATTGCATCTCCTTCAATTAATTTTGGCTCAAAAGCTTGAACACCAAGCCTATGAAGTGTTGGTGCTCTATTTAAAAGTACTGGATGTTCTCTAACTATTAATTCTAAAGCGTCCCATACTGCATTTGTTTCTTTTTCAACTAATTTTTTAGCTTGTTTAATTGTTGAGGCTAAACCTAATTTGTTTAATCTTGCATATAAAAATGGTTTAAATAACTCAAGAGCCATTTTTTTCGGTAAACCACACTCATGTAATTTTAAATCAGGACCTACAACGATTACTGATCTTCCAGAATAATCAACTCGTTTACCTAATAAATTTTGTCTAAATCTTCCTTGTTTACCTTTTAACATTTCAGCAAGAGATTTAAGTGGTCGCTTACCTGTTCCTGTTATTACCCTGCCTCTTCTACCGTTATCAAACAGAGCATCTACAGACTCTTGAAGCATCCTTTTTTCATTTCTTACAATAATGTCTGGAGCTTTAAGATCCATTAATCTTTTTAATCTGTTATTTCTGTTAATTACTCTTCTGTATAAATCGTTAAGATCTGAAGTGGCAAATCTTCCGCCGTCAAGAGGAACTAATGGTCTTAATTCTGGTGGTATGACTGGCACAACAGTCATAATCATCCACTCAGGTTTTTGGCCTGTTTCAATAAATGACTCTATCAATTTTA
>CACGLD010000011.1 GCA_902573755.1 uncultured Pelagibacteraceae bacterium
TTTGTAAGGCTAGTGGCACAAGCTCAATTACAGAAAATATATTTCAAGGTAGATTTTTACATGCAATGGAGCTTCAGCGACTGGGAGCTAAAATAACTATTAAAAATAGAACTGCAAAAATAGAGGGCAATACAAACTTTATAGCAGCAGAAGTAATGTCAAGTGATTTAAGAGCATCGGCTGCTTTAGTACTTGCCGGTATCGTTTCAAAAGGCAACACAGTAGTAACTAGAGTTTATCATTGTGATCGAGGTTATGAAAATTTTGAAAATAAATTAAAAAAAGTTGGTGTTAAAATTAAGAGATTAAAATAGTGAAATATTTGGCGAAAATTATTGCAAGTGATCAAGAGGGTTTGCAGATGATTTCAGCTTGCAGTTCAGCAGCTAAAGTTAAAATTTCAGATATTAAGTATCTTGCAACGAATAAAGTATTTTTGCTATCAATTGAGAGAATTAAAGTTGAAAATGAAAATGAGGATAAAAAGGTTAATAGTATATTGAGATTTGATTTTGTTGATAAAGTAAGATCAAAGAACATTGATCAATCAAATCAAGAAGCGGTTTTAGAATTAGTAGGTATAGATTATTTGAAAAATAATGATGTTTATGAAATAAATCTTATTTTTAATAATAATGCTCATATTGCTTTAAGCACAGAAACTATTGAAGCAAGATTAGAGGATCAAAGTGAAATTAAATAGTTATGAAGATATTAAATAGTAACAACAAAAATTTTGATAAATCACTGGATAATTTGCTTTCTAAAAGGAAAAACAAACTTAAATCAAGTTTTGTCTCAGTAACAAAAATAATTAATGATGTAAAAAAAAATGGTGATAAAGCTTTATTAAAGTATGAAAGAAAATTTAATAAAAATAATATTATTGTGCCATCAGCAAAGCAAATAAACAAATTAATTAAATCTTTAGATAAAAAAGTAAAAAAGGCAATCGATGATGCCTATAACAGAATTTATAAATTCCACTCTCTACAAAAATTTAAAAATATTTCTTACAGAGATAAATATAATAACAAAATTGATTATAAGTATTTACCATTAGAGTCTGTTGCAATTTATGTTCCAGGATCTACCGCATCCTATCCTTCAACAGTCTTGATGAATGCTATTCCAGCTAGAGTTGCTCAAGTAAAAAGAATAGTAATGATAAATCCTGGATATAAAGGAAATCAAAATCCAGCTGTATTATATGCCGCAAAAATTTGTGGTATTAAGGAAATTTACTCCATTGGTGGACCAAGTGCAATTTCAGCAGTTACTTATGGAACTAAAAAAATTAAACCAGTAAATAAAGTTATAGGGCCTGGGAATCAATTTGTGTCTGCAGCAAAAAAAGAAGTTTCAGGTGATATTGGTATTGAGGCAATGACCGCTGGTCCTTCTGAGGTTTTAATTGTTGCAGATAAAAGTTCTAATCCAGAATGGTTAGCTAGCGATTTATTGGGACAGGCAGAGCATGATCAACTAGCTCAATGTATTTTAATTTCAAAAAACAAAAATGTTTTAGAAAAAACTAAAAAAGAGCTATTTAAACAACTTAAAAAGCTTCCAAGGTTACTAATTGCAAAAAAAAGTTTAACAGAGAATGGAGTATTAATTTATGCAAATTCAGATAAAAAAATTTTAGAAATTACAAATAAAATTGGACCTGAGCACCTTGAGTTAAATGTAAAAAATTATAAGTCATTTGCAGCTAAAATTAAAAATGCAGGTTCGATTTGTTTAGGAAAATATGCAGTAATGGCAATGACAGACTATGGAGCTCCAGGTAGCAACCATGTATTACCAACTAATATGACAAGTAAATTTTCAAGTGGATTAAATGTTTCTGAATTTATGAAAAAAATTTCCTATATAACATTATCAAAAAAGGGGATTGATAAACTTGGACCATCAGCTATAACTCTGGCAAATTATGAGGGTTTGCAAGGTCATGCACAATCAATCATAAAACGGATAAGGAGAAAATAAATTTGTCAAAACAAGACTTACTGGAGTTTAAAGGCGTAGTGATAGACTTACTCCCGAACGCAATGTTTAGAGTAAAATTAGAAAATGGACATACAGTTACTGCACATACTGCTGGTAAGTTGAGAAAAAATAGAATTAGAGTTCTTCAGGGTGACAATGTCACTGTGGAGATGACACCTTACGATCTTACTAAAGGTAGAATAATCTTTAGGGGATAGTAAATAAGGGCCTTTGGTATAGCTGGTGCGTACGTTAGACTGAAAATCTAAAAGACCAAGTTCGATTCTTGGAGGGCCCACCACCATATTTTAATCTTGAAATAATCGTAAAAGAAATTACCTTTAAGAGATAATAAATAACAAAAGGACTAAGAAATAAGATGAGTACACTACAAGGAAAAATCAAATGGTATAATGGTAAAAAGGGATATGGCTTCATTGAAAGAGATGATAAAGAAAAAGATGCCTTTGTTCACGCTTCAGCGGTAAAAGCTGCTGGTATGAGATATCTCAATGAAGGTGATAAACTTGAATTCACATTAGAAGATGGTCCCAAAGGTCCTTCTGCAGTTAATTTAAAAAAAATAGACTAATTTAAAAATTATTTAAAAGGGCGTTTTATCTATCAAATAGATAAACGTCCTTTTTCTATTTAGACCTTGAATATTAATTTTTTTTGTTTAAAAGACTGCTCATGAATATAAATATTACATACAGAAAGACTTTTAGAAGTACTCACAGAAACTGTTTCCATAGCCAGTAGGCTATTTATTTATATTATAATTTTAAATCCACATAAAATAAGATAAAAACAAAGAGGATAAGCCCGGGTGGTGTAATGGTTAGCACGGAAGTTTGTGGAACTTTAAGTTTGAGTTCGACTCTCAGCCCGGGTACCAAAAAATGAATAAAGAAAAAAAATTAATTCCTGGATTACCTTCAGGATTTGAAGATCGTTGGGATAAAAAACTTCTTCTCAAAAAAAAAGCTTTTAAAAGCTATTGAGAATAATTTTATTAAATTTGGAGCTGAGGCTTTAGAAACCCCATCGTTTGAGATAAGTGAAAATATAGGATCTTTTTTGGCAGAAGATGATGCTAATCCTATGTCTGATGTATTCTCTTTTCAGGATGGAGAAAAAAGCATTACTCTTAGGTATGATCTTTCAAGCCCACTAGCTAGATTTGTTGCACAAAATAATCAAGAGCTTCCATCAATATTTAAAAGGTATGCTATTCAAAATGTCTTTAGAAATGAAAAGGCTGGTAATGGAAGATACAGAGAATTTATGCAAGCAGATTTTGATATCGTGGGAAATGTTAATCCTGCGCAAGCAAATGCGGAGCTTTGCAATTTAATATCAAGTACTTTGTTAGATTGTGGTCTAAAAAAAGATCAATTTACAATCAACGTTAGTAACAGAAAAATAGTTCAAGGGTTAATTGATGATTTAAAAATATCAAAAGAAAAACAGGTAAAAGTAATTAGGGCAATTGATAAATTAGATAAACCAGGTTTTGGTTTAAAAGGTGTTGAAGATCTGCTTAAAAAAGAGAGAAAAGATATAAGTGGTGCAATCACTAAGGGTGCAGATTTAAACGATGAACAAGCGTCTGAAATACTTAATTTTCTAAAAATTAAAGATTTAAAAGAACTAAAAGAAACATTAAAAAATCCATTGTCTCAAGAAGGTATAAAGGAATTAGAACAAATATTTGAAGTATTGGGTTACAGTTCAAATATAAATCAGGTCAAAACAAATTTTACAATTGTTAGGGGATTAGCTTATTATTCAGATTTCATTGTTGAAACAAATCTAAATTTTAAAGTTACAAATAATAAAGGTAAAGAGGTTGATATAGGCAGTATTTGTTCTGGAGGAGCCTATGCAAAATTAATCTCGAGATTTAAAGGTGTGGATATTCCAGGTACCGGAATTAGTTTCGGAGTTGATCGATTGTTATTTGCTTTGATGCAATTAGATCAAATAAAAGTAGATAGTCAAAAACCAGTTTTAGTTTGTGTGATGGATGAAAAATATATTAAAAATTACTATGAAATTTTAGATCTATTAAGAAATGATAATATCAATGCTGAAATTTTTTTAGATACAAAGAAAAATTTAGGTAAGCAACTAACCTTAGCAAATAAACGTGAGTTAGATGTTGCTATAATATGTGGTGAAAATGAATTTAATGAAAATAAAGTCACTATAAAAAGTCTTAAAGGTGTTAAGGGTGAAAACAATAAAACATTTCCAAAAGAAAATTTAATCGATGAAGTCAAAAAACTTATCTGAAAGCATTCTTAGATCAGTAAAATTAAAGGGTTTTAAATATATTGATTTACCCTCAGTAATCGAGGCTAATCACATTGTTCAAAGATCAGGAGAAAATTTTAGAAAGTTTATCTTTTCTTTTACTGATCAGAATGGAAGTGAGTTATGTCTAAGACCAGATTTGACGATTGCATCTTGTTTAAGATATTTAGAAAATAATTTAAAGGGTAAGGAAAAAATTTTTTATAGTGGTCAAGCTTATCGAAAATCACAAAATAAAAAAGATTCAATCATAAGAAATCAAATTGGATTTGAAATTTTAGGATCTAAAGATGAGAAAAATGACGATAAAGAAATTATAGATACATCTATTAAATCACTTCAAAATATCAAATATTCTTCAGGAATACTCACTATTGGAAATGTTGAAATATTTAATTTATTAATTTCAAAATTAGACATTCCAAAGAGATGGAAGCTAAGATTAGCCAGACATTTCTGGAGAGAAGAATATTTTAATGATTTATTAAAAAGATTAGAAACTAATTCAGATGTTGATCCAACAATTGTAGAAATAGATAAAAAGCGTTACGTGAAAATGCTTAAAGAAGATTTATCAAGTATTGTAGCAGGAAGAACAATTAATGAGATATTAAAAAGATTTGATCAAAAAATAAAAGATCCAAGAAGAGCCAGCAAAGGAAAAAATGTTTCGAAAATAATAAAAGATTTTTTAAGAATAAAATGTCCGATAAATAAAGCAGCAATTGAGTTAAATAAATTTTTTAAAAAAAACAAAATAAATTTAGCTGTAGATCAAAAATATTTTCCAATTTCTAGAAACAAGGTTTCAAAATTAAATGTAGTATTTTCAACATCCTTTGGAAGGCAATTAGAATATTACACCGGAATGGTTTTTAAAATTGATATTAAATCTAAAAACTCATTAAAAAATATTATTAATGGTGGTCGTTATGATGGTCTAATTTCAGACTTAGGATCAAAAAAACAAACCCCAGCAGTTGGTGCTGCTTTAAATTTAAATTACTAATGACAAAAAATATTTTTAATATTGGAATCCCAAGTAAAGGCAGACTTAGAAAAGATGTTTTAAATATTTTTAAAAAAAATAAATTAAATCTCATTTCTGAAAGAGGAGAAAGAGATCTTTTAGGATCTATAAAACAATTTAAGAATATTAAGATTTTATATCTTCATGCAAGAGAGATCATCGAAAGACTTGGAGATGGATCTTTGGACATAGGTTTTTCTGGCTTTGATTTATTGAAAGAGAGTAAAATAAATACTCAAAAGAAAATTAATGTTTTAAAAAGATATGATTTTGGTAAGGCTACATTAGTAGTCGCAATTCCTGATCCATGGATAGATGTACAAACAGTTGCAGATTTAGAAGAAATTGCATTTGAATTTAAAGATAAGAAAAAGAAAAGATTAAGAGTGGCAACAAAATATCCAAATTTAACAAGGGAATTTTTGTTTTCAAAGGGTGTTACCCAATTTAAGTTAATTGATAGTTTGGGTGCAACCGAAGCTTATCCTTTCACAGGCTCTTCGGAGATAATTTCAGATATCACGTCTACTGGGGAAACTTTAAAAGCAAATAATCTACGTATTTTAAAGGATGGAGAGATACTTAGATCAGAGGCTTGTATGATGATTTCTAAGTCATCAAATAAAAAAACAGGCCTAATAAAAATATTAAAATTACTTTCTAAAAATTAAGTCTTTCCAATAAATTAGTATTATTTTGATAATATCAATATTTCTAATAACTACATAAAGTGAAATGATTATACAAAAAATGAATAATACCTTTAAAATAAAAAATAATTCCATCAAATATTTCTAACTCATTTAATGGGGTTATCAATTATTTATTACTATTGAATATAGAAGATTTATGAATTAATCGATTATTATGAAGTTAAATCCAAAATTTAATTATCCAAAATCAATAAGAGCTTACTACAATGGTCAAAGGCTTTATGATGTTAATAATGAGAAGCTTCCATCTGTGACTACCATCCTATCTTTCACTAAATCAAAAGAAGACAAAGAAAGTTTAGAAAGGTGGCGTAAAAAAGTGGGTACTGCAGCTGCAGAAAAAATTACTCGTGAGGCTACAAGTAGAGGGTCTGCAATGCACGATTTTCTTGAAAAATTCTTGTTAGGTAAGCTTAATTTAGATTTATTAGGTGATAATTCATTAGAAAGACAAATGGCAGATCAAATAATTGAAAATGGCTTGAGAAATCGAGTTAATGAAATATTTGGGGTAGAAGTTTGTCTTTTCTACCCTCACCGTTACGCAGGTGCTGCAGACTTAATTTGTGAATATGAAGGTAAATTATCTGTGGTAGATTTCAAAAATTCCAATCAATTACGGAGTGATCAATGGAATACTGATTACTATCTCCAATTGTCTGCGTATCAAATGGCGCATAACAAAGTTTATGGAACTGATATCAACCAAGGAGTTATATTAGTTTGTACAAAAGATTTAATGTTTCAAAGATTCGTGATTGATTCTGAGAGATTAAAAAATTATCAGGAAATTTTTTTAAGAAAAGTTGATGAGTATTATAAAATGCAATTAAACAACAAATAATTTTAGTTGACTTCAATTTTTTCTTGAAATATAAGTCAGATACTAAATTTTTTAGCTACTTGTTTAGATGCAATCAGTTTAGTTTCTTTGTAAACTTCTCCATTTAAACATAGATAAAAAACTTATAGCGAAGCTACTTGTTTAGATGCTGAGTTAGTGTTTTTTAAAATTTCATTACTCTCTTATCTAACACTTGCTTCAGAAAGGATAAAATTGTGAAGTATGTTGTGTGGGACCTAGAAACAGATCATTCAGCTACAGACTGGTGTTCTATCTTGGAAATAGGCTGCATTCTATTAGATAGCAATTTTAAGGAAGAACAAAGATTTCAGGCAAGATGTAGATTGCCAGATGATCGGGTCCCGACCGCTACTGCCCTGTGTATTAACCGTACAAATGTAGATTTATTAACAAAATCCAACCTTTCTCACTATCAACTAATAAATCAAATAGAAAAAATATTTAAATTTTGGTCTAATGATCAACCCACTACATTTATCGCATATTCTGGGATTAATTTTGACAGTGAGGTCATTCGTAAAGAATTTTTTAAATCTTTAAAAGACCCATATATCGAAAATACAAATGGCAATCAAAGGCATGATGCTTTGAATGTAGTCCGAGCTGCATTTGCACTTGATGAAAAGATTTTAAACAGCGAATTAAATGAAAAAGGTAATATTTCAATGAAACTCGAGTCGCTAGCAAGGCTTAACGGGTTTGATGCAAAAGATAGCCATTCTGCATTGGTGGATACTGAAAATACCTGCAATGTTTTAGGCTTAATCAAACAAAAACAGCCAAATTTATGGAACCATTATTTAAAAACAGCAAGCAAACAAACAGTTGAAAGTATAATGAAGTCTGAAAATTTATTTACTGTCACAGAATATTTCTATGGCCGATCAAGATTATTTTTAACAGCACCTCTTCATCCAAAGAATTTTAATCATCCAGTGTATAAATGGGCTCAAGTAGTGGATTTACGTTTTGATTGTGAGAAACTTTTTGCCCTTTCATACAGTGAATTAAAAGCAAAAATGAAAGAGTCGCCAAAGTTTTTGCGGACAATCCGTTCGAACAAGGCTCCCATCATTTTAGATCCTAGTTATGCAATGAAAGTTGATCCGTATAATAAATTAGATCCTGCATTATTAAGAAAAAGAGCAGAGTTAATTAAAAATAATGAAAAGTTTGCAAATGATGTTTGTAATATTCTTCAAGAAAATGCAGAAGAAAAAATGCAAATGCAATCACAAGAAGATCCGGAACCTGAAGAAACAATTTACACCGGCTTTGCATCACCTAAAGATAAGTTTTTATTTACTAAGTGGCATGAAGCTGACTGGAAAGATAAATTAGCAATGTTGGATAAGTTCGAAGACAATCGACACGCATATTTTGGAAGTAGAATTTTATTTAATGAAGCCCCTGAAATTTTACCAAAAGATATGTACAAAAAAATTAAACGAAAAGTTGCTGAAAGAATCTTAAGTACCAATAAAGAAAAATGGACAACAGTTAATGATTTTTATGTTGATTGTGACAACCTTAGAGAAGACGATAACAAGATGTTTTCATTTAAGACCAAAGATGAAAAATTAAAATTTTTAGATGGCATAAATGATTATGTCATGAACTTAGAATTAAAATACCAGGATGCTTAAAAATTATGTCTGATAAAAAAGATAAAGATAAAAAAAAAGGAAAAATTATTAATTTTGTGAACAGATCAAAACAAAATAAAAAAATTCAAACTGATAAAGATGAATTTGAAAGATTAGATGCATTAGCAAAAGAACTAGTAGATGTTTATTATAAGTCTGCAAAAACAAGTTTTTTTAGCATTGGTTATTGTTTTTATTTATTTATTTTTCGTGTGTTACAATCCATGATAGCACAAACGAGCTTTCCTCTTTATCGTTATTGGTACAGAACAGCTTCAAAAGAAGTTTTAGAAAATTATGATGAGTGGATGAAAGAATATAAGGACTGGGACGGCACTTCTATCAATGATAAGGTTGAGGGGAAAAACAAACCACAAGATGAAAGTGATACAATACATTAATATGAGAAGGGATAATAAAAATGTTTGAGCTATTTAATTTACAATTTTTTTTAGGTTTAATTTTTGGTGGTTTAGTTGTCTTTGGGATTTACCCATACATATTTAAAAAAAAAGAACAGGACTTAAGTACTTTTGAAAGCAATTTACAAAATATCGACAAAGCAATCAAAGATATCAAAAAAGATAATGATGAGTATCAAGGTACTCTTACAGAAAAATTAGAAAACTTTACTACCTCAGGAGAAAATTTCGAAAAAATTGCAAATGAGATGAAAAACACATTGGTAGCTGGCTCGTCTCAAAAGCAAGGTGCTTGGGGTGAGATGGTATTAGAGCATATTTTAACTAAACTACAGTTCACAGAGGGCCAAGAGTTTGAGAAGCATCAAAATTATAAAACAGAAGAGGGCGAGAGATTAATACCTGATTTTATTATTCATTTTCCTGGAAAACGAGATGTTGTAATTGACTCTAAGGTTAATTTAACTGCTTGGGATGAATATGTGAACACAGATGATATTCCAAAAAAGGAAGATGCTCTTAATCGTCACAAACAATCTATTAAAAATCATATCGACTCATTAGCAAAGAAAAATTATCAAAACCTAGAGGGAATTAATTCTTTAGATGCCGTGATTATGTTTTGTCCTAATGAAGCCGCAATATCTTCATTGGGTAATTCAAGTCGAAAAATGATGGATTATGCAATTCAGAAAAAAATAACTCTAGTAGGTCCATCTATGTTGTATTTTACATTGAAGACGGTTGAATATTATTGGAAAGCAGAAAAACAATCCAAGAATACTCAAAAAATTATAGATCTTGCTAATAAAATTAGTTCTCAAAGTATTGAAATTTACGAAAGTGCTAAAATAGCAAGAGACAGCATTCAAAAAACTTCTAGTGGTGTAGATGATGTGATGAGAAAAATTAAAGATGGTCGAGGAAGTTTTTTAAGCAAAGTGGATAATTTAAATAAAGTTGGTGGATTGACCCCAAAAAAAAATATTCCAGAAAATATTCAAGAAGACCTTGAAATAGAAAATAACAACGAAGAGATTAAAAAATTAAAATAGTGAATAAAAATTTTTATTCAGCCACAATGCTTACAAGATATATAAATTGTAAGCACACTATTACAAATGAGTTTAATGAAAAAAAATTAAATTTAAAAAGATCTGAAAGAACAGGTGCGGATAATTTACGATTAGAAAAAGGTTTAATTCATGAAGTAGATTATTTTAAAGAATTAAGTAAAAAATATAAAAAAGTTAAAAACATAAAAGTTTTAAAAAATTTATCTAAAGAAGAAAAAATAAAAGAGACCAATAAAGCTTTAAAAGATGGCTATGAATTAATTTATGGTGGCTGGCTTAAATCTGGTAATTGGAGTGGTGAGCTAGATTTTTTAGAGATAAATAATAAAGTTAAATCTAATTTAGGAAATTATAGTTATGAAATTACTGATACTAAAAATAGTTCAAAAGTAAAAGGGGATCATATCTACCAGGTTTGCCTATATTCTTTTTTGCTTCAAGAAGCTCAAGGAACACTTTCAGATAACTTTTTCATTTTATTAAAAGATAAAAGTAAAGAAATTATTAAACTTAAAGAAGTATATGATACTTTTTTACTTCACAAAAACTCTTATGAAAATTTTATTAAAAATGAATTAGACAAAACAAAACCAGAAAAATGTGGCTATTGCACATTTTGTGATTGGAAAGAAATTTGTGAAAATGAATGGATTGATAATAGACATTTAAATCAGGTTTTAGGAAATAATAAAAAGAATATTAAAAAATTAAATGATGCTGGTATTAAAAATCTTGACGAATTAGCAAAACTAAATCCTAAAACAAAGATAGAAGGTTTAAGGGATGAAATAAAAATAAAAAGAATAAATCAGGCTAAATTACAAATAGAGGCTGAAAATAAGGGTTATCCGATCTTCAAAGTCATCGAGGAAAATTTAATATTAAATAAAGGATTTAACTTACTTCCAAAGCCCTCTGAGTGTGACTTATTTTTTGATTTAGAAGGGGTGCAAGACTATGTATTTCCAGGAAAATTAGAATATTTGTTCGGTATTTATTATGAGGAAAATGGAGAAAAAATATTTAAACCTTTTTGGGCCCATAACAAAAAAGAAGAAAAACAAAGTGTAATCGATTTTTTTGCACTTACTAAAGCGCACTTTAAGAAGTATCCAAAAGCAAAAATTTATCATTACGCATCTTATGAAATCAAGGCTCTTGAAAGGTTGACATCCCTTCATAAAGTTCATGGTGTTGATTATGATCATTATCTTAACCTTGGTAGATTTGTTGATTTATTCAGAGTAGTAAAACAAGCAATATTTGTTTCTGAAAAAAGCTATTCAATTAAAGAAATTGAAAAATATTATGATTTTAAAAGAACTGGCGATATTAAAAAAGGTGATATTTCAGAAGAGTATTATATTCAATGGATCGAGACCAAAAAACAAAAGTTATTAAATGAGATTGAAGAATATAATAAACAAGATTGTGTAAGTACTTTTAAATTAAGAAATTGGTTATTAAAAATTAAACCAGCAGACACCAAATGGTTTGTCCCTGAAAAAGATCAAATGGAGCTAAGACCTTTTGAACAAAATTTGTTAGATTATGAAAAAAGATTTAATACATCTAAATTGTCAGAAAATCCAACCGTAAAATTACTCTCTGATGTAATCGGCTTTTATAATCGTGAGCAAAAACCACAATGGAGACAGTTTTTTGATCGAAAGGATTTGTCTGATGAAGAATTAATTGATGATCGAGAATGCATTGGAAATATGAAATTGGTAACTCAATTTCAAGATAAGAAGTCATTTGAATATAAATATATTTTTCCAGAACAGGAATATAAATTAAAGAAAGGAAGACAAGTCATTATTGCTAATAATAATGATCCAGATAGAGACGATCAAGCTGGAACAATTAAAGAGTTAGATCAGATAAATAGATATGTTGTTTTGCGAAAGGGTATTTCTAAAGAAAAAAAACAATTGCCAAGAACTTTATCTATTGGTGAAAAACTTATGCAGCATTCACTTTTTGATAAGCTTAATCAAAACATATATAATTTTTGTGAAAATATTTTAGAAAATAAAAAAGGTTATGAAGCTTTAAAAAGTTTTCTTAACAGAGAGATTCCAAATATTAAAGGTATCAAATCAGGAGAAAAAATAATTACTTCCGAGAATTTTGATAAAGAAATACCTGATATAATTTCTAGATTAAATTCAAGTTATATTTTTTTACAAGGTCCACCCGGAACTGGTAAGACATTTCAAAGTGCTAATGCTATAGTTGAGTTATTAAAAAAAAATAAAAAAATTGCAATTACAGCAAATTCCCATAAAGTAATTCATAATTTGTTGGAAAGAATAGAAAATTTAGCATCAAAACAAAATTTTTTATTTAAAGGTCTTAAAAAAGGTAATGCAAATGATGTTGATAGTTTTTATGAAGGAAAATTAATCAAAACAGATAACAATGAAAAACATTATATTGATGGATTAAAAGAAAACAAAATTTTACTTTATGCAGGAACAAAATATCATTTATCTTCTTGGTTTTATAGAAGTAAGATTGATTATCTTTTTATTGATGAAGCAGGCCAAATATCAATAGCAGATTTAATTGCACTAGGTGGAGTCGCTAAAAATATTATTTTAGTAGGAGATCAACTGCAATTGGGTCAACCAACCCAAGGATCTCATCCAGGTTTATCAAATAATTCCGTTCTTGATTATTTACTGCAGGGAAAAGATACTGTTGAAGATAATAGAGGCGTTTTTTTAAGTAGAACTTATAGAATGCATCCAAATATAAATTCATTTATTTCAGAAAATTTCTATGAAAATAAACTCTTAACTAATGTTGAAAATAAAATTAGAAAGATAGAATTTCCAAAAAATTTTTTTATAAATAATGAGGGAATTCATACTATTTTGATGGATCATGAAGACTGTACGCAAACTAGTGAACAAGAATTTAAAAAAATAGATGAAATAATTAAAAAATTAATTGGTAAAAAATTCACCGATGCAGATAAAAAAGAACGACCATTAAAAATAGAAGATTTTTTAATAGTCAGTCCTTATAATGCTCAAGTTAATTTTTTATTAGCTAGATTACCAGAAGGTACACGTTGTGGAACAATTGATCGATTTCAGGGTCAAGAAGCACCTGTCACAATTATTTCTATGACAAGTTCTGATCTTGAAAGTTTACCAAGAGATAAATCATTTTTTTTTAATAGAAATAGATTAAATGTAGCTATTTCAAGAGCTCAATGTCTTAGCGTTATTCTGTTTAATCCGAAGTTATTGGAATCACCTCCAAAAACATATGAAGACTTTAAAATGATAAATAATTTTCAAAAATTATTAAAATATAAAACTAAATAACCTAATATTTGGTGAATTTGTTTGTTAAAAAGTTAAAGTTAATAGTTGAAAATTTCCATCTCAATTAATAAATATTTAAAATTCAAATAAATAAATAGATTAAAAAAGGATAAAATATGCTTAATGAATTTTTAGATGAAAATTTAGAGAAAATTAAAGAGGAACCAGTTACTGTAAATATTATGTCGGCATCTTGGTGCGCTCCTTGTCAAAGTCTAAAAATTGTAATGGATAAACTTTCAGAGGAGTACAAAGATAGAGCCACTTTTTATAGAGGAGATGTTGAAGAAGGAGCCATTAATTTTGCATCCAGTATTGGAGTCCGAGGAGTGCCAACCACTACGATTATGAAGAAGGGTGTAGAAATTGATAGGATGGTAGGTAATCCAGGGGAAGCGAAGGTTAAAGAATTTTTAGACAAAAACCTTTAATTTAAATTTAACACTTCAGCAGCCCCATACAAAGATCCTGTAATTAATAAAAGATCACCTTCTTTTAAATCAATCGATTTAATCGCTTGCTTGATATCTGGTTGATATTTAACATTGGGCATACTCTTAAATTTCTCTTTCAAATCTTTACCACTAATTGAATTTGGTTGAGTTTTTAAATCTATAGTAGTGATAGAAGAAATATCTTTGAAGTAACTGATGTATTTTTCATGTTCCTTATTTGCCATCATACCAATTATAACATGCTTGTTACAATCTAAGCTTTGAAGATATTCATTTAATGCTTTAGCACCACCTTCGTTATGGCTTCCATCCACTATAAATCTATTACTTTTAACTAATTCTTTTAATTTACCAGATTTAATTTCTTGAAGTCTTGCTAAGCTAGATATTTTTTTAATACCTCGTTGAATATGTTCATCCTTAATACCAATATCTAAAGTTCTTAAGGTTGCTATTGCAGTTGAGATATTTTCTAATTGATATTGACCAAGCACATTAGGCATTGGAAGTTTTAATCCACCAAATTTATCTTCATAGTAGAAGAAATCATTTTCATTAATTGAGTAACTAAAATCATCATTAAAAAATACTTTATTAGACTTATTTTGAGAGATAGTATTTTTAATACAATCCATAGTCTCTTTAGTGCTTTGTTTAGCCACAATAATATTTGAATTTAAAAGTGTAGATGTTTTTTCAAAAATAATCTTTTCAATTGTCCTTTCATTTTTTGGTAGCCAATCTGTGTGATCAATTGAACATGAACAAACAACACTAGCCAGGTTTTCTTTTAGTATATTAGTTGCATCAAATCGGTGAAATAAGCCAGCCTCTACAAGATTAATATTATCTGGGTATTCAGCAGCTTTATAAAAATAACAAGCTGTTAATATTTCAAAAAATGTAATGGGATTATTATCATTAATTTTTTCAACCTTTTCAAATAAGTCAGCCAATTCATTATCGCTTAATTCTTCATTATTGAAGACAAATCGTTCATTTATTTTTAAAATATGAGGACTGGTATAAACATTACAATTAAAATTAGCTTCTTTTAAAATAGCAAATTTTGCATTGATTGAACTATTTTTACCATTTGAGCCCACTACTGAGATGGCTTTGATTTTGTCTTGAGGATTATCTAATTTTTTACAGAGTTCTTTAATACGATCTAAACCAAGATCTATTTTTTCTTTAGGATGCTTCTCTAGTAAGCGATTGAGAATTTTCTGAAGTTTCATTTTCTTCAGTACTTATATCAGAATTTTTCTTTAACAATATTGATAATAAAGTTCCAATAGTTGGATGAATATCTTTTCGATCGCAAATTAAATCTATTTGCCCACCTTTATCTTTTGCCCATTCTACAGTTTGAAAATTTTCAGGAAGCTGACTTTTTTCTGTATTTTCTACAATTCTTCGACCAGCAAATGCCCAAGTAGCTCCTGTTTCTCCAATACAAATGTCAGATAAACTTGCAATTGAAGCTGTCAAACCACCAGTTGTCGGTGAAGTCGCTACAACAATGTAAGGAAGATTTTGTTCACGTAGCGCATTAATCCCAACCGTCATACGAGTCATTTGCATCAAACTTAGTATATTAGTCATCATACGCATACCACCGGATGCACTCACAAAAATGTATGGACATTTTTTATTTAGCGCAGTTTGAACGGCAGCCAAAACATTTTCTCCCTCTGCCATTGAAATACTTCCACCAATAAATTTAAAATCTACAGCACTTACAACAACATCAATATTATTAATTTTAGCTTCACAAGATAATATAGCATTATCTTGACCAGTAATTTTTTTGGCGTCTTTTAGACGATCTATATATTTTTTCGTATCCACCCATTTATATGGATCTGGTGGTGGATGAGGACTTTCAATTTTTTTCCATCCATCTTTACCGAACATTAAGTTAAATCTATTTGTAGGAGATATATAATGATGTTTATTACAATCAGGACATACCCATAGATTAGCTTCTAAATCTTTCTTCAAAATGGGCCCACGGCAACAGCTCGTCCAGTCACTATTTGCAATATCAGCTTTAGTGGATCTTTCACGTATAGCAGTTTTAATTTTTTCACCTGCTTTAATAATTTTAGTTATCCAGTTCATTGAATTTTATTTTTTAATCTTTTTACGATATTAGTAACATTTGTGACAGCATTTTGTCTCTTTTCAATTGATCTAGAGATTTCCTTGCAAATTGCACTACCAACCACCAAACCATCAGCTTTTTTAAGAGATTGGATGGTTTTTTCTGTAATACCAAAGCCAATAACAACATTTTTAGATTTATTTTGTTTTTTTATTTTATTGTATTTTTCTAATATTTTCTTTGGGGACACCTTAAGCTTTCCACCTGTGGTGGATAACATGCTTATATAATAAATCATATCGTGTGAGTCTTTTATGATTTTTTTCAATCTTATCTTAGAAGTTGTTGGAGAAACTAATTGAATAAAATTAATTCCTTTTTTTTTGCATTTTGATGCAAAGTTTTTATTTTCTGGATAAGGTAAATCAACAACTATTAAACCATCAACTTTTGATTTTTTGCATTTTTCTAAAAATTTATTTTCATTATATTGATAGATCATATTGAAGTAACCCATCAATATGATTGGTTTATTTTTTTTGATCTTTTTAAAATTTTTTGCAATTGAAAATACATCATTAATTTTAATACCATTTTTAATCGCCCGGTAAGCACTTGTTTGTATTTGTCCTCCATCAGCTATTGGTGTGTTGTGTGGAAAACCTAATTCACAAATATCTGCGTAATTTGAAATTGATTTTAATATTTCTAAAGATTTTTTTTTAGTATTATCTCCAGCAACAGTATATGTCAGCAAAACTGGTCTGTTCTCTTTTTTTACAGTTAAGAAAGTTTTACTGATTAATGAATTCATTTATTTTTACCTAGTCTTTCTCTTAAGATATCTCTATCTTTTTTAGCATCACCACAAGAGTTGACAATTATTATGGTATCTTTACTCAATTGTGGAGCAATTTTTATTGCCTCAGCAAATGCATGACTAGGTTCTAAACTTGGATTAAGTTTTTCAAATTTAGTTACCATCACATGAGCTTTTAATGCTTCTTCATCAGTTGCATAAGTGTATCTAGCTCGTTTTGTATCTTTTAAAAAACAGTGTATTGGACTGACACCTGGATAATCCAATCCAGCACTAATTGATTCAGTGTCATTAATTTGTCCTTCATTGTTTTGACAAACATATGAAGCTGCACCATGCAAAATTCCAATTTTGGCATTTCTACTTAAAGGAGCAGCATGGAGTTTTGATTTTTTTGGACCTCCAGCCTCTACACCAATTAACTCTATTTGTGATTTGTTAAAATCTATAAATTCACTCCAAAAACCATATGCTGAACTTCCGCCACCCACACAGTTAATTAATTTAATTTTTTTTGGAATTTTTTTGAACTCTTGTTTAATTTGTATTTTTAATTCTCTTGAAATTTGTGCTGTACTCCATCCACAAATTTTCACAAATATATTTGGACCAACTGTACTTCCAACGCACATATGTGTAGTGTCACAATTTGATACCCAATATCTCATACATTCACTAACTGCATCGACTAAGGTTTGACTGCCTGAATATACAGGAACTATTTCAGCACCATTTTTTCTCATAGCATCACAATTTGGTTTTTGTCTCTTGATGTCTTTCGCACCCATGAAAATTTTACATTTGAGACCAAATTTCTTTGCAGCCATACTTAACATTTTACCTGCATAACCAGCACCAGTGTCACCAACTATATATTTTTTTCCCATAGCCTTACAAATCAAAGCATGAACAGTTGCATTGTATATTTTGTGAGCACCACCATTAGCTTCCGATACAACTTTGGCCCATATTTGAGCACCACCCAAATGATTAGATAAATTTTCTAATTTTACAAATGATGTGGGTGATCCAATATAATTTTTAAAGTAATAATCTCTCTTTTTTAAAAATTTCTTATTATTTCTTAATTTTGAAAACTCTCGTGTTAGATCCTCCACAGGTTTTTTTAAAGTTTCAGGAATATAACTTCCTCCAAATTTACCACCCCAAAAACCATAACGATCATGTTGGTCAATTAAAGGAATTTTTTTTTTAAGTTTCATTTTTCAATTTATTTAAGTTGTTTAAAAAAAAATCTATTTTTGATGTATCTTTTAATCCAGAAGTTTCCAAGCCTCCAGATAAATCTATATAATTAGCAATTTTCTCATAATTTTTTAGATTATCATCAAATTTTATATTACCAGCTAACATTAATTCCTTATTTAATTTGATATTTTGAATCAAGTTATGATCAAAGCTCTGACTTTTTTCATAACCTTTACTATCAAATAAATAAACATCTGTTACGTCAGCAAATGACTTGTACTTAAGAACATCCGACTCATCTTTGATTGTTAAAGCTGTAATAATCTTTTTTTGATATTTTTGTTTTATATTTATAATTGCATCAGGTGTACAATCATACAATTGATAATAATCAAAAGGTAAATCTTTTATTTCTTCTAAAATTTCATTGTTGGGTTTAACTAAAACAGCAACAAATTCACTTTTGTTTTTATTAACATTTAATAATTTTTTTAGAGAGTTAAGTTCAATATATCTTGAACTTTTTGGGTAATTACAAATGAAGCCAATAAATTTTGGAGGATAGGGATGATTTATTATGTAATTTAAAGTATCAGAATCTTTTATACCACAAATCTTACAACCTTTGATCATTTGTTTAAGTGATCAGCAAGTTTTTTGGTATTGTTTTTTATGTTACCTTTTGTAAGTGATCTTCCTATAACTATACCAGAAACCTTATTTTCAAACGCTTGTTTAGGAGTCATAATTCTCAATTGATCATTTGAACTATCACCGGGCAATCTTATTCCTGGAGTTATGATTAACAAATTTTTGTATTTTTCACGAACTATCATAGCTTCTTGAGCAGAACATACTATACCATCACAACCTGATTTTTTAATTAGTCCTGCTTGCTTCAAAACTAACTGTTTTACATTTTTTGTATGACCTATCTCTTTAAGAGATTTATTATCAAGACTTGTTAAGATTGTAACACCTAAAACTTTTAAATTTTTATTAATTTGTTTTGTTTTTTTTTTTATTGACTTAAGCATTTCCAACCCACCATTTGCATGGACTGTTATATATTTACATTTTTTTAAATCTTTTAAACTGTCAATGGCAGATAATGCAGTTTGAGGGATATCATTTATCTTTAAGTCTAACCAAAAATCTCGTTTAAATTTTTCTAAAAATTTTCGTCCATTTTTTGAATAAAAGAATTGAAGTCCAAATTTAGGAATTATTTGTAATTTGTTTGAATTAGTTTGCTTAATTATTTTTTTTATTTTATTTAAGTTTGAGGTATCGCAAGCAACAAAAATACTTTTATTCTTCATTATTTATTTTATTAAACAAATCTTTAGACATTTTAAAGTGAATAGTTTTTTTTTCTGGAGTGTTAACTTTTTCCCCAGTTTTTGGATTTCTAGATATTCTTGCTTTCTGAATATTTGTTGAAAATACTCCAAAACCCCTAAGCTCGACACGATCACCTCTTTTAAGGGCTCTCTTAATTTCGTCTAATATTATGTCTGTAAATTTGTCTAAATCTTTTTTTAAGAAATTAGGATAATTATTTGAAAGTTGTTTTAGAAGCTTTGATTTTACAATAGCCAATTTATTTCTACTTAATTAATAATTATTTTTCTTCTTCCTTTTTCTTAAGATCTTCAGATAATGATGAAAAAGGTAGGTTTTTTCCAGATCCTTCAGAACCATATTTTTCTAAAGCTTCTTTTTTTTCAATTTCTTCTAATAGTTTAATGCTTAAAACCACTTTTCTTTTGTTTAAATCAATATCTGCGATTGCACAATCAAGCTTTTCTCCACCTGTCCATCTACTAGGTCGGGCATCTGCAGCGTTGATAGCAATAGCAGATTTTTTAATTTGAAAATCTATTTCACAACCTTCCGGCCTTACAATTAGACCCTTATTATCTGTTGAAATTACTTTAACAGTAATAGTTTGGTTTTTAGATTTATCTTTAAACCAGTCGAAAGGATCTGGCTGAGTTTGTCTTAATCCTACTCGAATTTTTTGTTCTGAAGGTTTAATTTCTAACACTTTAACTTTTATTTTATCCCCTTTTTTATATTTTATTAGTTCGTCCTCACCATTATTTAGGTAAGTCAGATCATTACAATGCAGAAAAGCATCTACTTCTGTATCTTCAATTTTTACAAACAATGAATACTCGTTTTTATTCACTATCTCACCATCAACAATCGAATTAACTGGATACTTGGTCTCAAAATTTTCAAAAGGGTTTTCTTTAGCAAGTTTATGAGAAATAGCTACTCTTCTTTTATCTTTATCTATCTCAGTGATAACGCAATCTATTTCATCACCTATTTTAAACATTTTTTTAGCTGAAATGTTTTTCTTTGTCCAGCTAAGCTCACTAGTGTGAAGTAATGTTGTAAGACCAGGTTCCAGTTCACAGAACGCTCCAAAATCCATGATCTTGACAACTTTTACTTTATAGATTTTATTTAGTTCATAATTTTCAATATGCTCAAATGGGTCTGGAGACAATTGCTTTACAGAACATCCAACTTGTAATTTTTCTTTATCAACACTTATTACTTTAAGATCATGCTTTTCACCAATATTAAAAACTTCATCTGGATGATTAACTCTAGAGTAAGAGATTTCCTGTAGATGAACAAGAACATCTAGTTCTCCATTCACATTAAAAAAACAACCAAATGAACTGTATCCTTTTACTTCAGCATTTTTAATAATGTCACCAACTTTAAATTTTTCAATTATTTTTGCTTTATCCTCTTTTTTAAATGAGGAAATTATTTCTCTTCTAGATACGCACGCATTACCTCTAACTTTGTCTAGTTTAATTAAAGCAAATTTTTGAGGTTCGTTCATAAGATGACTTATATCCTTTAATGGCTTATCACTAATTTGTGATCCTGGTAAAAACATTAAAGAACCAGTATCTATATGCTCAACAATGCAACCTCCTTTACATTTAGAAGTAATCTTTCCCATAATTGGTTCATTTTTTTCATATGCCTCGACCAATTTATCCCAACCTTTAATTTTTTGAGCTTTGCTTGCGGATACTAAAACCTCTCCATTTTTGTCTTCTATTTTCTCTAACAATACCGCAATTGTTTCACCTAATTTAATTTTTTCTGAAAGACCCATACTTTTCAATTCATTTATATCTAGAACAGGTTCAGATTTTAAGCCTTCAACAAAGAGAAATACGAACTTTTCAGTTATTTTATTTATTTTTCCATCAATGATTTTACCTTCTTCGATTTGAATTTTTGAGAGTTGGCTATTAAGCAATTTTTCGAATTCTTGAGATGCTGGATTAGAGAGATCTTTATATATTTCCATTAATTTTTTTGTTTCCTATCTATTATTTTTTTTATTTTTAAAAAACATGCCCTTTTATTAAGGTTTGTCGTATTAATCAATAGTGAATCTTTTGTTTTCTTTAGTGGTGATATTTTCCTATTTAAGTCACTTTTGTCTCTATTTTTAATGCTTTTTAGTACTTCCTCATATTTAACTTTTTTTTTTAATTTTTTAAGCTCTTTAAACCTTCTTAAAGCCCTAGTTTTTAGGTTTGCTGTAATGTAAAATTTAAACTCAGCATCTGGAATAATATTATAGGTTATATCTCTACCATCAAGACATGATCCACTGTATTTTTTGGGTGGGTTATAAGCAAATTTTAGTTGAAAAGAATGGACCATTTTTCTAATTCGTTTTATCTTTGAAATTATTGATGCTTCGGTTCCAACTTCGTCTGATAATAAAATTGTTGCTGAAAGATCTTTTGTTTTTAAAGTATGAATTTTTGATTTTAAAAATTTATAATTAAATTTTTTAGGAAATTTTATTTTTAAATAAGCAATAAAACGATAAATTTTTCCTGTATCAAGATAATATAGATTGTAATGTTTAGAAATAGCTTTAGCAACAGTACCCGCTCCTGCAGCGGCAGGAGAATCTATAGCTATTTTTAATATATTTTTTCTTCTTAACACTATTTTCTTAATTGACTAATTATTTTTAAAAAATTTGGAAATGAGCTTTTAATGGAGTCTTTGTCATAGATTGTCCATGAACCACCAAAAGCTAAAGCACCAATTACACTTGTCATAAATACCCTATGATCTTTTAAATAATTTTTAATTATAATTTTTTTATTAATTTTAAAATTTGGATTTCCAAAAATTTTGATTGTACTATTTGTTGAAATAGTTTTAATGCCCATTTGATTTAATATTTTTGCACCCCATTTCAATCTTGGACTCTCTTTTTCATTAAGTTCGGCTAAATCCTTAAAGTAAGAAATTCCTTTTGCTTTTGCCGCTACTAAGAAAATTGCTAAAAACTCATCAATAGCACTGCTATTAAACTTAGATGGACAGTTAATTG
>CACGLD010000012.1 GCA_902573755.1 uncultured Pelagibacteraceae bacterium
AGTTTCGCAAAATCTTCATCCGCATGATATGAAGATCTAGTTAAAGGGGATGAAGATACTAACAAAAATCCTTTAGCTTTTGCAATTGTTCCTAAATCTTCAAATTCTTTTGGTGTATAATATCGGTCTAATGGATAATGTTTAGTTGAAGGTTGTAAATATTGACCGATCGTTATGAAATCAACATCTGCAGCTCTTAAATCATCCATGACTTGTAAAATTTCATCTCTTGTCTCACCTAAGCCAACCATTATTCCTGATTTAGTAAAAATGTTTTTATTAACTTTTTTTGCATTTTTTAAAAGTTCTAAAGATGCAAAATATCTAGATCCAGGTCGAACTTTTAAATAAAGACTAGGGACAGTTTCAATATTATGATTAAAAACATCTGGTTTAGCATCTAAAACTTTTTTATAAGCATTTCCTTTTCTTAAAAAATCAGGTGTAAGAACTTCAATAGTAGTATTTGGATTTGATTTTCTAGTTTGATTAATCACTTCAAAAAAATGTTCTGATCCACCATCATCTAAATCATCTCTGTCGACTGAGGTAATTACAACATGTTTTAAATTTAATTTTTTTACTGCTTTTGCAATCTTAACTGGTTCAAGTTGATCTAATTTTCCAGGTACACCAGTTTTAACATCACAAAAAGCACAAGCTCTTGTACAAGTGTCTCCCATAATCATAAAAGTTGCATGTCGCTTACTCCAACATTCAGTTATATTAGGACAGTTTGCTTCCTGACAAACGGTTACAAGATTATTGTTATTTACTATTGTTTTAGTTAAAAAAAATTCCTTACTATTTGTAAGTTTTGATCTAATCCATTCTGGTTTTTTTTTAATTGGATTAACCGGTTTGTTTTCTTTTTCTGGATGTCTACTTTTCATCTTTTTTAATTATATAAATTGTCTCATTTTTTTTACCAAATAAAAATCGTTCTCTAATTAAAGTCTCAATATAATCAAGATCCAAATTAGTACTTAGAAGTGAATTTTTATGATCCATATCTTGTATTTTATTAGTTAGGGTTAATTCTTCTTTTTTCAAGTTAGACAAAAGTTCCTTTTTTTCTATATACGAAAAAAGGCCTCTTTCTCCAGATACTAAGTTGAAACCAAAATAAAAAATAAGAAAAACAGATATTAATAAAAAATAATTTCTTTTTATTAATCGAAGCATTAATTGATCTTATTCATCCTCGCTTTTTTTCCAAGTTCTTCTTCAATACGGATTAATTGATTATATTTTGCAACCCTTTCAGATCTAGCTAGGGATCCAGTTTTAATTTGATTTGAATTAGTGCCTACTGCTAAATCAGCAATAAACGTATCCTCACTATCACCTGATCGATGAGATATAATTGTTTTATATCCAATTGTTTGAGCAAATTTAATTACATCTAACGTTTCTGAAACAGTGCCAATTTGATTTAGCTTGATCAAGATAGAATTTGAAGAAATATTCAAGAAACCTTTCTTTAATCTTTCAAGATTTGTTACATACAAATCATCTCCAACAATCTGAACTTTTTTTATTGATTTCATTAATTTATTCCATGCTAACCAATCATTTTCAGCAAATGGATCTTCAATAGACTTAATTTTATATTTTTTTATAATTTTTTGATATTCTTTAATGGATTTATCTACTGAAATATAACTTTTAGAATGAATAGAGTATTTGTTTTTTTTATATAACTCATTAGCAGCAACATCTAGACAAATAGAAACATCTTTACCATTAACAAATCCCGATTTTTTAATTGCACTCACAATTAAATCTAAAGCTTGATTATTACTACTGATCATGGGTGCAAACCCACCTTCATCACCTACTGAAGTTGATAAACCTTTATCTTTAATTAATTTACTTAAGTTTTTAATGACAACAAAACAAATCCGCATCGCCTCAGAAAAACTTTTCGCTCGATCAGGTCTAATCATAAACTCCTGAATTCTAAGACCATTATTTGCATGTGCTCCACCATTAATTATGTTCATTAATGGAAAAGGTAATTGGAAGTTATTTTTTTGAGAAAAAGTTTTATACAAAGGTAATTTTTTTGCTTTTGCAGACAATTTTTTAACAGCCATAGAAACAGCTAACATCGCATTAGCTCCTAAATTAGTTTTTTGTCTTGTACCATCTAAGTTAATTAACAAAGCATCAATTCTTTCTTGGTTGTGAATACTTTGTCCTTTTAATTTTTTTGAAATCTTTGTGTTGACTAAGTTAACTGCATTTAAAACACTCTTTCCTAAATACCGTTTGTTATTTTTATCTCTTTTTTCAAAAGCTTCAAAAGTTCCAGTAGAAGCACCTGAAGGACAAATAGCGGATGCACTATTATTTTTTATATAAACCTCAGCCTCTACTGTTGGATTTCCTCTACTGTCAAAAACTTGACGTGCTTTTACTTTTAAAATTTTGCTCACTATTTTTTAATTAGATTATCTATATCGTTTAATTGTTTTAATAGATTCTCTAATTTATTCAATGGTACCATGTTTGGTCCATCAGACGGAGCATTGTCGGGATCTTGATGCGTTTCAATAAATACACCAGCAACTCCAACCGCAACTGCAGCTCTTGCTAAATATTCAACAAATTCTCTTTGACCACCAGAGGATTCTCCTTGGCCACCTGGTTGTTGAACAGAATGAGTTGCATCAAAAATTACTGGATAACCATTCTTTGCCATTATAGGTAATGATCTCATGTCAGAGACTAAAGTGTTGTATCCAAAACTTGCACCTCTTTCTGTGACTAGTATGTTTTTATTTCCAGAGTCTGAAATTTTTTTAGTTACATTCACCATATCCCAAGGTGCTAGGAACTGACCTTTTTTTACATTAATAATTTTATTTGTTTTAGCCGCAGCAATTAATAAGTCTGTTTGTCGACATAGAAAAGCTGGGATTTGTAAAACATCAACATGTTTTGAAACAATTTCACATTGTTCAGCATTGTGTATGTCTGTTAAAATAGGAACGTTCAGCTCCTTTTTAATTTTATCAAATACAGGAAGTGATGCATCTAACCCTGCTCCTCTTTTGCCTTTTAAACTAGTTCTGTTCGCTTTATCAAATGAGGTTTTGTAAATAAATCCAAGGCCAAATTTTGAAGTAATTTCCTTAATTTTTCCAGCCATATCCATTGCATGTTGTTCTGTCTCTAACTGACAAGGACCTGCAATAATACAAATCTTATTGTTGTTTGAAATTTCTATATTTTCACAATTTACTTTAATCACACTCATCTATGATTTTTTGCTGCTTTGATAAAAGAAGAGAATAAAGGATGTGGGTTCAAAGGTCTAGATTTAAATTCAGGATGAAACTGAACTCCTATGAACCATGGATGATTTTTAAGTTCAATTATCTCTGGAAGCTTATGATCTGGAGATAAGCCTGAAAATATTAATCCTTTCTTCTCAAATTTTTCTTTATATGAAATATCCACTTCATATCTATGTCTATGTCTCTCTTTAATTAATCTAGATTTATAAATATCTCTAATTTTAGACTTATCTTTTAAGATTGCATCATAAGAACCAAGTCTCATGGTGCCACCTAAGTCTTTATTAGTCCCTTTAATTTTTCTGCCACTTTTCTCCCATTCATGCATCAAGCCAATAATATGAACACCTCCTTTATCAAACTCAGAAGAAGTTGCTTTTTTAATCTTTAATTGATTTCTAGCAAATTCAAGTATAGCCATTTGCATTCCATAACAAATTCCAAGGAATGGAATTTTATTTATTCTTGCATACTTTATCGCTTCAATTTTACCCTCTGTTCCCCTTTTACCAAAACCACCTGGAATTAGAATTCCTGAAACATTTTTAAGTTTATTTTTTATTTCTGAAACTTTTAATTTTTCAGAATCTATTCTAACCAAATTAACTTTAAGATTATTAGATATTCCTCCATGAGTAAGTGCTTCATCTAAAGATTTATAAGCATCTTTTAACTCAACGTATTTACCAATAATTGCGATATTAACATGTCTTTTAGTATTAATAGTAATTTTAGTTATTTTTTTCCAAGGACTCAAATTTGCAGGTTTTTTTGATTTTAATTTAAAATAATTTAAAACTTGAATATCTAATTTTTGATTGAAAAAACTAATCGGTGCCTCATAAATAGTTTTAACATCAACAGTTTCAATTACATTTTTAATATCAACATTACAAAACAAAGATATTTTTTTTCTATGGTCTAAAGGAATTGGTCTTTCTGATCTACAAATAATAATATCAGGTTGAATACCAATGCTTCTTAATTCTTTAACTGAGTGTTGTGTTGGTTTTGTTTTTATTTCATCCGATGCTTTTAAATAAGGAACTAAAGTTAAATGAATAAATAATGCATTTTTTTTTCCAATATCATTGGAAAATTGTCTTATCGCTTCTACAAATGGTAAACTTTCTATATCACCTACTATTCCTCCTATTTCACAAATTACAAAATCTTCTTTATGTGTATCGTGTTTTATAAATTCTTTAATTCTATCAGTGATATGAGGAATAACTTGAACTGTCTTACCTAAATACTGACCTTTTCTTTCTTTTCTAAGAACATCGCTATAAATTTTTCCAGTTGTGATGTTATCGGTTTCCTTTGCAGTAACGCCAGAAAATCTTTCGTAGTGACCTAAATCTAAATCTGTTTCAGCGCCATCGTCTGTTACAAAAACTTCACCATGTTGAAACGGACTCATTGTTCCTGGATCGACATTTAGATATGGGTCTAATTTTCTTAAACGAACTTTGTAACCTCTTGATTGTAATAAATAGGCAAGTGATGCAGAAGAGAGACCTTTACCAAGGGAGGAGACCACGCCGCCAGTTACAAATATATATCGCGCCATGGAAGTATCTTATAGCGAATAAAAAATGAATTGAAAAGGATTAATTAATTATTTTCTGGAATTGAAGGCGTGTCTTCAGTTTTTTCCTCAACTGTATCCAATACCGACCCCGTAGGAGTAAGTTCTGCTCTAGAAATTATTGTTAGAGCCAGACTACAAATAATAAAAAGTGTTGCTACGATTGCAGTGGCTTTTGTCATGAAGCTGCCTGCTGATCTAGATAACATAAAATTTTCTTGGGAAACTCCAATACCAAGAGCACCTCCTTCTGATTTTTGCAATAAAACCAAAAGAACTAAAATAACTGCAAGTATGATGTTGATTACTAATAATAAAGTTTCCATGTGGGTCTAATTAATGGTTTTTTGAATTATATCAATAAATTTTTTTGGAATTTGTGATGCGCCTCCTATCAAAAAAACCATCAATGTTGGGAATTTTTTTTAATATACTTACGTTATTAGTGTTTACAGATCCACCGTATAAAATTTTTGGATATTTTTTTACAAATCTACTTTTAATAAATGAAATAGTTTTATTTAAATCAGCTTCTTTTGGAATTACACCTGTGCCAATAGACCATACCGGTTCATAGGCTATAATAATTTTGGATTTATTCTTTATCGATTTTAATCCTTTTACAATTTGTCTTTTTAAAATTTGATTAGTTTTTTTTTGTCTTCTTTCTTTCAAGGTTTCGCCAATACAAAATATAATTTTGAGACCTGATTTAATTGCACTTTTTATTTTTAAATTAATTAATTTATCTGTCTCACCTAGTTGTCTATTTTCTGAGTGTCCCAAAATAACATACTTTGCTCCAACATTTTTAAGCATAGTAGAATTTACTTGGCCAGTGTGCGCACCGTAGTCATAGCTGTGATGACAGTTTTGGGCACCAACCTCTATTTTTGTTTTTTTAAGTCTTCTCGATAATGGACGAATTAATGTATTTGGTGGGCAATAAACTATTTTTAACTTATTTTTTTTATTATTTTTTGAAAACTTTATTACTTTATCAAGTGAATTTAGAGATCTTAAATCACCAAACATTTTCCAATTAGCTACAAAATACATATATTTATTTGTCATAATTGACTTTTTAATCTATAGATTTGTTTTTTACAGATCAATAAATTTATAACGCTATGATTGAAAAACTAAAAGAATTAGGATGGAAAAAAACTGGAGGATTTTTAGTGATGGCTTTTGTTGCTTTCGCTTTCATCTTTGGTGGTTTTGGTGGTGGATTTAGTACAAA
Source organism: uncultured Pelagibacteraceae bacterium (assembly GCA_902573755.1). Lineage (GTDB taxonomy): Bacteria > Pseudomonadota > Alphaproteobacteria > Pelagibacterales > Pelagibacteraceae > Pelagibacter. Next base: position 6,140 of record CACGLD010000012.1, read on the forward strand.
TAACCAAAACAATATTGCTAAAATAAATAAAACAAATGTAACCAGTCAAGATTTTATTGACTATATTAATCAAAGCGGAATTTCACAAGAAGCAATTCGAGATAATTTAGAAAATAATATTATTGAAGAATTATTGTCAGGATTAATTTCAACTACATTGATTGATTTAGAAATTAAAGACTTTGATCTTTCAATTAACGAAAGAACTATACTTAAAAACATTAAAGAAAATAAAAATTTCCATGATGAAAGTGGCACTTTTCAAAGAATTAAATATGAAAAATTTTTACTCTCAAACAACTTGTCAGCTCCAATGTTTGAATTGCAATTAAAAAATAGAGAATTGCAGAAACACTTATTTGATTTTATTGGTGCTGGAACAATAACACCAAATTTTTTGATAGAAAAAAAATTTGAGGAAAATAATAAATCTTTGGATATCGAGTATTTTGATATGGAAAATTTATATAGAAAAAAAGCTGATTACACAGCAAATGAAATTGAAGTATTTATGGATGAAAATAAAGATCAATTAAAAAGAGAATATATAGATTTTAAGTATGTAATTTTAAATCCAAAAAACCTAATTGGTATAGAAGAATTTAATCAAGAGTTTTTTGATGTCATTGACTCAATTGAGAACAAAATCTCTCAAGGAAGTACATTTGACACAATATTGGAAGATATAAATGTTGACATTGTTGAGGTAAATGAGTTTGCACCTAGCTCTAGTAAACAGATTAATGAAGATTTAATTTATTCTAAGAAAACATCTAAAATAGACTTGATAGAGAGTGGTGATAACTTTTTACTTTATAATATTGATAATCAGTATGATCGAGCTCCAGATTTAAATGATGAAATCATTAAAGGAGAAATAGTAGAGTTAATATATCAAAAAGGTAAATTTGATTATAATAGAGAAATTATAGAAGAAATTCAAAATAAGAAATTTGATAATTTAAAATTTGAAGAATTGGCAGGTTCAAAGAAGGAATATTCTTCTATTAATTCTATAGAAGATGATAAGCTCATTGATATTAATTCAGTAAAAATGCTTTATGCTCTACCTGTAAACTCTTTTGCTCTAGTAAATAAAGAAGATAAAATTTATTTAGTAAAAATCACTAGAACAAATAAAAACTCATTTAACGAAACTGATGAGAAATACATCAAATTTGTAAATGCACAAAATACAAACAACAGAAAAAGTATCCTACAGTCGTATGATCAATTGCTAAATACTAAATATCAGGTTCAATTAAATCAAAAAACTATTGATCGAATTAAAAATTATTTCAAATGATAATTAATCGAAGCTTCAAAGATTTTAAGTTTCGACACAGAAGCAAAAAAAATCAAATCATTTTTACTAAAAAGAAAGTAAAAAATGATGAGGAAATATTAAACCTAATAGATAATTTTCTAGAGGAAAAAAATAGTTTTATATTTGAGTCTGTGGAAAAAGGTAAAATCAAAGGTAGATATACAATATTTGGTAAAAATCCTGATAAAATTTGGGAATTTAATAATAATAATTCTTACCTAATTCAAAAAAATAAAAAAAGAAAATTAAATGATAAACCAGACAAATTAATTGAAAAAATAATTGAAGATTTCAAGTTTGAAACTCCCAAAAATTTACCTAACATTTGTTCATTGATCTCTGGGTATTTTTCTTATGATTCAATCAGATACATAGAAAAAATTCCGAATAATTGTAAAAATGATCTCAATTTACCCGATGTTAGACTTCTTCGTCCAAGAACTTTAGTCATTCATGACAATTTAAAAAAAGAAATTTTTTATATATCTAACATTTTTAAAGATGAAAAAATTAAAAACTATCAAAATAAATATGAAGAAGTTAAATCTGATTTGTTTAAATTAATCATTCAGTCATCAATTAAGAATATTGATAAAAAAATATTTCAAAAATCAAAAAATATAAAAGTTAAATCTAACACTTCCAAAAATAAATTTTTATCAATGGTTAATAAGGCAAAAAAATATATTAAATTAGGAGATATTTTTCAGGTTGTTTTAAGCCAAAGATTTGAGGCAAAATTAACAAAAAAACCATTAGATATTTATAAAAAACTAAGATTAACAAACCCTTCTCCTTTTATGTTTTTTTTCAATTTTGAGGATTTTCAAATAATTGGTGCAAGTCCTGAAATACTTGTGAGACTTAGGGATAATAAAATTACTGTAAGACCAATTGCAGGTACTAGACCACGTGGTAAAACTAAAAAAGAAGATCTTTTTTATGAAAGAGACCTGCTTAAAGATAAAAAAGAACTTTCAGAGCATTTGATGTTACTTGATTTGGGTAGAAATGATGCTGGTAAAGTCTCAAAGATAAATTCGGTAAAAGTTACAGAAAGCTTCATTATTGAGAGATATTCTCATGTAATGCATATAGTTTCAAATGTAGTTGGGGAATATAATAAAAAATTTTCAAAATTTAAATCGCTCTTAGCTGGTTTTCCAGCAGGCACTGTTTCTGGAGCTCCAAAAATTAGAGCTATGGAAATTATAGATGAATTAGAAACAACAAAAAGAAAAGTTTATGCAGGAGGAATTGGATATTTCTCTGCAAATGGAGAATTTGATACATGTATAGCCTTAAGAACCGCAGTTGCTAAAAATAAAAAATTTTATGTGCAAGCAGGTGCAGGTATAGTTGCAGATAGTAAACCAAAAAATGAATACGAGGAAACAGTTAATAAAGCGAAAGCTTTAATTAATGCTTTAAGATAATGAAAGTATTGTTAATAGATAATTACGATAGTTTTACTTTTAATTTGTATCACTACATCTCCTCATTAAATGTAAAAGTTGATGTGGTTAGAAATGATAAAATTAATTCTAAGGAAATCATTAAAAAGAAATATGATAAAATTGTTATTTCACCAGGACCGGGCAACCCAAATCAATCTGGCAATTGTATTAAAATATTGAAATCATTATACAAAGAATTACCTTTTTTAGGTGTATGTTTGGGTCATCAGATAATTGGACAAGTTTTTGGATCAAAAATTGTCCAAGCAAGAAAGTTAATGCACGGCAAAACAAGCAAAATCAAATCCAAAAAAATCGGTATTTTAAAAAACCTCCCAAATACATTTGAAGCTACTAGATACCATAGTTTGGTAATTGATAAAAAAACGTTATCAAAAGAACTAGAGATTACAGCAGAGACAGAAGATGGAATTATAATGGGTGTTCAACATAACAAATTTAATATTCATGGTGTACAATTCCATCCTGAAAGTATTAAAACTAAGTTTGGAATGAAAATTCTTAAAAACTTTATTAACAATTAAATTTATGGATCAAATTTTAGAAAAACTTAAAAATAAACAAAATTTAACTTTTGAAGAGAGTAAAGCTGCTTTTGAAATATTAATGACTGGAAAAGCCAGTGAGGATGAAATTTTTAACTTTTTAACTTTGCTATCTGAAAAAGGTGAAGTTTCAGACGAAATAGCAGGTGGAGTTTATGTTCTTAGAGAAAAGTCAAAAAGAGTAAATGTAACTGATTGTATTGACACTTGTGGTACTGGCGGTGACGGTATGAACACACTTAACATTTCAACTGCTTCTGCCCTACTATTAGCTAGCATGGGTACAAAAGTTGCTAAACACGGCAATAAAGCTGTTTCTTCAAAATGTGGATCTGGTGATGTTTTGGAAGCTCTAAAAATTAAAATTGATTTAGAACCTATAGATATTGAAAAAGAAATTAATAACAACAATTTTGGTTTTATGTTTGCACCAAATTATCATAGTGCAATGAGATTTGTAGGACCTGTAAGAAAGAAAATTGGAAAAAGAACTATTTTTAATATGATTGGTCCGTTAAGTAATCCAGCTCTTGTAGAAAGACAAGTTGTGGGTGTTTTTGATAAAAAATTATTAAAAATTTTTGCAGAAGGACTTAAAAATTTAAATTTAAAATTCGCTTGGATAGTAAATAGCGAGGATGGATTAGATGAAATATCTCCATATGCAATTACTAATGTTACTCAATTAAAAGATGGTCAAATATCTGAAATTAAAATAGATCCAAATGATTTAGGAGTTGATGCAGATAATTTTAAAAATTTAGTAGGTGATGATGCAGAATTTAATGCTGAAAAAATGATTGAAATATTTAAAGGTGAAGATAATGATTTTTCAAAAGCAGTTTGTTTAAATGCTGCAGCAGGTTTAATTGTTGGTGAAAGATTTTCTGAATTTTCTGAAGCTTATAATCAAGCAAGAGAATTTATCCTTTCTGGAAAAACTTTTTCACATCTAGAAAAAATTCAAAATGTCTGAAAATATACTCCAAAATATCATTCAAAAGAAAATTCAAAAAATTGATAAATTAAAAAAATCCCTAGATCTTAAATTTTTGAATGGGTTAATAGATAAAAATAATAGCTATATTAATTTTAAAGAAAAAATAGAAAATAATTTAAAAAATAATAAAACTTCAATTATTGCTGAAATTAAAAAAGCAAGTCCTTCAGCAGGTGTAATAATTGATGATTATAACCCAGTTGATATTGCTCAAATTTATTTCAATAATAAAGCGACTTGTCTTTCAGTTTTAACCGAAGAAGATTATTTTTTAGGAAATTTAATTCACATCAGCAAAATAAAAGATAAAATAAATTTACCTGTATTATGTAAAGATTTTTTTATTGATAAATTTCAAATACCTTTGGCAAAAAGTTATGGCGCTGATGCTATTTTAATTATTTTGGCTGGAGTTTCAGATGATCTTGCATCTGATTTATATGATGAAGCTTTGAAATATAATATGTCGGTTATTGTTGAAGTTCATACAGTAGAAGAAGCTAAAAAAGCATTAAATTTTAAAGATGCATTAATTGGAATAAATAATAGAAATTTAAAAACACTTAAAACTGATATAAATACAACTTATGATATTTATGATGTTGTAAAAAGTCACAAAGGTCCTTTAATATCTGAAAGTGGAATCAAGAATAAAGAAGAATTATTAGATCTAAATAACAAAACATCAATCAACACTTTTTTGATTGGTGAATCACTTTTAAAAAACTTAGATAAAAATTCTATTTTTTCAGTTTTATAGTAAAATAAAGCCCTATTTTACTTGTTTTTTTTAGTATTGTTAATTTAAAAGAACTTTTATAGAACATTATTTGTACGATATTTGTTCTTATGCTAACAAAAAAACAAAAAAATCTGCTTTTATTTATCAACAAGAAGTTGAGAAGTTCAGGTGTATCTCCTTCTTATGAAGAGATGAAACAATCTCTTAATTTAAAATCTAAATCAGGAATTCACAGATTAATTAGTGCTTTAGAAGAAAGAGGTTTTATAAAAAGATTAGCTCACAAAGCAAGAGCTTTAGAGGTAATTAAATTACCAGAAACAGCTTCTGCCAATGATATTTATAATAGCTTTTCACCTAGTGTGATTAAAGGTGGATTAGATGAAGAACAAACTAATTCTGATGAAGTGGAAGTACCAGTTCTTGGAAAAATTGCTGCAGGGACACCTGTTGAAGCAATACAAAATGAGGTTTCTAGAATTCCGCTACCAAATAATTTAGAAAAAAATGGTGATTACTTTGGTTTAAAAGTTCAAGGTGATTCAATGATAGATGCAGGTATTCACGAAGGTGATACTGTCATTATTAAAAGAACAGATACTGCAGATAATGGTAAAATTGTCGTTGCATTAATAGATGAGCATGAAGCAATGTTAAAAAGAATTCGAAAAAAAGGTAAAGTTGTGGCGCTAGAAAGTGCTAATAGAAACTATGAAACTAAGATTTTTGGACCCGATAGAGTAAAAGTTCAAGGAGTTTTAGTATCTTTATATAGAAACTTCTAAAAAAATAGTCTAAATAACATTGATGTTTAAAGTAGCAACACGTTTTGCGCCGTCCCCTACTGGAGCTCTTCATATTGGTGGGGTTAGAACTGCATTATTTAATTGGTTGTTCTCTAAAAATCAAAAAGGAACTTTTCACCTTAGAATAGAAGATACTGATAAAGAAAGATCTAAAGAGGAACACAAAGTTCAAATTATAAAATCATTAAAGTGGATAGGGATTGAGCATGATGGTCAAGAATATATTCAGTCACAAAAAATAGAAGATCACATTAAAATTGCTAATGAATTGTTAAAAAAAGGTAACGCATACAAATGCTACTGCTCTAGTGAAGAAATAGAGGAACAAAAAAAAAGAGCTAGACAAAAAAAAATGCCATATATTTATAATAGAAAATGGAGAGATGCTGATGAAAAAGATGCCCCTAAAGATATCAAACCCGTAATTAGATTTAAAAGTAAAATAGAGGGAAATTCTAAACTTAATGATTTAGTTCAAGGAGATGTTGAAATTGAAAATAATACAATAGAAGATTTTATAATTTTAAGAAACGATGGAACACCAACCTATAATCTTTCTGCAACTGTTGACGATCATCAAATGGGAATGACTCATATAATTAGAGGAGATGATCATAAGATAAATACTTTTAAACAAATACAAATATATCAAGCACTGGGTTGGGATGTTCCAGAATTTGCACATATTCCACTAATTCATACTATTGAAGGTAAAAAACTTTCAAAAAGAGATAATGCCTCAACTTTGGATGATTACTCAAAAATAGGAATAATGCCTGATGCATTAAGAAATTATTTACTTAGACTAGGATGGTCATATCAAGATAAAGAAATATTTACTCTAGAAGAAAGCATAAAACATTTTAATTTAGAAGGTATTGGAAAATCACCATCAAAACTAGATATGAATAGAATATTATCAATGAATGAGCACTACATAAAAACAATCGATGAGAACGATCTTTATCAATGTCTATACGAATATTGTAAAATTTATAAAGAAGAAATTAAAAATGACAAAGAAACAAAAGTTAAATCCTCATTATCATTTTTAAAAAATAAAGCTAAAACATTAGAAGACATTTACAATAATTGCAAATTCATCATAAATGATGAAGTTAACTTCAATGAGGATGATATTAAATTAATAGATGATAAAGCCAAAAAAATTATTTATGAATTTATTAAAGAATTATCATCTATATCAAAAATAAATAAGGAGAATTTAGAGCCTATAGTAAATAATTTAATAAAAATAAATGATACAAATTTTAAAGGTGTCGGTCAGCCTATACGAATTGGTTTGACAGGATCAAAATTTGGTCCTGGATTATATGATATAGTTATAGCTCTTGGCAAAGAAGAGGTTTTAAAAAGACTAGCTAAGGTAATTTCTTAAAACTAAACTAGCCTCTTCAGATGAAGAAGTTTTAGATCTAATTCCTTTTAATGTTTTTGAACAATCAGATAATTGTTTTTTGATAAGGTCAGGGTTTTTTAAAAGATAAATCACAGATTTATAAATTTCATCAGCATTACATTCTCTTTGTAACAATTCAGGAATAACTTCACGATTATTGATAATATTAATTACATTTGCAAATTTAACATTAACTAACATTTTAAATATCATAAAATTTATAAAACTGAGTTTATAAATAATTATAGAAGGTATGTTTGTGCTTGAAATTTGCAGTGAAACTGTACCAGATTTAGATACAGCAAAAACTGAATTAGATAAAATTTTAGATTTAATACTTTCATCTGAAACCACATCTACATTTTCAATATTAAATTTTTTAATTTCTGACAAAATTAAATTTTTATTTTCATCAGTTGCATGAAAGTAAAAATAAAAATCATTATGTCTTTTGTTCATTAATTTTATAAAATCAATTAAAATATTTAATAATACGTCTGTTTCAGATTTTCTGCTTCCAGGGAAAATTGATATAATTTTTTTATCTTTAGGAATTATATTTTCAACGATTTTTTTATTATCTTGATTATTCTCAATTAATGGGTGTCCAACAAAAGTATTGTTTATATTTTCTTCATCAAAATATTTTTTTTCAAAGTCAAATAATAAAAGAATATGATCAATAAATTTTTTAATTTTTTTTACTCTATTTTTTCTCCATATCCAGACTTGGGGAGCTACATAATGAATTGTTTTGATATTACTATTAATTTTTTTAACTCTCTCAGCAACTCTCATGGTAAAATCAGGGCTATCAACAGAAAACAGTATATCAGGATTAAATTTAATAATTTCATTAACAGTTTGATTAATTTTATTTCTGATTTTAAATATATTGAGTAAAATACTGGTAAAACCTAGATAAGTTATTTCACTTAAATTAAAAATAGAATTAATTCCTAATTTTTTTAAATTATTTCCACCAACAGATAAATATTCAATATCAGGATTTTGCGATTTTAGCTTTGAAATAACTGTTGAGGCTAATTTATCTCCAGAAGGTTCACCAGTTAGTATGAAGATTCTTTTCATATAATATTAATAAAAATCTTGTTTTTATTAGCAAATTTAATGCATTCAATTTTATCTAAAAAAATATTTTTTTTAGATTGTAAAACAACACCTCGTAATCCATATTTTTTAATATCTATAAAAGTTTGTAGTCCAATTGTTGGTAGATCCATTCTTAAATCTTGTTTCTTTTTTGGTAGTTTAATTAAAATTCCATCTGAATTTTTCTTTAATTTTGATAGCATTTTTTTTGTTCCCCCTCTTCCTTCTTTAGCTAAAATTTTACCTTCTTTAACAACTAGAGCCTGGACATGATCTAAACTTTTTGTTTTGTTAAAATAAGCTTTTGCTTTTTTTATAGAAATAAGGTCTTGTTTATTGGGTTTTAATTTACTGAAATTTCCTTTCTTTAATGAAAGCTCTGGATTAAAAAATATTGAGCTAATAACTTTAATTTCTTCATTTTTTAAGATATTTATTATTGATTTGATTATAGCAGCATCACCTATTTTAGCCGCTCTGATAACACTGGGCATATAATAAATTCCTTTTAAATCTAATCTTAAAGATGAAAAATTAGGTTTAGCAATCTTACCTGCAAACAAAACTTTTTTACATTTTTTTTGTTTAATTAAGTTAATAATTGATCCAAATTTTCCAATGCTAATTCTGAAAGAATTTTCATCTTTTTGAAATTTATTATTTTTTGAGAAGTCAATTATAAAATATTTTTTTTTTAATCTTTTAATTTTACTAAGAACTATATCTGAAAAATTAGTGTCACCTAAAAATAAACCTATCATCTTATTTTGAAAATGGAGTACAAATCGGTCTTTTTTTATCTTTTTCTATAAATCCAACAACTTCTGCTACCAATTCATTGTTTCTAATTTCATTTGATAAATTACTCAAATTTTCTGTTAAGTTTTCACTTTTAAAAATTTCTTTATAAGCATCACTTAAAGTCATTATTTCTTTGTTTGGGATATTTTTTCTTCTTAGACCAATTAAATTTAAACCTTGTAAAACACTTCTATTTCCATGTGCTATACCATAAGGTATCACGTCCCTTACTACACCACACATACCACCAATCATTGCGGCCTTACCAACTCTGGTAAATTGTTGAACTGCTGAGTTTCCGCCAATAATAACATAATCATCTACATGCGCATGCCCACCCAGAGGTACGTTGTTAGCTAATATTACACTATTTCCAACAAAACAATCGTGAGCAACATGAGCTGAAACCATAAACAAACAATTGCTTCCTATTTTTGTTAAACCACCACCACCCTTGGTTCCTGGATTCATTGTTACATATTCTCTAATTTTATTACTATCTCCTATTTCTAAATAAGTTTTTTCACCCTCATATTTTAAATCTTGCGGATCATTTCCTATAGAAGCAAAAGGATAAATTTTATTATTTTTTCCAATTTTAGTGTAACCAGAAATATTTACGTGTGAGTATATTTCGGTATTCTCACCTATCTCAACATTTGGTCCTATAACTGAATAAGGTCCAACATTAACATTTTTTGAAATTTTTGCTTTTGGATCTATAATTGCTGTTTTATGTATCATCTATTATCTTTCAAAAAGTCTCTAAAATTTTTTGCTGGATAACCCATAACTTTTGAATTATCAGGAATGTCTTTTATTACTCCACTTCCACCACCTATTTCAACATTGTTTCCAATTTTTAAATGTCCAGATATACCAGCTTGACCACCAATTTTTACATTTTCACCTAATATTGAGCTTCCAGCAATTCCAACCTGCCCAGCTAAGATTGAATTTTTACCTATTTTAACATTATGGGCTATATGAACTTGATTATCCAAATAGGTATTTTCTCCAATAACTGTATTTGACAGAGATCCTCGATCTATTGTTGCGCTACATCCAATTTCGCAATTATCCTCAATAATTACTGCGCCAATGTGTGGATATCTAATATTTTTATCTTTATTTGGGAAGAAGCCAAAACCATGTTTGCCAATAATACAGTTATCTAAAATTCTTATATTTTTTTTAATTATACTGTTTCTAATAACAACGTTTGAACCTATTGAACAATTATCATCAATTGATACATTTTTTTCAATTATAGTATTATGTCCAATAGAACAATTTTTACCAATTGATACATTGGATCCAATTAGAACATTTTTACCAAATTTTACTGAATGTTTAAATTTTGTCTCATTGATAAGGTCAACTTTATCATCAAAATTATCAAGTAAAGAATCTGGGTAAAATTTAGAGGTAATTATTGAAATTGATACCAAAACATTAGAAACTATTATTGGGATACAGTTTTTACTTATGTCATCTTTTAAATTTTCAGTAGTAATGCAAAAAGAAGCTTTTGTTTTTTGAGCTAAATCCTTATATTTTTTTGAGTGGAAAAAAGTAATATCTCCTTTTTTTGAACTATACAAATCTTTGATATCAGAAATCTCTAAATCATTATCAATTTTCAAATCACTTAGTTTTAGAATTTTTATCAATTCTACTATTTTAAATGGACCATGATTTTTAAAGAAAGGATTTACCATAATTGCTTTTATCAAAGCAATTTAATTAAAGTTATCAATAATTATTGCTATTTATTTCCTATCAACAATTGTGGCAGACCATATTGCATCTGCCATTTTTTTTTCATTTACAAAAGCTTCACCCTTATACTTCCAAACTTTACCATGCGATCTTATTGCCTCAATTTTAAGAATTAAATCACAATTTGGTATAACTGGATTTCTAAATCTAGCTTTTTCTACACCCATTAAGAATACTAATTTATTTTCATAAGTGGATTTGTCTAAACCTGACGCAGTTAATGCTGCAGCAGCTTGTCCAAAAGACTCTACTATTAAAACTCCAGGCATAACGGGATTTTCTGGAAAATGCCCTTGTACAAAAAAACTATCTTTTCTTACTTTTACCAATGCAGTCGCAGAAAATAGCTTTTTAATATCATAAAGCTCATCTATTAGAAGCATTGGTTCTCGATGAGGTAAAAGATTTCGAATTTGATCTTTATTTAATTTATCCGTCATTTGTCAATCTTTTATTAATTAATTCAATTATATCAAGCGTAATATCTTTATTTTTATTACCAACAAATATTTGGTTTTTTTCAAGAACGATGTCTATAGAATTTTCTTTCATATATTCCTGTATTAGTGGATTAATATCCTTTAAAAATTTATCTAGTTTTTTTTTTTTAAAAATTTTAAATTGATTTAATAATTCATTTTTCTCTTTTTTGAAAAGATTTACTTGATTATTAAATTCAGCTATATCATTTTGAAGTTTTTCTTTTGAACTAACATTTTTTGTTTTTTCTATAGAATCTTTTTTATCCTTTATTATTTTTTCTTTAGAATTTAGTAAATTGAGGTTATCTTTATTTATTTTATCAAGTTCTTTATAAATTGATTTCCCTATATTTGAATTATTTAACACATAATCTATGTCAATGAACACTATTTTCTCTGCACTTAAAGAAAGTGTGATATTAAAAAAAAATAAAATTAAAAAAAAAAATATTTTTTTAAAAAAATTCATTAAAATGTTGTTCCAAGGTTAAACCTAAATGTTTCAGTTGCATCGGATGAGTTTTTGGTAATAGGTTGAGCAAAGGATAAACTGAGTGGACCTACAGGTGTAAACCAATCAACACCTATACCTATTGCACTTCTTATTTCACTGGATTCATCAAGCGCATCATCATCAACACCCCATAAATTTGCTATATCAAGAAAAGTTCCAATATCAATATTTTGTGAATTTGGTAATATTTGAGGAAGTGTTGATGAAAAATTCATTATTGCATAATAATTTCCACCTATATAATCTGAGCCATCTTTAGGTCCAACTTTACCAGTTACAAAACCTCTTAATTTTTTTTTAGGAATATATAGCCTCTCAGATAATTTTACATCATCACCTGTTAGAGAATTAGCTGAACTTAAAGATAAAGCAAATGAAGAAACATTTTGATCATATAACTCTGAAAATATTTTATAGTTATAAAAATTTGTTAATGTATTGTTATCACTTATTAGTGGCAAATCTATAGAATAGTAACTCCTGTAACCATCCGTAGTTTGAAATTTTTGATTTCTTTTATCATAATCAAAATTAAATTTTAGATATGTATCAAAATAATTGCCCTCTTGTTTTTTCTGCCTTGATGAAGCGCTACTGTCTGTTTCTATATCTTCAATAAAAGATGAAGCTTGCAGTCCTAGATTTAAATCCTCTAAAAATTCAAAATTAGTGCCAACTAAACCGCCAATCTTTTTAGATTTATAACCAAAAGCTTCTAGCTTATCAGTTTCGTTAGCTTGAATTCCAAAATTGATTGATTTGTTTGTATTGTTTATATTAGGATTTTTAATATTAAATTTTCCAGATATTTGATCTGAACCAGCAGATAAAAAAGTATCTAAACTTATTCCTTTACCTAAATAGTTATTTTCTTTTATTCCAAATTCAATAACCTCTCCGTCAGTACCAAAGCCAGCACCGGCCATAATTTCACCTGTAGGTTTTTCCTCAACTATTAAATTTATAATTTTGGAATTTTCATCTGATCCTTGCACTACTTGACTTTCAACAGATTTGAAAAAATTAAGAGATTTAATCTCGTTTACAGATTTATTGGTTAAAATATTATTAAATGGATCCCCTTCATCTAAAAAAAGCTGATTTCTAATAACATTTTCTCTAGTAATATTATTTCCTAAAATATTTATTTTCTCCACAATAAATTTTTCAGTTTCTTCAATCTCAAATTCTAAGTTAATTTTGTTTTCTACAATATTTTCATTAACAGTAGCCTCAACAGACTCATATTGCTCTGAAATAGCGATTTTATCAATTTCATTTATTATTTTTTCAACTGAATTAATTGAATAGGGTTCCCCTTTTAAATTAACGAACAATTTATACAAGCTTTCAAAATAATTTTTCTCAAAATCTATTGGCAATTTTAAATTTAAATCACCAAAATAAAATTTTTCACCCGCATCAATATTAAAAACTAATT
>CACGLD010000013.1 GCA_902573755.1 uncultured Pelagibacteraceae bacterium
TACATATTTTAATCCAGTAGTTTATTTAATAAATGGATTAAGATTTTCATTTTATGGAGTATCAGATTTTAATATTTGGGTTAGCATCATTTCTATGGTTGCTTTTTTATTAGGATGCATCACGATTGTTACTATTTTACTTAAAAGAGGTTACAATATTAAATCTTAGCTACTAGCTATTTTTTTTTTAGGATCATAAAAAGGTTTTTCTACAATGGTAGCAGAATATTTTCCTTCATGAGTTTGAACATTTAATTGATTTCCTAATTCTGAATAATTTATTTCTATCATTGCAAGTGCAATATTTTTTTTTAATCTAGGTGAATATACAGCTGAGGTTACTTTACCAATCGTCTTACCATCTTTTTCAATTGGCCAAAAAGTTGTGTTAGGTCCTGATAAGGGATCACAATCAATGATAAGACCAACCTGTTTTCTCTTGATTCCATTTTGCTTAATCTTTTTAAGAGCTTCTTTACCTATAAACTCTATATCAGTTTCTAAATTTACTAATCTATCAAATCCTAATTCGTATGGATTTGTATGGATATCTGCATCTGCATGATATGAAAGCATACCACCTTCAATCCTTCTAATTGATGATGTATGACCTGGTTGAATTCCATGTTCTTTACCAGCAGCCATAATTTTTTCATATAATTCATTTCCTTTTGAACCGTCTCTTAAATATATTTCGTAACCAAGTTCACTTGACCAACCTGTTCTTGAAACAATTAATGGAATTCCATCAAGTTGATATTCTCTTAGCCAATAATATTTAAGATCCCTGATATCTTCGCCAAATAGTTTGACCATTATTTCTTGTGAGGTGGGGCCTTGTAGCTGCAGAGGGGATACATCTGGTTCAGTTATTTTAACATCTAATCCTGAATTAACCGCAACACCTTGTGCCCATAACAAAACATCACTATCTGCCAAGGATAACCAAAAATGATTTTCTGCTAATCTTAGTAAAACTGGATCGTTTAATATACCTCCATCGTTATTTACGATTAATACATATTTACACTGCCCTATTGATAATTTTGAAAGGTCTCTAGGAGTTAATAATTGAGTAAATTTGTAGGCATCAGTACCAGTTATTTCAACCTGCCTCTCAACCGCTACATCACATAAAATTGATTTTTTAATAAGGTTCCAAAAGTTTTGCTCAGGACTTCCAAAATCTCTTGGAATATACATATGATTATATACAGAAAAACCTGTAGCTCCCCATTTAACAGTAGAGTCAAAATATGGAGACTTTCTTATTTGTGTTCCAAAACCAAAGTTTTTATTAGACATTTGTGACCCTTAACAGTCTTGGTATGAATTACAAACAAAAAAAATAGCCCTGTTAAGGGCTACTAAAAAAATGGAGAGGGAAGTTATTTTTTTAAAACTGTTCTGATTCAGTTGATCCAGCCATTGCTGTAGTTGAGCTTTGACCGCTACTGATAGTATTTGATACTGCATCAAAATAAGATGTACCAACTTCTCTTTGGTGTTTAACGCTAGTATAACCATCTTTTTCTCGAGCAAATTCTTGTTGTTGAATTCTAGAGTATGCGGCCATACCTTCTTTTCTGTATTTTTCAGCAAGCTCAAAGATTGCAATATTTTGAGTATGAAAACCAGCAAGAGTAATAAATTGAAATTTATAACCCATTTTTGCAATCTCTTGTTGGAATGAAGCAATTTCATCATCGCTTAAATGTTTTTTCCAATTAAAAGAAGGCGAACAATTATAAGCTAAAAGTTTTCCGGGAAATTTTTCATGTATTGCATCAGCAAACTTTTTAGCTTCTGCTAAATTAGGCGTTGCTGTTTCACACCAAATTAAATCAGCATAAGGCGCATAAGCTAAACCTCTAGAGATAGCCTGTTCAATTCCATCTTTTACATAATGAAAACCTTCAGGAGATCTTTCACCTGTTAAAAATGGTTTATCATTTTCATCAAAATCATTCGTAATTAATTTTGCAGCATTCGCATCAGTTCTTGCTAAAATAATTAATGGAACCTCTGCAATATCAGCAGCTAATCTTGCAGCTTTAAGATTTTTTACCATTGTTCCTGTTGGAACTAAAACTTTACCACCCATGTGACCACATTTTTTTTCACTAGCTAGTTGGTCTTCAAAATGCACACCTGCAGCACCTGCTCTTATAAATTTTTTAGTTAATTCAAATACATTTAATGGACCACCAAATCCAGCTTCACCATCAGCAATAATAGGCAACATGTAATCTGTTCTGTCTTCTTTTTTCATATCACCGTCTTGCATTTCCATATGTTGAATTTGATCAGCTCTGATTAAAGAATTATTCATAGACTCAACTAATTTTGGTGCACTGTCATAAGGATATAAAGATTGATCTGGATACATTTCACCAGCTGTATTTGCATCAGCAGCAACTTGCCATCCGCTTAAATAAATTGCTTTTAAACCAGCTTTTGCATGTTGTACTGCTTGATTACCTGACAAAGAGCCAAGTGTGTTCACGTATGGCTCAGAATTTAATAATTTCCAAAGTTTTTGAGATTGGTTTTTACACAAAGAATATTCAATTTTAATTGAGCCTCTTAATCTTTCAACTTCTTCCTCAGTATAGTCTCTTTTTATTCCAGCAAATCTTTTTAAGTCGTATGAGATTTTTTCTGCACTCATTTTTTAGTTTCCTTTGTGTTTTAATATAGAAAATTGAATAAGAAGAATGAATTAGTTGCTATCGTCTAAGGCTTTGATTAGCTCACTCATTCCACTTGAACCCCAATCACAATGATCATCTCGCATGTAGATTCCTCTACTGTTGTGCTGATCTAAGTCCTCTTTTTTGATGATTTGAGCTTCATTTTCTGTGTTTTTTAAATTTTTATCCATGTAAATTATATATTTTACAGAATTTACAAAATCTATAAAAAACGTTAAAAAGCTTTGTAAATAGGGAAAAAATATTGTAAAAATAAATTTACAAAATTTACAAATAGTAAATATGAGTCAAATAGATTTAAAAATAGGGCCTAAAATCAAGTCTTTTAGAAGACAACTTGGTCTTCAAGCAAATAAATTAGCAGAAGATTTAAACATTTCTCCAAGTTATTTGAATCTTATTGAAAGTGGAAAAAGAAAAATTGATGGTGATCTACTATTAAACTTATGTGAAAGATTAAATATTCAGTTATCAGATCTTACTTCAAAAACAGATATTAATCTTCAAAATAATATTTCTGAAATTTTAGACGATAGTTTATTTGAAGATTTAGATATTTTAGGACCTGAAGTAAAAGATTTAGTTAGTACCAATCCAAAAATTGGAAAAGCAATTGTAAGACTTGGAGATATTTTAAAAAAAAAAGATCACGAACTAATTAATAAGATAGAAAAAATTTCTGGTAAAATTGTTGATAATAGAAAAAATTCTTTTCCAGGAGAAGTTATTTCTGACTTTTTACAAGAAAATAAAAATTACTTTCCTAAGTTAGAAGAATTTGCAAATAAAGTATTTGATAAAATTCAGAAAAATAATCGTACAAGATACATAGCTTTATGTGAATATCTATATTCGGAATATTCAATTACTGTAAAAGATGTTATTCCTGATGAAAGCAAACCATTTTCAAAAATTTACAATAAAAATAAAAAAGAGTTATTGCTTAGTGATTACAGTTCACTAGAAACAAAAAAATTACATGCAGCTGCACAAATAGCACAAGAAGGTGCAAATAAAGAAATTGATGACTATCTTTCAAAATTTAGTTTTCCATCTGAGGAGTCAAAAAAGTTAAGTAAAGTTGCTTTACTTAATTATTGTGGAGCAGCTATTTTAATGCCTTATAAATTATTTCATTCTGAGTGTAAAAAGCTAAAATATGATTTAGAATTACTTCAAAATACTTTTGCAACATCTTTTGAACAAGTGGCTCATAGAGTAACTTGCTTGCAGGATCCAAAACTTCCTGGAATTCCTTTTCATTTTTTAAGAGTTGATATGGCAGGCAACATTTCTAAAAGATTTTCTTTATCAGGTATAGATATCCCAAGATATGGTGGTGCTTGCCCACGATGGAATGTTTATTCTGCTTTTACTAGACCAGGGGTTATTCAAGCAGCTGTTAGTAAAATGAATAATGGTGAAAAATACGTTTGTATTGCAAGAACCGTTGAAAAAGGTATTGGACGATTTGGTCAAGCTAAAAGTGTTTTATCTATAGGACTTGGTTGTGATGCAAAATATGCAAAAGATTTTGTTTATACTGAAAACGTAAATATCAATGATAAATCGACTGAAATTCCAATTGGAGTTTCTTGTAGAACCTGTGACAGATTAGATTGTTCACAAAGAGCATTCCCCCCATTACATAAAAAATTTGATGTTGATTTAAATACAAGAGGTGTTTCGGTTTATGTCAGCGATGACAAAGCTTAATTATGATTAAATATATACTACCAGCTATAATTATTTTTTTAATAGTATTATTCTGGGAAAAAATTACTGAGTTCGTAGAAAAAAAATTCAATATTAAGCTTAATTATATTGTTGTTAGCTCAATTATTGCTGCAATAGCAATTATCCTTTTACTCCTAAATTACTAGGATTCATGAACAGCTTGGAAGTTTCAAATTTTAAAATTGAGGAAACTGAGGGAGTTTTTACCTTTAAAAACGAAAATACAACAATAGGCTTTGTTAGATTTAATGAAAAAGGTGAGGTAGAGTATATTTTTGTTAATCCAATTTTTAGAAAACAAGGGTTAGCAACTAAACTATTACAATTAGTAAAACAAAAAACTGGAAAAGAAATAATACTTCAGGAACCAATTAGCCCTTTAGGGTCGAAATTATTGAAATCATTAAATAAATGGAAATAAACTTATTATTTTTTTTTACAGTTGTTCCAGCCATAATTTTATACGGAATTGCAAAATCAGGCCTAGGTGGTTCCATGACTTTAATTTCAGTTCCCTTAATGACTATAGTGATGCCACTAAATCAAGCTTTAGGAATTATTTTACCAATTTTAATATTTTCAGATTTTATTGCTGTTTATAAATATAGAAAAGAATTTGATTTAGGAACTTTGAAATTAATGGTTCCATTTGCAGCTATTGGTATAATTATTGGATCTTTAACTTTTTCATATTTTTCGGAAGATTTGTTAAAATTTATAATTGGAGTAATGGGTTTTTTGTTTGCAGGTCATTATTTCTTTTTTAAAAAAGACAAAGAAAAAAAATCAGAGAAAAATTTTTTAAAAGGTGGAACATGTTCAGTGGTTGCAGGTTTTACAAGTTTTTGTGTCCATGCTGGAGGAACTCCAACCAGTCTTTACTTACTTCCACTTAGAATGAAAAAAGAAATCTATGTTGGAACAAGAATATTTTTTTTCACTTTTGTGAATTTAATTAAACTTCCTTTGTATATAAATTTGTCTATGACAAATCTAGAATCTTTTAAACATTCAGCAATATTATTTCCAGTTGCATTATTAGGAATATTGATTGGATATAAATTACTTAAAATTATTGAAGAAAAATTATTTTACAATTTTATATATGCTCTAATTTTAGTATCAAGCACAAAGCTATTATATGATTATCTAATATGATTTTTTTACACATACTCAATTTAAAATAAATGTTTAAGTTTATTTAAATTATGAAAAAAAAATTTAATCCAAGAATTAAAGCTAGATTAAGAAAAAATAGACAAGTATTAAGTAAAAATATCGACAACTTTTTTGGATGGATTAAAGGTGCAAAACTTGTTGAACTTAAAGAATGCAATACAGATGAAGATCCTGTAAGGCCAGAATTAGACAATAAGTTTAGAACAGGATATGGAAGAAAAATTTTTGGAGTTGAATATAAAGGAGAAATTCATGCCGTTATGTGTTTCGCTTACACAAATGAAATTCCAAAAAGTGTTGAAGAGTTAGAAAAACTTAGTACTGACGCATTTTTACAAACTGCTATGCGAGATCAGACTGGTGGTCAAATAGCAATTGCTTATACTGTATGGTCTAAAAAAAAGGGTGGAGGAAAATTAATAGTAAAAGAAGTGTTCAAAAAAATTAAAAAATCTAATCATTTAAATAGATTGGTAACCCTTTCACCTCTAACAGAAATGGCAACAAATTTTCATGAGAGAAATGGCGCTAAATTAATTCAAATTAATGAAACTACACAAAATTTTGAATATAAAGTTATGTAACAATGAAAATTATTAAACTTTATTTTATAGTATTTTGTACTTTATTTATTTTACCTTATTCTATGGTTATGGCTTATGAAGAAGCAAATTATGAAGTTATCTCTAAAAATGAAGTTTATGAGATTAGAAAATATTCAGATCGTTTAGCGGTGGAAACCATAACATCTGGAATTGATAGTAATTTTAGAAAATTGTTTAATTACATTTCAGGAAGAAACGATACTCAAGAGAAAATTAAAATGACTACCCCAGTTACACAGGTTGAGAAAAATGGAAATATGAGTATGCAATTTTATTTACCCTCTAAATTTAACTCAGAAAATGCTCCAAATCCAAGTAGGGAAGATGTTAAAATAGTTAACATTGAAGGAGGATACTACGCAGTACTGAGGTATTCTGGACGAGCATCAGATGGAAACTTCCTTAAGCATAAAGAAATTTTAGAAAAAGAGTTACAAAAAAACAATATATCAATTATAAGCCCACCAATTAGAGCAACCTATGATAGTCCATTTACTCTTCCAATGAATAGAAGAAACGAGGCTATGTTTAAAGTTGAATTAAATTGATGAAATCAAAATTTAAAGCAATGGTGTTATCTTGTATGGATCCAAGATTTCAACATTTAGTACATAATCATTTAAAGAAAAAAAAATTAACAGGAAAA
Source organism: uncultured Pelagibacteraceae bacterium (assembly GCA_902573755.1). GTDB lineage: Bacteria > Pseudomonadota > Alphaproteobacteria > Pelagibacterales > Pelagibacteraceae > Pelagibacter. Next base: position 6,882 of record CACGLD010000013.1, read on the forward strand.
TACAGTGCATTCACAATTGCAGGTGCAGCGGTTGGTGTTACACATAATAAATTCAAAAAATGGCATAAAACGTTTTATGACAATTTAGGAACATCTATTCAATTACATAAAATAGAAAAATTAATTGTAATTAATCATAAAGATTGTGGCGCAGCTAAAATTGCTAATGGATATAAAGAATTTAGCCCAGTAAATGAAAAAAAAATTCATATAGAGTCGTTCTCTAAAATTAAAAAACAAATAAAAAAAAGATTTCCAAAATTGAAAGTAGAATTAAATCTAATTTCTTTGGATAGTAAAATTACTAAATTCTAATTATTGATTTCTTATAAGAGGATAAACTTTAGGATTTAGATATTTTAAGTTTGTTAGCAATATTAAAATTAAAGTAACAAAGCCAATTGAAAATCCTAAATAAATTAAAACTTTAAAGTCAAACATCCACACTAGCTCAAAAATATTTTCCATAATAAATTTTGAACCAATCACTGCAAAAAATATTGCAATTAAAATTACAGATTTAAAAATAATGATGAATTCAATTAACGATGAAAAAACAATTTGTTTTTTTGAAAAACCTAAAATTTTAAAGACTAAATTTTGATATTCTTTTACTTTTCCTTGAACCATAATTGCACTCGAAATTACAATTAAACCAATAACAATAGTAACTGCTGAAATTAAAGTAACTGCAATAAATACTTTATTTAAAACAGCTGTAACTTTAGATAAATAATCTGCAATTTTTATCATTGATAAGCTTGGCATGATTTCAAGCATTTCAGTTTCATCAAATTTATTTGAATTAAATTTTGCAGTAGCCAAATATTCGTGTGGAATATTTTTTGCAAATTGAGGATTAAATAACATTGCAAAGTTGATGCTTAAATCTCGATAATCTACCTCTCTGAAATTAATTATTTTTCCTTCAATTTCACGACCATAAACATTTAAAGTGAAAATATCACCTAACTGAATGTTAAAATCTTTTGCGACTTTTGCATCTAGAGATATTTGAAGTTGATCTGGGTTTGATAAATCCCACCATTCACCTTCTAAAATTGGATTATCTTCAGGTATATTTTCCACCCATGAAGATCTTCGTTCGCTACCAATTACCCAATAACTATCATTATCTGGTTTAATATAAGTGTTAGGATCCACACCATTAATTTTAACAATTCCAGAAGATACCATTGGCACAATTTCAATAGATGCATTGGGATCCATATTTAAAATACCTTGCTCAAATTTCTCTCTTTCTCCTTTTTGAATACCGACGAAGAAATAATCAGGTGCAATATCTGGAATAGATTTAGCTATTTCTCTTTGAAAATTTGTACCAACTAAAGCTAATGTTAATAACAAAGTAACCCCTAAGCCAAGAGACATGACTGTAATGGGAGTTATACTTTTTGTTTGAGTAATATTTTTAATTGAAACTTTTAAAGAAATTATTGAACTAGATTTGAATTTTTTTAGGAAAAAAATGATTAATTTTGAAAGTAAGAAAAATACAATTAAACACACAAAAAAAGCAGTAAAGTAGCCCAAGCTATAAGAAGGCTGTTCAGATCCAACAGTGAATAATAAAATTAAGATAGATAATAAAACAAAGCTAAGAACAACTGATCTTTTAGAATAATAAAATTGAAGATTTTGAAATACGTTTCTAAATAAATTAGACGCTTTTACTTGATCAATAGAACTGATTGTTGGGATAGAAAAAATTACTAGAACCAATAATCCCACTAAAAATATTTTTAAAAAATTTAGTAAAGAAAACACTGGATAAATATTCAATCCTAATCCATCGGATAAATATTTGTCTGCTATTGGCACAATTAAAAAACTCGACCCATAAGCAACAACAGTGATGATAAATAAAAGTATAAATAACTGCAGATAATATAGTGTTTTAATATTGCCCGAATAAAAGCCAACTGCTTTTCGTACAGCTATCGACATGTTGTTTTGATTAATAAAAGAAAGCAGAGTATTTGCTATTCCAATACCTGCTATCAACATTGCACTGATAGATACAAGGGATAAAAATTGAGAAAAATTATTAATAATTCTCTTTATCCCACTTGCAGAATTTTCAGGATATCTAAGTTTTACTTTTTGATCGTCTTTAAAGATTTCTTCAATTCGTTGTTCAATTTCTTCTGATTTATCATTTTCATTAAACTTTACTTTGTATTCATAGTTTAAAAAACTTCCAATTCCGTTTAGTTTTAAAATTTCTAAAGTTTGTTTTCCTGCTAAAGCCCAATCGCCAAATGCAACAAATCCACTTACATCTGGTACTGATTTAATAATTCCAATTACTGTAAAATTTTGATCTTGAACTTTTACTATTTCATTGATTTTAATATTTAGGGTTTTTGATAAACTTTCATTGATCAGGATAGTATTGGGTTCTTTTTGCATTCTTTCATAAGCACCAATTGGTTCATAAACAACATTTCCATATAAAGGATATTTTTCATCCACAGTTTTAATTCTAGTAAATAATGATTTATTTTTTTCTCTGCCAGTAGTTGAAAGCATAGTGCTGAACTCAATCATTTGAGAAACAGTTGCAAATTTTTTTACTTGGTTAACTAGATCTAAATTTCCCTGATTACGATTGTAATCAATTTCTAAATCTCCACCTAAAAGTGCTTTGGCATTATCATTAAGTTCTTTTTTAAGACTATCTTCAATTGTGAAAATAGCACTTAAGATAAAAAGACTTATAAATAGCGTAAGAATGATACTAGAAATTTTATGATAATTTCTACTTAAGTCTTTTAAAGCATATTTAAAAATCAAACTAAATTCTGATGGATTATTTAATTTTTCCATCTTTAATTTTTATTTTTCTTTTAGCTTTGTCAGCAAGTTTAGGGTCGTGAGTTACCATGATTAAAGACGAACCTTCTTCTTTTACATATTTAAATAAAATATTTGCAATCATGATAGAATTTTCAGTATCTAAGTTTCCTGTTGGTTCATCTGCTAAGATTAGTTCTGGTTTCATCGCAATTGCTCTAGCGATAGCAACCCGTTGCTGTTCACCACCTGATAATTGACTTGGTAAATTATTAAAACGATGTTTCAAACCAAAACGATCTAATAAAATCTTTGCTTCTTTTTCTGGATTTTTAAAATTATTAAGTTCAAGCGTTAAAGCAACATTTTCAACTGTTGTGTAATTAGGAATTAAATAAAACGACTGAAATATTATTCCAATATTTTTCTTTCTTATCTCCGACACTTCATCTTCACTAAGGCCTGTTATTTCTTGATCATTAAAAATTATTTTACCATAGGTTGGCTTTTCTAAGCCTCCAATTAACATTATTAAACTTGTTTTCCCTGAGCCACTTTCTCCAACTACTGAAACAGTTTCTTTTTTCTTAATATTTAAATCAATATTCTTTAAAACACTGATACTATCTTTACCAGTTTGGTATTTGAGATTTATTTTTTTTAATTTAAGAAGAGCACTCATGAATAAAACTATATTTATTAAAATTTTGATATTCTTTCTAGTACACATAAACGCAAGTGCAATAGAAAAGGTAGTTTTATTCGGTGATAGTTTGATGGCTGGTTATGGATTACCTAAAGAACATCATTTATCAATAGTTTTAGAAAACAATCTTAAGCAAGCTGGGTTAAATATTAAAGTCATTAATGGAAGTGTCTCTGGAAGCACTTCGTCAGGTGGATTGAATAGAGCAGATTGGAGTTTGTCAGAGCCAGGTATTGATTTAATTATTTTAGGATTAGGAGCTAATGATATGCTTAGAGGAATTCAACCAGAGGAAACAGAAAGAAATTTAGAACAAATTATAAAAGTTGCTCAGAATAAAAAAATTAAAATTATTTTAGCTGGAATGGTAGCGCCTGATACTCATGGGGAAAAATATAAAAAAGAGTTTGATGCTATTTATCCAAAGTTATCAAAAAAGTATAATTTAGTATTAATCCCATTCCTTCTTGAAGGTGTGGCACTTAATCCAAGTTTGAATCAACAAGACGGTATACACCCCAACAAAGATGGAACAATTAAAGTAAGTGAAACAATTAAAAAAACTATTATTAATATAATTAATTAAATGAAAATCTTTCTATCAATATTTAGCTTATTATGTTGTTTTAGTTTTGCTAATGCTCAAAACACAAATATTACACTAAATTCTGATTTGAATTTAAATTGTAAATTTGAAAAAGTAATTTTAAAAAATCCAGACCATAACTTTGAATCTTTCACAAAAGATCAAATTAAAAGAAAAGATATTAATAAGTTAATAATCGAGTCTAAAACACCAGATGTTCTAAATGTAAAAAATTTATCAGAATTTTTTAATCAAATTGATTTAGAGGTTAAAATTTCAAATAAGGATATATTTTTAATTCAAGCATTCGACAAAGAGAGGAATTATTCTGAGTCTGCAGTCTATACTAGAAAAACAGGCGAACTTATTCACGAAATTACAACCAATATAAAACAAGAGGAAAAAGAAAAAGATATTTCTTTTTATAGTTGTAAAAATAACAACAAAGACACTTAAGACCAAAGACTCTAATTCTAATATTTGATAATATCTAAATATGAAGAGGTTATTGTTAGTAATTTTGGTTTATTTATTTTCACAGGTTAGCTCCTTAGCAAATGAAAGAGATACTAGACTTAACCAATTGTTTAATGAGTTAAAAGCAAATAAATCAAAAGTAGCTTTTATAATAGAACAAGAAATTTGGGCTTTATGGAGTACACATCCAACAGATGAAAAACTTACTGCGAGATTAGAAGAGGGCTCTCAATTTGTGAGAGATCAAAACTATATAAAAGCAAAAGATATTTTTACTGAAGTTATTAATCTTGATCAAAATTGGGCTGAAGCTTGGAATAAAAGAGCAACTGTGCTTTATATGCTAGGGGAATTTCAAAAGTCACAAAATGATATAGATCAAGTATTAGCCTTAGAACAAAGACACTTTGGAGCTTTAGCGGGACAAGGTTTAGTAAATATTCAGCTTAAGAATTATGAAAAAGCAATAAGAAGTTATGAACAAGCACAAGAAATTTATCCTGCTATGAGATCACCAAAAATAATGATTAAGCAAATAGAAGAATTAATGAAACAGCAAACAATATAATGTGTGGAAGATACGTAGTAAAAAACCCTGTAACAAAAACAAATAAATTAATTAAATCTGCAATTCAAGTTGAAGATACTGAAAACTATAATGCTCATCCATATCAAAAACTTCCTGTCATAAAAAAATATAAAAATGGAAATACTTTAGAAAATCTACAGTGGGGTTTAGTTCCAGGATGGGCTAAAGATAAAGATTTTAAAGCTTTAATTAATGCAAGGTTAGAGACTATTGATGAAAAGGTTTCATTTAAAAAATTGATTAAAAACAACCGATGCGTTGCTGTAGCAGATGGTTTTTATGAATGGAAAAGGGAAGAGAAAGAAAAAACTCCCCATTATTTTACCCGTGAAGATACAAACCCTATTTTTTTTGCTGGTATTTTTGAAAATGATCAGTTTTGTTTAATTACAGAGGAAGCAAAAGAAAACATAAATGAAATTCATCACAGACAACCGGTTATTTTAAATCAAGCTGATATTAATCGTTATTTAAATTTAGAATTACAAGGCTCTGCATTTTTAAAAGAACGTAAAATTCCTAATTTAATTTTTCATGAAGTGTCAAAAGACGTTAATAAACCCACAAATAACAGCGCTTCTCTAATTCAAAAAGTATAATTTTATTTACGTTTATTCTTCTTAAATTTAAAATTTTTTGGTCTTTTTCTATTTTTAAATTTTCTTTTATTATTTTTATTTTCAAATTTTTTAAATTTCTTCTTTTTATTTAATTTATTACTAGAAAATTTATTTTTAAATTTCTTTTTAAATTTATTTTTTTTATTAAATTTCTTTCCTTTTTGATTATTTGGTTTTGTTTCTTCTTTAACTTTAAAGTCTGGATCAATTAGTTTTTGAATTGATCTCCACATATTTCTGTCGTTGTTAGTTAAAAAGGTTAAGGCCGAACCATCTTTTCCAGCTCTACCAGTTCTTCCTATTCGATGAATATAATCTTCTGGTACCTGTGGAAGATCATAATTAATTACATGTTTTATAACTGGTATATCCAATCCACGTGCGGCTACATCAGTTGCAACTAAAATTCGACTGTTACCATTTCTAAAACCTCTAATTACACGATCTCTTTTACTTTGTCTCAAATTTCCATGAATAGCATCAGCTTTATGTCCATCATATTTTAATCGCTTAACTATTTTATCAGCACCATGTTTAGTCTTCACAAAAACTAAAATAGAACCACTTCTTTCAACTAACTGATTTATCAGTTCATGATATTTTTTATCAGGTGTAATTTGAAAAGTTTCTTGTTTAATTTTTTCAATTGGTGTTGATAAAGATCCAACAGAAACTCTTTCAGGATTATTAAGATATTTTTGTGAAATTTTTAAAATATTTTCAGGTAAAGTAGCTGAAAATAATAGTGTTTGATGTTTATTTGGTACAAATTTTAAAATCAATTCTATTTGTGGGGTAAAACCCATGTCTAACATTCGATCAGTTTCATCTAGAACTAGGTAATTTACTTTTGATAGGTTTAAACTTTTACGCTCAATGTGATCATTAATTCTTCCTGGCGTTCCAACTATAATTCTTGCTCTTTTATTTAATTGTCTTAGCTGTTTTTGCATACTCTCGCCACCAATTAAAAGGGCATTTCCGATTCCTATTTCTCTAACATTCAGCTTTAAAACTGTTTCCATTACTTGAGTTGCAAGTTCTCTTGTTGGGCAAATAATTAGCGCCATCGCTTGCTTGTCTTTAAGAAGTTTATTAATCATTGGAATAGTAAATGCTAAAGTTTTACCAGTACCTGTTTGAGCGGTACCTAAAACATCCTTTCCCTCTAAACTAATTGGTATCGATTGACTTTGAATAGGAGTTGGTATTTTAAAATCAGCTAATTCGATTGATTTTTTTAGTTTATTTTCGATATTGAGATCAGAGAAGTTCATTATGTTTGGAAAGATATATATTTAAGTAATTGAATGTCTGCTTATATCTTTTTGTGACAAATACAATAAATAGTTTGAGAGGATTAATCTCTAAAGTTTACAAAGTCTATCGGTAGCCCAATATCAATTGCTTTGATTGCAGCAATAGCTTCTTGAAGATCATCTTTTTTTTTGCCATCTACTCTTAATTCATCACCTTGGATTTTAATTTGAATTTTTAGTTTTAGTTTTTTAATATCAGCAATAACTTTTTTAGCATTTTCTTGGCTAATTCCTTCTTTTAATTCACTGACTTGTCTAATAGATCCTCCTGACGCTCCTTCGGAACTTTTAACTTCTAAAACCCTAGGATCTACTTTTCGTCTAACCAAATGTGTTTGTAGCAATTCATTTATTTGCTTTAATTTCAATTCATCAGGTGCATTAGTAGTGACCGTTTTATCTTTTCGTTCAATTGAAATATGAAGTCCTTTAAAATCATATCGATTACCAATTTCTCTTAAACAATTCGCTAAAGCATTATCAAATTCTTGATAATTTATTTTACTGATTACATCAAATGAAGGCATATTTATATTATACAGCATTTATGAACAAAATTTAAACTAAAATCCAAATTCTATTAATAATAAGGCATTTTAGCTTATTGAGTTAACTGTAAATAATAATATATTTAATGTATGTTATCTTACATAATTCCATTTTTAATACTTATCTTAGTGGTCGTTTTTATACATGAATATGGACACTACTATTTTGCAAGAAAATATGGAGTAGGTGTTACAGATTTTTCAATTGGTTTTGGTAAAGAGTTATTTGGTTGGAATGATAAATCAGGCACAAGATGGAAAATATGCGCAATTCCTCTTGGTGGATATGTAAAATTTTTTGGAGATAGGAATGTTTATTCACAAGCAGACCATCAAGAAATTTTAGAAAAATATAACGAAGAGGAAAGGGAAAAATTGTTTATTTTAAAACCCTTGTACCAAAGAGTTTTAATTGTATTTGGAGGCCCTTTAGCTAATTTTTTACTAGCTTTAGTAATATTTTTTTCAATTTATACTTTTATAGGTAAAGATTTTACTCCTGCAGTCATAAACGAAGTTCAAAAAGATAGTCCAGCAATGGCAGGAGGGCTAAAAGCTGAGGATATAATTTTAGAAATAGATGGTAATGAAGTTAAAAGCATTATGGAAGTTTCTAAATTTATCACCATGTCTACTGGTGATTTTATAGATTTTAAAGTTAAACGCTTTTATGATGAATTAATTCTAAAAGTAAAACCCAATATAGTTGAAGGTGATGATGGATTGGGAAACAAAATTAATAAAAGAATGGTTGGTATTAAGCTTGGGGCTTACAATAATAAAGTTAACCATGTTAAATTAGGACCTGCTCAGGCTTTATATCATGCAGGTTATGAAGTTTATTTTGTAAGTGTTTCTTCACTAAAATACATTGGAGGAATGATTTTAGGTAAAGCAGATACTTCTCAATTGGGAGGCCCAATTAGGATAGCTAAAATTTCTGGACAAGTTGCAACGTTTGGAGTGTTAGCATTCATTAGTATGATGGCCTATATTTCAATAAGTTTAGGACTTATTAATCTATTTCCAATACCAATGTTAGATGGAGGACATTTAATGTTTTATGCATTTGAGAAAGTTTTAGGTCGGCCTTTATCTCAAAAAACTCAAGAAGGTTTTTTTCGAATCGGATTGTTTTTGTTGCTATCATTAATGTTTTTCACCACATTTAATGATCTAAAAGACCTAGGTTTATTTAGATAATTCACATTCTAAAACGTTTAAAAAAGTCAATAAATCCAACATTAATTTAAGTTTTTACAAGATATTGTATGTTTTAAATAACAAAACACTAAAAAAAAGCTTGATTTATCAACGTTTATGAGAAGTATAAATATTAACCAACAAAACCGGAGCTAAAATGAACAAAAAACAACTAATTGCTAAGCTTTCTGGCTCATTAAATTTGAGCAAAGCAGATGCTGAGCGAACTTTTGATACAATTACCAACACTATTTTAGATGCTCTAAAAGGTGATGACTCAGTAAAAATTGCTGGGTTTGGTACGTACAAAGTAGCTAAAAGAAAAGCAAGAGTTGGAAGAAACCCAAGAACGGGTGAGCAGATTCAAATTGCTGCTTCTCAAAAGGTAAAATTCTTACCAGCTAAAGCTTTAAAAGAAGTATTCAACAGATAATATTTTTTTTTACAGCCCTAACGTTTTAAAAATACGTTCAGGGCTGTTACTATATGCAAAAACTGCATAGCCAATTTTCCTAATCAGCGTTAGTTTTAAAAATTAATAAAACTATAAGACACCGCTTAAACAAGTGGAGGTCTAATGACTAAAATAATAAAAAAAATATCAGCACCGCTTCTTAGTTTAATATTTTTATTAAACATGAGTAGTGCAGGTATGGCAGAGACAACTGTCTCTGGAGAAGTTCAAGCGATATTTAACTCGCTTCTATTTTTAATTTGTGGTTTCCTTGTCATGTTCATGGCAGCGGGTTTTGCGATGCTAGAATCTGGTATGGTAACTTCAAAAAGTGTATCAGTAATTTGTGCTAAAAATATAGGTCTATATTCAATTGCCGGAATTATGTTTTGGCTTTTTGGTTATAATTTAGCTTATGGAATTCCTGAAGGAGGATACATAGGAACATTTACACCTTGGTCAGATGCAAGTGCAGTTGATACAGGTTATGCTGATGGATCAGACTGGTTCTTCCAAATGGTATTCTGTGCAACAACAGTTTCAATTTGTTCAGGTGCTATGGCCGAAAGAATTAAGCTATGGCCGTTTTTCTTATTTGCAGCTATTTTAGCTGGAGTAATTTATCCAATCGTTATGGGTTGGCAATGGGGTGGAGGCTGGTTAGCAGAACTAGGCTTCTCTGATTTTGCTGGTTCAACTTTGGTACACTCAACAGGTGGTGCAGCTGCTTTAGCAGGTATCATGTTGTTAGGTGCTAGATATGGAAGATTTGATAGTAAAGGTGAAGCGAAAGCAGTTAAACCTTTTGCTGCTTCTTCAATTCCATTAGTAACTGTTGGAGTATTTATATTATGGTTAGGTTGGTTTGGATTCAACGGTGGATCTCAACTAGCTATTGGAACATTTGATGATGCAGTTGCTGTATCAAGTATATTTATTAATACTAATCTTGCTGCTTGTGGTGGTGTTATGGCTGCTGCAATAATCACAAGATTAATGTTTGGTAAAACAGATGTAATTCAAATGTTAAACGGAGCAATTGGTGGTCTTGTAGCTGTAACAGCTGAACCATTAGCGCCATCACCTTTAGCAGCTATTTTCATCGGAGCTGTAGGTGGATTGATCGTAGTGTTCGGAACTAAGTTATTATTCAGTTTCAAACTTGACGATGTTGTAGGTGCAATTCCAGCTCACATGTTTGCTGGTATTTGGGGAACATTAGCAGTGCCATTAACAAACGCTGATGCATCGTTTAGTGCACAATTAATTGGTGTACTTTCAATTAACATTTTTGTGTTTGCTGTGTCCTATGTAATCTGGTCAATAATGAAAGCTACGTTTGGAATTAGATTAAGTAAAGAAGCTGAAACCAAAGGTACTGACGTTACGGAAACAGGAGTAATAGCATACGCAATACGTGACTAATTGCATGCAATGCAATATAGAGGCTCTTCGATCTCCATGTCGTTATCTCATTGAAGAGCCTCTGTAAAACAAAATTAACTAAAATCTCTCTCTCTAGTTAGTTAACTAAAGGCCCCAGAAATGGGGCCTTTTTATTTTATACATGTTTAAATAGCATAACTCTTTTGCCCTATAAGCAATTCTTTATTTCAAAAATTTTTATAAAAGACATTTCTTAACAAGGAGAGATAATGACTCAAATTCTAAAAACTTTTATTATAAGTTTAATATCTTTATTAAGCTTATCAAATTTTGCTTCAGCAGAAACAACAATGTCAGCTGAGGGACAATATATTTTTAACTCACTTGGATTTTATCTTGGTGGTGTATTAGTTGCTTTTATGGCTGCAGGTTTCTGTATGCTTGAAAGTGGATTAGTAACAACAAAAAGTGTATCAACAATTGCAGCCAAAAATATTGGTAAATTTGCAATTTGTTCATTAATATTTTTTCTATGTGGTTATAATTTAGCTTACGGTATTCCAGAAGGTGGTTTTATAGGATCTTTTTCAATGTGGAGCGATTCTTCTGAATTAGCTACTGGTTATTCAGATTATTCAGACTGGTTCTTTCAAACAATGTTTGTATGTGCAACTGCTTCTATAGTTTCAGGAGCTGTAGCTGAAAGAATTAAAATTTGGCCTTTTTTTATCTTTGCTGCAATCATGGCTGGAATAATTTATCCAATTTCAATGGGTTGGCAGTGGGGTGGAGGTTGGTTAGCAACTTCAGGCTTTTCTGACTTTGCTGGATCAACTTTAGTTCATGCGTGTGGTGGTGCCGCTGCATTAGCTGGTGTTATAGTTTTAGGTGCAAGAGAAGGAAGATTCTCAAAATCAGGTGAAACTAAATCTTTAGTACCGTTTGCTGCATCTTCAATTCCATTAGTAACACTTGGAACATTTTTACTTTGGTTCGGTTGGTTTGGTTTTAATGGATTTAGTCAATTAGCTATGGGTACTTTTGATGATGTTAATGCAATTAGTAAAATTGCAGTTAATACTCATTTAGCAGGTGCCGCTGGTACAGTTACCGCTGCTGTGGTCACAAGATTACTTGGTGGAAAAACTGATATTGTTATGATGTTAAATGGTGCATTAGCTGGATTAGTTGCAATCACAGCCGAACCTTTAACTCCAAGTCCTGTATTAGCAATCGTGATTGGAGCTATTGGATCATTGATTATGTACTTTGGTACAAAATTCTTAGAAAGTAAAAAAATCGATGATGTAGTAGGTGCAATCCCTGTGCATATGTTTGCAGGAATATTTGGAACTTTGGTTGTTCCAATAAGCAATCCAGATACAAATTTTGGAACTCAGTTAACAGGTGTAATTGCAGTATGTTTATTTAGCTTCATACTTTCTTACATTACTTTTAGAGTTCTTAAACAAACTATTGGTCTTAGAATTAGTGCTCAAGCTGAAAAACTTGGTACTGATGTTGCAGAAGTGGGCGTTAAAGCTTACGCAATAAGAGACTAAAATATCTCTCTATATATTAAAGGCTCCTTAGAAATAAGGAGCCTTTTTTATTTTTTAACAATATTTTGAAGAGTTTCTAATACTTCTTTAGCATGATCTTTTACTTTAACATTATTCCAAATTTTGATTATTTTACCTTTT
>CACGLD010000014.1 GCA_902573755.1 uncultured Pelagibacteraceae bacterium
ATTTATATCATCGAAAACATTGATTACAGATATTGGTTCTTCAAAAATTGAAACTTCTAAAATTATAAATAAATGTTTAAAGAAAGGTATTCATTGGATTCAAAGTCACCCAATAGCTGGATCAGAGGTCAGTGGACCAGAGCATGGTAAAGAAAATATGTTTACTGATAGATGGTGCATAGTAATTAAAGAAAAAAATATTAAAAAAAATAATATAAATATTCTAACTAAGTTTTGGAAAAAAATTGGAGCAAAAGTAGTTGTTATGAGTGCTGAAAAACATGACAAAATTTTTTCTATTACTAGTCATTTACCACACTTAATTGCATATAATCTCGTGAAATCTGCGCAAGATTTTGAGAAAAAACAAAATTATGAGCTAATCAAATATAGCGCTGGTGGATTACGAGATTTTTCTAGGATTGCAGCATCAAATGAAATCATGTGGAGAGATATTTTTTTTAATAATAAAAATAATATTTCAAAAGCGATTGATTTATTTATTAAAAATTTAAATCAATTTAAAAAAGATATTAATTCAAAAAATAATAAGTCTATCGTAAAGAAACTTATTCAGACTAAAAAAGTAAGGTCAAAAATCATCAAATTGAAACAAGATATTGACAAACCTGACTTTGGCAGAAATTAATATTTTATTCTAGATACTTTTTTTACCTTTAGCTTGGCAGTTTTTTCAATTCTATTAATTGTCTCTATAATTGGCATAATAATTACTTTTCTTTCTGGACCATAAGCGTGAATTAGTTGTTTAGAATTTAAACACATAGCAACATGACCTTTCCAAAAAATAATGTCTCCTTTTTTAAATAGTCTTTTCTTTGAATTCTTTTTTGTATATTTGATCTGATCTTTTGTATCTCTTGGATAAAACGAATTATTATAAAAATAAAATATTTGCAATAAGGCTGAACAATCAATACCTTTAAATGTTTTTCCACCCCAAACATATTTTATATCGAGAAATTTTTTAAATATTTTTGTAAAATTATTTTCTTTTTGGTTTATTTTTTTAATATCTGCTTTTTTAATCCATTTATTTTTTTCAATTTTTACGTAATTCTTATTTTGCTCAAATACAGATAATTTAGATGCAAGTGGAAGCCAACTGCTAGTTCCAATTCCAGGTTTTTTATAAATCTTTGCTTTTAGTGAGCTGACTTTATAATTGGGGCTAAATTTTTCTGTATATTTTGAATTTTTTATAAACCCCTTATAATTATCAAATAAAGTTTTAATTTTTATCCAATTTTTATTTTTTGCTAATATTTTGAATTTTTCACCATATATAATTTGTGAAGTTACCTCAGATCTTTTCGAAGGATTTTTATAAATATTCGAAAAATTACCTATGAAATAAAAATTATTTTGCACCAATTTTAATTTTGTTTTTAATTAACCACAAACAAATTAACGATGGTATCACCATTATAGTCGTTAAAACAAAAAATGTTCCCCAATCTCCGTTTAACCAGTCAACTAGAGCTCCTGAGGATGAAGCTAAAGTAGTACGACCAGCTGTACCAATTGAAGCAAGCAATGCATATTGTGTGGCTGTATAAGTTCTATCAACTAGTAATGATATAAATGCAACAAATGCTACAGTTGCAAAAGCTGCTGTGATATCATCAGCTATAACCGCAATTGCAAATAAAATTTCTGATTTTCCAGTCCATGCTAAAACTGCAAATAAAAGATTGGTTACAGCCATTAACCCGCCAGCAAAGAACATAGTTTTAATTGTTCCAGCTCTCATGGCCATTATTCCACCCAACAAAGTAAATACAACTGTTGTTATCCAACCAAGTCCTTTTGAATAAATTGCAATTTGACCTTTGGAGAAACCAATTTCTTTATAAAAAACAATAGACATTCTTCCCATAAATGCCTCACCTATCTTAAACAAGAAAACAAATCCTAAAATTCCAGCTGCAATGGCAAAACCATTTTTTCTAAAAAAACTAATAATAGGTCCACCTATAGTTCCTGTAATATAAGCAATAAAGTTTGTAATTATATTGCTAGATCCAAGTTTTCCCTCAATTAATTTGTCTGTTTCTCTCTGTTTTGCTTGTCTGTTTGTTTCTATAGGTTCATGAACAAACATTAATCCAATATTCATTAAAATTATTAAAAAACCTAAAATTAAAAAAGTAGCTTGCCAGTAGTCAGCTACCCCTTGGTTTTCAAAAAATTCTGCTGTGAATAAAGCAACAACTCCACCTAATTTATAACCTGTCCACCATCCAACAACAGCCATAGCTGCACCAGCAGCCATTGATTTTCCTTCATTTTCATTTATCTGTTCAATTCTTAATGCATCTACAGTTATATCTTGGGTTGCTGACGCAATAGCAATAATTAAACCTACAGTAATTAATAAAGCCAAATTTTCAGTTGGATTAATCACACTCCAAACAACAAGACTTAACAAAATAATTAATTGCATCAAAACTATCCATCCTCTTCTATGACCTAATTTTTTTGTTAGTACTGGAATTTGAATTCTATCTATAATGGGAGCCCACAAATAATTGAAAGCATATACTCCAAAAATTAAACCTGCCCATCCAATTGTTGATCTACTAAGACCTTCTTCTTTAAGCCAAAGACTCAAGCTGCTTGCAATTAATACCCATGGAAATCCACTTATTGCACCTAATAAAAGAATTCTTACCATTCGAATATCTTTATAAACTGCAAGAGAATCAAGCCATGTTTGTTTCTTTGTTTCAGACATAATTAATTTCTCCAAAAAGATGGTAAGAACAATACTAATATTGCAAACAACTCAAGTCTACCTAAAATCATACCTACAGTTAAGATCCATTTTGAAATATCGGGCAAAGATGAAAAATCTCCATTAGGTCCTATTATAGGACCTAAACCAGGACCAACATTTGATATTGATGTTGCCGCTCCAGAAATGGCAGTTATAAAATCGAGACCTGTTAATGATAATAATGCAGCTAAAATAAAAAAAATAACAAAGTAAAAATAAATAAATGAAATTATTGATGCAATAAATTTATCATCAACAGATCCTTGATCATATTTAATTACAAATATTCCCTTGGGATATATAATTTTTTTTAATTGATTTAATATAAATAAATATAGAATTTGAATTCTAAAAATTTTGACTCCACAAGTAGTTGATCCAGCACAGCCCCCAATAAACATTAATGCAAGAAATATTGTTATAGGAAAACTTCCCCAACCGTCAAATTCAGCATTTACATAACCTGTTCCAGTCAATATTGAAATTGTATTAAAAAAAATAGATCTTAAACTAAAGTTTCCGTTATTATTAAATAATAAATAAATTGATAATATAATAATACTTATAATTATTATTTTAATAAATGTTCTGATTTGAATATCGTTTAAAAATATTTTTTTATTACCACTAATAAATTTAATGTATGCAATAAATGGGATACTTCCTAAAATTATAAAAATCATCGATGATATTTCTATAAGAACACTGTCAAAATATCCGATAGATTGATTGTAATTGGAAAATCCACCTGTAGCTATAGTAGTCATAGAATGAGTTAAACTGTCAAATTTTCCCATTCCAAATACCCAATATGATAATGCACAAAGAGCGGTTAGACCCGAATAAATATAAATAAGTCTCAAAGCTATTTCTTTTGATTTAGGAAGAATTTTTTCAGAAGACTCGTTGCTAGAAATTTTAAATAATTGCATACCACCAACATTCATTATAGGCATCAGGGTAATTGCCATCACAATAATACCAATGCCACCTAGCCATTGTAGTATTGCTCTCCACAATAGAATACCTTTTGGAGTACTCTCTAAGTTAGAAATAATTGTAGATCCAGTTGTTGTAATACCAGACATACTCTCAAAAAAAGCATCAGTAATTGAAAGCTCCATAGTCGAAAATATAAATGGTAAAGATCCAAAAATAGCAATACTTAACCAGGACAAAGCAGTTAATAAAAATGCTTGTTGTAAATTTAATTTTTTGTCGTGATCTAGATTTGAAAGAAAAAATAATGATCCAAAAATTATTGTCACAATAGATGCACCAAAAAATGATGAATCTATTTCAGAATAAATAAATTGAGCAATTATAGGGATGAACATTGAGACCCCTAAAATTATTTGCAAAATTCCAAGTGTAAAAAAAACAGTTTTATAATTAGACATTTTGAAAGAACATTATTTTATGGTAAATAAATTTCAACTCTATAAGAATTAATAAAATCGCCAATTTAAGATTTTTATAAAAGATATACTCGTGATTAAAAAAGAAATTTTAGACAAAACAAGTGCTTGGCCTTTCGTTGAAGCAAAAAAAATGCTTCGTGAGAGAAAATCATTTATTGATAAAAAAGGAAAAATTACCCTTCAAACAGGATATGGTCCAAGTGGCCTTCCTCATATCGGAACATTTGGCGAAGTTGCAAGGACTTCGATGATGGTGAATGCCTTAAAGCAACTTACAGATTTACCAACTGAGATAATTACTTTTTCTGATGATATGGATGGTTTAAGAAAAGTTCCTGACAATGTTCCTAATCAGGAATTACTAAACAAAAACTTACATAAACCATTAACACAAGTTCCTGATCCATTTGAAAAATTTGCAAGTTTTGGAGAGCATAATAATGAAATGTTAAAAGATTTTTTAAATAGTTTTAATTTTAAATACAGTTTTAAAAGTTCGACATCTTTATATAAAGGTGGTTTTTTCAACCCAACTTTAAAAATTATTTTAGAAAATTACGATGGTGTAATGAACATTATACTTCCAACTTTAGGCAAAGAACGTCAGCAAACTTACTGCCCCTTTTTACCAATTTGTCCAGATACAGGTCATGTCCTCGAAATTCCAGTTATAGAAATTGATAAAAAAAATTCTAAAATAATTTTTGATAATAAAGGTAAAAAATTAGAATCTAGTATTTTGGATGGAAATTGTAAATTACAATGGAAAGTTGATTGGGCAATGAGATGGTATGCTCTAGATATAGATTTTGAAATGTATGGAAAAGACCTTATTGAGAGTGCAATTTTATCGACCAAAATAATAAATTTAATTGGTAAAAAACATCCATCTGGATTTGCTTATGAATTATTTCTTGATGAAAAGGGTGAAAAAATTTCAAAATCAAAAGGAAATGGTATTACTATCGACCAATGGTTAAAATATGCTTCACCCGAAAGCTTATCTTTATACATGTATCAAAATCCAAAAAGAGCAAAAAAACTTTATAAAGAAATAGTCCCTAAAGCTGTAGATGAGTACCTTGATAATATTGAAAAATCAAAAAAACAAACTGAACAACAATTAGTGATGAATCCTGTTTGGCATGTTCATAATGGACATATTCCAAAAGAAGAGATGATTATGACCTTTTCTATGTTGTTGAATTTAGTTGAAACAAGTAACGCTGATAACAAAGATTTATTATGGAAGTTTGTTAAAAAATACAAATCTAATATTCATGAAAAAAATTTTCCGATTTTTGATGGACTAGTAGGTTATGCAATTAAGTATTTTAATGATGTTATTAAGGCTCAAAAAAAATATAAAAATCCATCTGAAAATGAAAAATTAGCTCTACAAGCCTTAGTTAAAACTTTAGAACAATGTAATGACCAAATGTCTCCAGAGGATATACAAACATTAATTTATTCAACAGGCAAAGAAAATGGGTATGCAGAAAACTTAAGAGATTGGTTTAAGTTAATTTATGAAGTGGTGTTTGGAGATGAAAATGGACCTAGAATGGGTTTTTTTATAAGTTTTTTCGGTGTTAACGAAACAAAAGAATTGATAATTAGTAAATTGAAATAATGTATTCAAATTTAAGATCTTTAATATTTAAAATAGATCCTGAAAGAGCACATTTTTTAGCAATTCAATCACTCAAACTCAATTTAGTTTCAAATATATTTGATGAAAACAAAAACGATCCAATTTTAAAAACAAAATTATTTAATCAAGATCTTGATAATCCTGTCGGTATTGCTGCAGGTTTTGATAAGAATGCAGAGGTATATAACCCTTTATTTAAGCTGGGTTTTGGATTTGTTGAAGTAGGTACAGTTACTCCATTAAAACAATATGGAAATGAAAAACCAAGAGTATTTAGATTGGTAGAAGATCAAGCATTAATTAATAGGTTAGGTTTTAACAACCACGGATCAGATACAATATTAAACAGAATAAAATCTAATAAAAAACTAGGTGTGCTTGGTGTAAATGTAGGTCCAAACAAAGATTCTAATGATAGATTAAATGATTATTTAATTGGATTAGAAAAATTTTCTGAAGTTGCAGATTATATTACAATTAATATTTCGTCACCAAATACTGAAAATCTAAGAAACTTTCATGATGAGAATAAATTAAAAGAGTTATTAAAATCTATATCAGAGAAAAAAAAACAATTAAAAACTGAAATTCCTATAGCTGTAAAAATTTCACCAGATATAAATGAAAATCAAATTGACTTAATTTCAGAAATACTTTTAGAAAATGAAATAAGCGCAATAATAATTTCAAATACTTCCGAATCTTCTCGGGAAACACTTCAAAACATACAGAGACATCAAAAAGGTGGTTTATCTGGAAAACCTATTGAGAAAAAATCAAATCTTTTAATAAGTAAATTCTATAATTTAATAAAAGGTAAAATTAAAATAATTGGAGTAGGTGGTGTTGACTCTGGTAAAGCAGCTTATGACAAGTTTTTATTAGGAGCAGATTATGTTCAGTTGTATACCGGCATGGTATTTCAAGGACCCAATATTGCTGGGATCATTAAAAAGGACCTAAAAGAATTATTAATAAGAGATGGTGTCAAAAATTTCACAGAAATTGTGGGAAATAAAACTGTTTCTTAAATGTATTAAACTTGACGCCTTCAACATCTCCCCTTATATAAGCACTGTTATTATGTCAAAAAAATGTGAACTTACCGGTAAAATTCCTATGAAAGGTCATAATGTTAGTCATGCTAACAACAAGACTAAAAGAAGATTTTTACCGAATCTTAAAAAAGTCAAATTTACAAGTGAGCTTACTGGAAGAAGTTTAAAACTTACTGTAAGCAATTCAGGTGTAAGATCAGTTGACAAAAAAGGAAGTTTTGATGAATTTTTAAAAACTGTAAAAAATAAAAATTTATCTCCTAGATTAAAAAAGTTGAAAAAAGTAGTTTTAGTTAAATCCCCTTTTAAAAAGAAACCTGTAGCTAAATCAGCTTAATGAACAAATTATTTATCACCCTGTCAATAATGATGGGGGTTGTTGTACTATCTTCTAATTATTTAGTTCAGTTCCCAATAAACTATTTTGGATTAAATGAGATTTTAACTTATGGAGCTTTTAGTTATCCAATAGCTTTTTTAATAACAGATTTAGCAAATAGGTCTTATGGAAAATTATTAGCAAGGCAAATTGTATATTTGGGCTTTTTAATAGGAATTATATTTACATTGTTATTCTCAACTGATTTTGCAGATTTAATATCTGTCAGAATTGCAATAGGATCAGGGGTAGCTTTTATTACTGCTCAATTATTAGATATTCAAATTTTTGATCGATTAAGAAAAAAAAAAGAGTGGTTTGTAGCTCCACTTACTTCATCTTTGATTGGATCAACAGTTGACACATTTTTATTTTTCTCAATATCATTTTATGCAACAGGGGTACCTTGGGTTACTTTATCTCTAGGAGATTTAGCGGTAAAAGTTTTAGTTGCTCTTATAATGTTGATACCGTTCAGAATGTTATTGAAAATTATTAAACCAATTAAAGTTTAATATAAAAACTTATAAGACAGAATTTTATAAGCTAACTTTGCAACAAGAAAATTATAAGAATTAAATCCTTTAATTGGAGACAGTTCATTAATATCTGCACCAACAATTTTCGAGTTTTTAGCTGCAATTCTTATTATATCCAATGTTTCATCCCACAACAGTCCTCCTGGTTCAGGTGTACCAGTTGCAGGCATAATACTTGAATCTAGTCCGTCTACATCGAATGTTAGATAAACGGTTTTGTTTTTAATTAGTTTTTTAAATTTAGACAAATTCCATTTTTTTTTATCTTTTGCCCAAAAAATATTTATTCTTGAAGAATTTTTTTTTAAAAATGGGATTTCACTTTCCGAGATGTTTCTTATGCCAAATGAAATTAACGAAACATTTTTATAATCTAGACACCTTCTAATTGCTGAAGCATGTGAAAATTTTTCTCCATTATAACTTTGACGTAAATCTGCATGAGCATCAAAATGTAACAGACAAATGTTTTTATATTTTTTAGTAAAAGGAACAATACATCCAGGAGTTATTGAATGCTCTCCACCTAAAGTCATTGGAAAAAGCTTTTTACTTAAAATTTCTTTATTAATATTAGAGATTTTATTCAGTGCTTTTTTAATATTTTTGTCGATTTTAAATGGTTTTAAAGTTTTAATACCTATTTTTTTATAAGGTTCGCAATTAAGCTCTTCATCATATAGCTCAACTTGATGAGATGCTTTTATAATTTCTTTAGGTCCATTTTTTGTTCCTCCCCCATAACTGACAGTTTTTTCTAAACCAAATGGAACAATTACAGCTTTTTCTTTAAAGCTAAATTTATTATCAATTCCTAAAAACCCGTTTTTATTTGAGAGATATTTCAATTTTATTCAAAAATTTTAGTAAAGTTTTTTCTTGTTCTATTTTTCCATTCACCTTTATGATACGCATCACTTGCTATCAATGGTAAAACACTAGTTGCTTCTGCAAACACCATCTGTTCTTTTGTAATATCTACTTTTCCCCATGAACTTGCTTCTTTTAATGTGGAGCTACTACAAGCACCGTCTCTACTATCAGCAACAGTAATTTGAACAGCATATTTATGCATGTCTACATCTTTTCCCAATAGTTCAGCACAAATTACAGTATCTTGAATAAAGTTTTTAGGCACACCACCACCAATCATAAATAATCCAGAACCTTTAGATTTGATTTTAATTTCTGTTAGTTCTCTAAATTCTCTAACCGAGTCTATCGTCATATGTTTTTTTGGATTTTGTTCTTGATGCATAACTAACCCGAATCCTGCACTTGAGTCGGTAAAAGCAGGGCAGAAGATAGGAACATTGTTGTCAAAAGCGGTTTCAATCAAAGAGTCTTTTTTCTTTGAGTTATTCTTTAAATATTTTCCCATTTCATAAATGAACTCTCTTGAAGTATAGCTTCTCGCTTCTAAGTTATTTGCGATTTCACATATGATTTTATCACACATTTGAAGCTCTTCTTCATCTATATAGGTATCGTAAATTCTATCTATATAATTATTCCTCAGCTCAGTATCATCTTGAAATTGTGAACCTTGGTAATGTTTAAAACCAAGAGCTTCAAAAAAATCCATATCTACTATTGAGGCACCTGTTGCAACGATTGCATCTACCATATTATATTTAACTAAATCTTTATAAATATTCATGCATCCAGCTGCCGAAGTAGAGCCTGCTAAAGTAAGGAAAATTGTACAATCTTTATCTTTAAGCATCTCGTTATAAATATTAGCAGCATTTGCTGTTTCTCTAGAAACAAATGACATTTTTTCCATTGAGGAAATAATTTTTCTACTATCAAAAGAAGTTATATCGATGTGTTCAACAGGGTTTTTTAAGAAATCTTTTTTACTGTTATGACCTGGATTTTTTTGACCTGACATTAAGCTACCATGTTAGCTTTGTTAATGTCTTTGTCATACATTGTCATTATTGGATTATCTTCAACTTCATAAATTTCATTTGAGTAATAACCATTAAACTGAGTTCTAAATGTCAATCCGTATGCCCCAAGTTGACCGAGTTCAATATAATCATTTTCTTTAATATTATTTGGAAGCAAAAAAGGGCCCTTCATATAATCCATGCTATCACATGTAGGTCCAAAGAAATCAAAAGCAGTTAATTTTTTTGAAATTATTTTATTAGAATTTTCTTTAATCATTCTAGATGGGAATACAATGTTTGGTGTACCAGCATCAAAAAGAGTACCATAGGTACCATCATTAATATAAAGCTTTTGTTTTTTCCTTAAATTAACCCTTGCAATTGTTGAACCACTTTCTGCAACTATAGCTCTACCAGGTTCACAAATAATCTCAGGAAGTTTTTCAAGCTTTAAATTTTCTAAACTCTTATTTATTTCATTAAAATAACTATCCAAAGATTGTGGAATTAAGTCAGGATAGATTGTAGGGAAACCTCCACCTACATTAATGTAATTTGGAATAATTTTTGTCTTTTTAATTATATTTCCAATTTCACTAATTCCTTTCGAGTAAGAAATCGGATGCATACATTGTGAACCAACGTGAAAACTTAAACCAATCTTTTTAGCATGTTGTTTTACAAGTCTTAATAAACCTATTGCTTCTGATGTTAAAGCACCAAATTTTTTTGATAAATCAATTTCTGCATGTTCATTTGAAACAGCAACTCTTACAAATAACTCTAAATCTTTAGCGTTATTTGTACTTTCAATTATTTTAATCAGTTCATCTTTAGTATCTAATGAAAAAGTTTTTACACCATAATTAAAATATGCTTCTTTTATACTTTCTCTGCTTTTAACAGTATGCATATAAGAGCATTTTGCTTTATTACTAAAAGTTCTAATATTTTTAATTTCCTCAATTGAAGCAACATCAAATTGCTCAACTCCACTTTCTATGATTGTTTTGATTACCTCAGGGTGCGGATTAGTTTTAACTGCATATAAAATTTTACCTGGAAATTTGTTTAGGAAAAATTTAACAGCAGATTTTATGGAATTCTTTCTAATACAGTAAACTGGTTTTTCAGGTTTCAGCTGATTTACTAATTCCTCAACTGATTTAAATTTTTGCATTTTAAATGCCTCCAAAAAAAATTTAATAAAAAAAAGTCTTTTTAAAAAAAACTTTAATATTTTTTGGCATATAAAGTAAACAGCACCAAAGTAAAGCAAATAATTCAAGCCAGAAATGCGTAAAATTCATATATTGTAATATCTTGCAGAGACCCCATATAAAGGTCATGAAAGAAGAAGCAAAACTACAGAATCTTAGTGATTTTGAAAATAAGTCATTATTAATCGTGGATGACGATAATCCTTTCCGTGAGCGTTTAGCAAGAGCGATGGAAAAAAAAGGATTTGAGGTTTTTCAAGCTGAGAGTGTACAAAAGGGAGTTGAATCTGTAAAAACTAAAAAACCTGGTTTTGCTGTTGTAGACTTAAGGCTTGCAGATGGTAATGGACTTGAAGTTGTAAAAGAAATTCAGTCTTCAAATAGTGATAGCAGGATCATCATGTTAACTGGATATGGAAATATTCCAACGGCAGTAGCTGCAATCAAAGAAGGTGCTATAGATTATTTGGCTAAACCTGCTGATGCAGAAGATGTAGAGAAAGCATTATTGGCAGATCCTTCAAAAAAAGCAGCCCCACCAGAAAACCCGATGTCGGCTGATCGAGTTAAGTGGGAACATATACATAGAGTTTTCGAGTTATGTAATAGGAATGTTTCAGAAACAGCCAGAAGACTTAAAATGCACAGAAGAACTCTTCAAAGAATTCTTTCTAAAAGATCACCTAGATAAATTTTTTAATTTTAATTATTTGCTTAGTCAAAAGAGCTAAAAGCATAATTTTAAAAATCTCGGCTAATAGAAACGGTTTTGCTCCTAAAGCAAAAATTGGCTTATCCCATCCAATCAATGTTCCAAGCCAAATTAGACCCAAAATATAAATTGTTGAAGTTGCAATTATTAGCTTAAATAAAACAACGAAAAAATTATCATCAATCTTTATTTTAGAAGCCAAGTAACAAGCGGTTAAAAAACCAATTAAGTAACCCATAGTTGGCCCTGTAAAGTAAACTAACCCAACACCTTTTTCAGGTGAATTTGAAAATACAGGAAGACCTGCAATTCCTTCAATTAAATACAGACCAATTGTAGCTAGTGCAATTTTATGTCCTAAGCTTATTCCTAAAAACAATACAACAAATGTTTGCATAGTCATAGGAACTGGATAGAAAGGAATTTTGATCTTTGCTGATATAGTTAGTGCTATTGAACCAAGAACAATAACAACCAGAGATTTAAATAGTTTAGGTTGCGTGAGATTTTTTGTTAATTCCATTGTTAAATAATACTCAAAATATAAAAAATAATCTACTTATAATTGTTATAATAATTGAAAGTAAATTTTTTTATATACAGAATATGTTATCATTATAATATTTAATTATACTTCATGAATAAAATTCAAAAAACAGATCATTTTTATTTGATTGATGGCTCTGGTTATATTTTTAGAGCTTATTATGCTTTGCCTCCATTGACTAGAAAAAGTGATGGACTTCCAACAGGTGCTGTTAGTGGTTTTTGCAGTATGTTATTTAAATTATTAGAGGATTCAAAATCTGATCAAAACTTGCAAAAACCAACACATTTTGCAGTAATATTTGACTCAGCAAGAAAAACTTTCAGAAATGAAATTTATAGTGATTACAAAGCTAATAGGTCAGAGGCGCCTGATGATTTGGCTCCTCAATTTGAGTATATAAGAAAATCAGTACTAGCATTCAATTTACCATCTGTGGATCTTCCTAATTATGAAGCAGATGATTTAATAGCCACATATGTTGATCAAATCCTTAAAAAAGGTGCAAAAGTTACAATTGTCTCATCAGATAAAGATTTAATGCAGCTTTACAAAAAAGGGGTTCGAATTTTTGACCCCATGAAAAACAAATTTATAACTGACGATGATGTCTTAAAAAAATTTGGCGTAGATGCTTCAAAAGTTATTGATGTGCAATCTTTAGCAGGAGATAGTAGTGATAATGTTCCTGGTGTTCCAGGGATAGGTGTTAAGACAGCTGCAGAGCTAATTAATAAATATGGCACTTTAGAAAATTTACTAAAATCTGCTAATGAGATTAAGCAAAATAAAAGAAGAGAAACATTAATAGAGAATAAGGATAAAGCATTAATAAGTAAAAAACTTGTAACACTAGATCATAACTCTCCAGTTAATAGAGAGTTAAGTGAATTTAAATTGCAAAATATAGATAAAGATAAATTATATAAATTTTTAAGAGAAATGGAATTTAACAGGTTGTTAAGTTCTGCAATTTCTGCTTATGGAGAACCTGAACTAGAAAGTAATAAGATTGAAACTCAAAATTTAGAAAAACAACAAACAATAAATAACAAGAATTATTTTTTGATTAATAGTTTAGATGAAATTGATAAATGGATAGAGGAGGCAGAAGAAGTTGGTGAAGTTGCTGTAGATACAGAAACGACATCATTAGATCCTCATCAAGCAGATTTAGTGGGCATTTCTCTTTGCTCTAAAGTTGGAAAAGCTTGTTACATACCAGTTGGTCACAAGTCACCCAAGTGTCTTAAAAAAGACGCAGTAATTAAAAAATTAAAAAAAATATTAGAAGATCCTAGTATAAAAAAAATAGGTCAAAATATAAAATTTGATTTTATCGTACTTTATAAGTGCGGAATAACGCTTTCATCAATGGAAGATACGATGCTAATGTCTTATGTCTTAGATGCAGGAAAAAATAGACATAATATGGATACTTTATCAGAAATTCATTTAGGTCATAAAACTATTTCTTTTAAAGAGATTGTAGGAACAGGTAAGAAAGAAATTAATTTTAGCGAAGTAGAATTAGATAAAGCAAAAGATTACGCTGCTGAAGATGCCGATGTTACTTTTAGATTATACAAGAAATTTGTCAAAAATTTAAAATCAGAAAAAATGATAAATATCTATGAAATTTTTGAAAAGCCACTAATTAAAATTCTTGCATTTATGGAAATAGAGGGAGTTGAAATTGATAGTAAGTTTTTAAAATCTCTTTCATCTAAATTTGAAAAAAAAATCCAAAAACTTGAAAAAGAAGTATTTAAAATTTCTAAAAAAGAATTCAATATCGCATCCCCAAAGCAATTAGGTGAAATAATTTATAATGACTTGAAAATAGCTGGTTTAAAGAAAACTAAAAAAGGAAGTTTTGCAACAAGTGCAAGTGTTTTAGAGGATTTAGCTTTTAAAGGTCATGAGTTTCCAAAATTAATTTTAGACTGGAGACAAGTTTCAAAATTGAAAAATACTTATTCAGATGCTTTACCCGAACATTTAAACCCAAATACAAAAAGGGTTCACACTTCGTTTTTGCTTGCTGCTACAACGACTGGAAGACTAGCGTCTAGTGATCCCAACTTACAAAATATACCAATTAAATCAGAAGATGGAAAAGATATAAGAAAAGCTTTCACTGCAAAAAAAGGGCACCTATTAATTTCTGCAGATTACAATCAAATTGAGATGAGAATTTTAGCAGACCTGGCAGATGTAAAAGAATTGAAAAAAGCTTTTAAAAATAAAGAAGATATTCACTCTTTAACAGCTAGCCAAATATTTAATATTGATATCAAAAAAGTTAATCAAGATCACAGACGAAAGGCTAAAGCTATTAATTTTGGAATTATTTATGGAATTTCGCAATATGGATTAGCTAAGCAAATAAATGTTTCTAATTATGAAGCAGAAGAATTTTTAAATTCATATTTTGCTAAGTTTCCAGAAATTAAAGTTTATATGGATAATACAATTAAATTTTGTAGGAAAAGTGGATATGTTAACAATATTTTTGGACGAAGATCTCACTTTAATGGAATAAATGACAAAAACTTTAATGTCAGAAATTTTCAAGAACGTGCTGCAATTAATGCTCCTATTCAAGGTTCTGCCTCTGAAGTAATGAGATTAGCCATGATAAGATTGGATAAGAAATTATCAGAGGAAAAAAATTCTAATTCAAAAATGCTCTTGCAAATTCATGATGAATTAATTTTTGAAATTCCAAAAAAAGATGAAAAAGTAATGATTAAATTAATTGAGAAAGAAATGACCAGTGTAGCTCAGAGTGATTATCATTCTTTTTCAACTCCTTTAACGGTTGATATTAATGTTGGAGACAATTGGGGTATGTTACATTAAATTTATAACATTGCCCAAATTAGGACAATTTAGTATTTTTAGACTACTTTATGCAAAAACAAACAATAGCTTTGATAGATGACGATAGAAATATTTTAACAAGTTTGAGTATCGCATTAGAAAAAGAGGGTTTTAAAGTTCAAACATACATTGATGGTGAAAGCGCATTAATCGGTTTAACCAGAATGCCACCCGACTTAGCAGTCATAGATATAAAGATGCCTAAGATGGATGGAGAAGAATTGCTAAAAAAACTTCGAAAAAAAACTTCCCTACCAGTAATTTTTTTAACATCTAAAGATGATGAAATTGATGAGTTGTTAGGTCTAAAGCTGGGTGCAGATGATTTTGTAAAAAAATCAGGAGGTTTTTCTATAAAAGTTTTGATTGAAAGAATTAGAGTGCAGTTAAGAAAAAAAGATTCAAATAATATTCTTGAGGAAAATAAAAGCCTGATATCTCATGGAAGATTAAAATTAGATCCATCACAACTCGAGTGTGAATGGAATGGAAAACAGCTGCCCGATAAATTGACAACAACTGAGTTTTTAATCGTTAAAGAATTAGCAAAGAGGCCTGGTATAATTAAAGAAAGAGCTCAGCTTATGGATATAGCTTATAGAGAAGATACAGATATTGAGGATAGAACTATTGATAGCCACGTAAAACGAATTAGAAAAAAATTTAAAAAAGTAGATCCTGATTTTTCAGCTATTGAAACTAGGTATGGTAGTGGATATAGATGGAATGTTAGCTAATGTTTAGTAAATACTTAAAAACTCTTTCTATATTAAAAAAATTTTTATTTATAAATTTTGTAATTTTTACAATTATTGGACTATTTACATTCATATATTTAAATAATATTCAGCCAAGTTTAATAAAAAAAAAATCTCAAAATCACACAAATATTATTAACAACACTATTGATAATATTTTAAGGCTAGATGTAAAATTCCAATCTGATGATATTAGAAGATTTTTATTTTCTACAAGGTTTATTTTTCAAAGTTTAGATAGAGTAATATTTTTTGATGATCAACTTAACCTTATTGGTGACACTGATACTTTAGATCTTGATCCAAGATCATTCTCTACAAGACTTGATAAAATTGAATTTGAAAGTTTAGATAATGAGGAAATAGAAAAAACTATTGAGGAAAAAAATATAAAAATTGATGAAAAAAAAACTGTTTCATTCAAAGATATATTAAAAAATTATTCTAGTTCAGAAAATTTAGGAGCTCCTTACACATTTATGCAAGAAGATTTTAATCAATTTAATGTAACAACAATTAAGAATGTTACAAAAAATGAAATTAATCTTGGTTATGTAGCTATTACTGAAAATGCCAATGAGATAAAGACAGCGATAGATGAGAGAAAAGCATTTGTAATAAGAACAGCCATATCTGTAGGATTTGTAATATTAATTTTTTCTTTTGTTTTAAGCAGATATTTTATCAAACCAATACAAAATCTCGTTGGATATACAATTCGTATCAAAGAAAAAAGTCAAGTTAAACCAGGTATTGAAAATTTAAAAAAAAGAAATGACGAATTAGGACTTTTATCTAATTCTTTGGAGGATATGACAAATGAGCTTCAAAATAGAGTTGCACATGCTGAAAATTTTTCAACAGATTTAGTTCATGAAATTAGAAATCCATTAGCATCTTTAAAAAGTGCTTCAGAAATTTTACAAGACACAAATGATAGCGAACAAAGAAATAGATTACTGAATATACTTAGTCATGACGTCCAAAGAATAGAAAGATTAATTACTGATTATTCGCAAATGTTAAAGGATGAAGTTGCCTTAAGTAAAGAAAAAATGAAAAAAATTAATATTGAACCTATCATTCAATCTGTTGTTGATGATTATAATAATATTCATCAAGTGAAAAAAGGAATTAAAATTGAATATAAAAATGACGGAAAAGATAAATATTTAATAAATGGTATAGAAAACAGAATTGAACAAATTATTGCAAATTTATTAGATAATTCAATATCATTTAGTAAAGACGGTACTAATGTTTTTGTTGATGTTTCTGTTAATGGAAAAAATCAAATATCAATCAAAATTATTGATGAAGGACAAGGATTTAAAGAAAAAGACACGTCAAGAATATTTAAAAGATTTTATAGCAATAGACCTGAAAAATTTGGAGAACATTCAGGCTTAGGTTTAAATATAGTAAAAAACTTGGTTGAGCTCCACGATGGTGAAATTGTAGCATCTAATCGTATTGATAAAGATGGAGCAATGATAGAGATAAGATTTCCCAATGTTTAATCATTTCTTGATAAATAAATACTTAGCTGTATAAAGC
This sequence comes from uncultured Pelagibacteraceae bacterium, assembly GCA_902573755.1. Taxonomy (GTDB): domain Bacteria; phylum Pseudomonadota; class Alphaproteobacteria; order Pelagibacterales; family Pelagibacteraceae; genus Pelagibacter. Next base: position 17,430 of record CACGLD010000014.1, read on the forward strand.
TTGCCATGGAAGATTATAAAGTAAAAGACATTGCTCAAGCTGAATTTGGTAGAAAAGAAATATCAATAGCTGAAAGTGAAATGCCTGGTTTAATGGCTTTAAGAGAAGAGTATTCTAAAGAAAAACCATTAAAGGGCGCAAGGATTATAGGATGTCTTCATATGACAATTCAAACAGCTGTATTAATTGAAACCTTAGTTGAATTAGGTGCTGAAGTGAGATGGTCTTCTTGTAATATTTTTTCAACTCAAGATCATGCGGCTGCAGCCATCGCTAAAGCTGGGATTCCTGTTTACGCTTGGAAAGGTGAAACAGAAGAGGAATATTTATGGTGTATTAAACAAACTATAGTTGGAAAACCAGATTGGAAGCCAAACATGTTATTAGATGATGGTGGAGATTTAACAGCTATCATGCACAATGAATATCAGGATTTAATGAAAGATATAAAGGGTGTTTCAGAAGAGACTACCACTGGAATTAAAGCACTTAATAAAATGGAAAAAGATAAATCGCTTTTAGTTCCAGCAATAAACGTGAATGACTCTGTCACAAAATCAAAATTTGATAATTTATATGGATGTAGAGAAAGTTTAGTTGACGGAATAAGAAGAGCTACTGATGTAATGATGTCTGGAAAAATTGCAATTGTTGCTGGTTTTGGAGACGTTGGAAAAGGAAGTGCTGCATCTTTAAGACAAAGTGGTGCTCGAGTTTTAGTTACTGAGGCAGATCCAATTTGTGCTCTTCAAGCTGCAATGGAAGGTTATGAAGTGGTATTAATGGAGGAGGCTATAAGTAGAGCTGATATCGTTGTAACAGCAACAGGTAACAAAGACATTGTAACTGCAGATCATATGAGAGATATGAAGGATAGAGCCATCTTATGCAATATTGGTCACTTTGATAATGAAATACAAGTTGAAGCTCTAAAAAATTATAAGTGGACTGAAGTAAAACCTCAAGTGCATGAAATTGAGCTGCCTAGTGGTAAAAGAATTATTCTTTTAGCTGAAGGAAGATTAGTTAATCTTGGTTGTGCAACTGGACACCCAAGCTTTGTAATGAGTGCGTCATTTACTAATCAAGTTATCGCTCAAATAGAACTTTGGCATAATCACAAAAATTATGAAAACAAAGTTTATGTACTCCCAAAACATTTAGATGAAAAAGTTGCAACTTTGCATTTAAAAAAAGTTGGAGCAAAGCTAACAAAATTATCAAAAGAGCAAGCTGATTATATAAGCGTTGGAACAGAAGGTCCTTTCAAACCAGATGCCTATCGCTATTAAAGATAGCAAAATCGATATCACTTCAGAGAAGTTAACTAAAGAATTAGCTAAAGAATTTACAAAATATCTCAAAGGCGGTGAGTTTATTTTTTTATATGGAGAGATGGGTGTTGGTAAAACTACCTTTGTTAGATATTTTATTAATGAATATCAAAAAATAAATAATTTAACACAAACAGAAATTACAAGCCCTACATTTAGTTTATTAAATGAGTATCAGGTGAAAGATATAAGAATTAAACATTATGATTTATTTAGAATTAATAGGAAACAAGATATCAATAATTTAGATATTTTTGAAAAAGATAATAAATTAATAACGCTTATAGAATGGCCACAATTGATTGCTGATAAACAAGATATAAAATTTATAGCTTTAACTTTTAATTATTCAAATGATTTAAATGATAGAAGTGTAAATATAAAAGTTTAAAGTAAATATTATTTT